>NZ_VFPT01000001.1:320000-612500 GCF_006716865.1 Roseinatronobacter monicus | reverse complement strand
ATCCTTGACGTCAAACCCAAGCACATATCACACGCTCAGAGATCTCTCCCCAAACGCGTCTTTTTCCGTTTTGTGCTCTCGTCCTCCAAAGAAAACAAAAGCCGCAAAACAGTGAAGCTGACACCCGCATCATCGAACAACTATAAAGCCATCCTAGCGAGCCGATATGTGAAGGGCCGATCCATCGAATGAACCAAACCGCCCGCATATCTCTTCAAGTTCCAAATCTGTCAAACAACACAAGACAAAAACATACACAGCGTGGCACCACTCTCGGCGCAACCCCATGCAACCATGTCTCGAAATCTCTAAACCAAAAACCCGAAAGCTTCCGATCATCCAAGCTGCGTTCCCGCCGCCGGTGAAGCGCTATCTAGGCAATACAAACAAACACCGCAAGAGAGAAATTTAGAAAATTTAAAAAAACTTATCCACATGGCGGCGATTCTGCCCCCGATGCGCACAAGCTATCTGCAATACGGCCCATTGCGATGACGTGCGGTATCATAGTGGAAGTGATCTTCGTGCATTCCGTCAGATCCCGGCCCCAATGTGGTCCCAAATGTCCCGCAAGCGGCACGATGCATGCGCTGCAAGGCCCGTGAATGCGTCGAATCATGCCAGTCACGCAGGACGGACATCTCGCTTCCATCGGCAAGCAGAATGGCGCTGATATCAATCGCGCGGCCCCGCCCATGTTCGGACACCCTTGCCCCGGCGCGATGATTGCGCGGCCGGCAAACGTAATGGGCCGCCACGCGCAGCCCCGTCACCCCCCCGCCTGTGCGCCCCACGGCAGGCTTGACCCCCTTGCGCACCCAGTTGTGCAGGGCGGCTGCCGTTTCGCAATCCATGATGGCACCTTGGGTCAGCCGGACGCCATCGACCTGTCTGACCCGCACAGGCGCTGTGACGCCGCATTGGGCCACTTCCGATGTGATGGGGGGAAGCACCTCGCCCTCCAGCCCGCGAATCCCGCACAGCCGGTCGGAGCTTTGCGGGCTTGTCACAGCGCGCGACGGGTTGCTGCGGAAAGAGGCGTTCTGAAAGGGGTTCAGGCGCGACAAAAACCCGCCACGGCTTTGTTGGGGGGCCTCAATGGTTGGGAGTGCGCGTACGCTGCGATCTGACCTGCGGTCTGACGAACAGGCAACTGCCACCACGATGACAAGACCCAAGCTCAGGATCGCGCGTCGACTCATACATCTGCTCCGTGCTTTCTGGTGCGTCCAAAATCGGGCGCATCAGTATCCTGCCCTGCATCAATGATACCACGCCGAATCGCACGCGTCCGCGTGAAATAATCATGCAGCAAATCCCCGTCACCTTGACGAATTGCGCGTTGAAGGGCGAACAACTCTTCTGTGAAGCGGCCCAGTATTTCTAATGTGGCGTCCTTGTTGGTCAGGAACACATCGCGCCACATGACCGGATCAGAGGCCGCGATACGGGTAAAATCACGGAATCCCGCTGCGGAATACTTGATGACTTCGCTGTCAGTCACACGGCGCAAATCATCTGCAACGCCAACCATTGTATAGGCAATAAGATGCGGCGTGTGGCTGGTCACGGCCAGAACAAGGTCGTGATGGGGCGCGTCCATCAAATCGACATTGGCCCCCATGCCACGCCAGAGTTGCGTCAGACGTTCAACCGCATCTGCGTCACACCCCTCTGGCGGGGTCAGGATACACCAGCGATTGTCGAACAACTCTGCAAAGCCTGCGCGCGGGCCAGAATGCTCGGTTCCAGCAAGCGGGTGGCCGGGAATGAAATGCGCGTGATCTGGCAAATAGGGTGCAACCGAATCGATAACCGCCTGCTTGACAGAACCCACATCCGTCACCGTGACACCGGGGGCGAGATGCGGCGCGATCTCGCGCGCGACGCCCTCCATTGCGCCCATCGGCACGCATAGAACAACCAGATCGGCGCCTGCGACCGCTTCGGCGGCCGTATCAAAAACCTGATCGACAAGGTTGATCTCGCGCGCCACAGCCCGCGTCTCGGCAGAGCGCGCAGTGCCTGTCATGCTGGCGGCCAATCCGCCACGGCGGATCGCATGGGCCATAGACGACGCAATCAGCCCCAGCCCGACAAAGGCCACACGCTGATACAGCACAGTCATGGCTGCGCCTCCATGAAGGCGGCGATCACATGCGCGACCCGGCGACAGGCAGATTCATCCCCAATGGTGATGCGCAACGCCTCGGGCAATCCGTAGCTGCCCACCTGCCGCACAATCAGCCCATCCGCCAGCAGGGCGGAGTTGCAAGCATCGGCCTGTGCGGCATCGCGAAACCGTGCCAGAACGAAATTGCCATAGGACGCGTCCGTAGCAAGGCCTATCGCGTTCAGCTTGGCCGCCAGCCAAGTGCGCATGCGGGCATTCTCGGTCAAGCTGCGATTGATATGTGCTGCATCGCCAAGTGCGGCTTCGGCAACATCCAACTGCATGCTGGACAGATTGAACGGCCCGCGCAGCCGGTTGAGCACATCAATCACATGCTGTGGCCCATAGCCCCAGCCGACCCGCAGACCACCCAGCCCAAACAGCTTGGAAAAGGTGCGCGTCATCACGACATTGTCGCGCTGGTCCACAAGGGCCGCACCACCATCATAGCCAGCAGCATATTCGGCATAGGCCCCATCCAGCACAAGCAAGGCTTGCGCAGGCAGCCCGTCAGCAAGGCGGGCCACCTCCTCCATCGGGATCATGGTTCCCGTCGGGTTGTTTGGGTTGGCGATAAACACCAGCTTCGTGCGTTTATTCGCGGCCGCCAGAAGTGCATCGACATCGGCGGTGCGCTCTTGCTCGGGGGCGGCGACGGGTGTCGCACCTGCGGCCATCGCCGAGATGCGATACATCAGGAACCCATGTTGCGAATACAGCACTTCATCCCCCGGCCCGGCATAGGCCTGACACAGAAAGCTGATAATCTCGTCTGAACCTGCACCGCAAATGATGCGCCCAGCGTCCAGACCGAAATGCGCCCCAAGGGCCGCGCGCAGACTGGCATGATCGGTCGAGGGGTAGCGATGCAGGTCGTGACCTGCGCGGGCATAGGCCTGACGTGCCATATCGCCCGGCCCGAAAGGGTTCTCATTAGATGACAGCTTCACCACATCGTCACGTCCGGCGATCTTTGACGTGCCGCCCTGATAAAGCGCTATGTCCAGAATACCCGGTTGCGGGCGAATATGCGCGTGCATTTGTTGCCTCATGACCACTTCTTGCGCTTGTCTTTAGCGCCAGAGTCGGGGTGAGGCCAGCGCAATGGGCCGGTTTTTTCCATCCTGCGTCAACACGTTGCCATTGTGCCGCGCTCAGGGCTTGTTCAGACCGTCATCCGAACCCTGTTCCTCGTCAAATTTTCCAAGCTGGCCAGCACGGGGGTAAGTACCGGTATCGGTGCGCGTGCGCGTGGCCAGAACCGGGCGGTTATCCGATACATTGGCCTTATCTTCGCGCATGACGATGTAAATTCCACTTAAGATGATGACTGCGGCGCCTGCGATGGTCAGCAGGTCCACCCCTTCGCCAAAGAACAGCGCCCCAAACAGAACCGCCCAGATAATCTGTGAATATTGCATCGGCGCGATTTGAAACGCAGGCGCGCGCTTATAGGCCGCGATCACGCACAGGCTCGCCACCAGCGCCAGACTGGCCATCAGCGCCAGCGCCCCGAAATCGGCAAGTGGCATGGGACGATAGACGAAGGGCAATGCGGCCCCCATCAGCACCAGATTTGCCATCATCGGATATAATAGCAAAACGACATTGCGTTCCTCATTGCCGATCTTGCGAATGATGATCGAGGCAAATGCGCTGGCGCAGGCCGCCAATAACGCCGCCACATGGCCCGCGCTGATCCCCGCCCCCTGCCCCGGACGCAGAACGATCAACACACCGACCAGCCCCACCACGACAGCCGCCCCCCGGTGCAATCCGACGCGTTCACCCAGAATAGGGACGGATAAAATTGTAATCAGCAGGGGTGTTGCAAACAAAATCGCATAGGTCTGGGCCAGGGGCAGAACAGTGAAAGCGTAAAAGACACTGACACCGGTCACGACAGCCGCGCCCGTGCGCAGCGCTGTCCAACCCGGACGCCGGGGGAACAGATTGCCATCTGTCGGGTCGCGCATCAGCAAGATCATCGCCAGCGGAAGCCCCAGCAAAACACTGAAAAAAACAATCTGAACAGGGCTGTACGATCCGCCCAAAGTCTTGACGATGACATCATGCGCCGAGAACAGCGCAAAGGCGGTCAGCGCCAGCGCGGGGCCAGCAAAGGCAGATTGGCTCAAATGCTTGAGTGAAGGCATGTCGTTCCCCGACGCGGCTTCGGTATCGCTAACACGCGGGCGCGCGCAAAATCAAGCGGGTTGCGCGGGGGCCTCCCATAGAATCTGTGCAGTTGCAGCATTCATGTGCGAAAGTGCCCGATCAAAACGCAGATAGGCAATCGCCTTGCCATCTGCTTGTGTGAACACCTGCCCCGCCACTTTTTCGCCCGCCATGATATCTGTGCCGATAGGGGCTGACCCCACAATGGATACGGTCACGAACCCTTTGCGCAGCGCGGTCTTGTGCTGCATCCGCGCGGTGACTTCCTGTCCGACATAACAGCCTTTGCGAAAATCCACACCGTGTAGCCGGTCAAACCCGGCCTCAAGGATAAAAGTTTCATTCGGGATAAGTTCAATGCCGGTTTCCGGCACGCAATGCGCGACGCGCAGCGCATCCCAATCGGTGCCATCATCCGGCAAATCCACACCATAGGCGCGCCACCCAAGCGCTGGATGGCGCGGGTCGGCCAATGCACCCTCCGGGGCCGGGCCGGTGCCGCGACTGACCGGAAACGCAATGCGCTCCAATGTGATGGGCGCGCGCAGCTTGTACAGGGACAACCGCTTGACCAGATCATCGGCAACACCCTCTGCCACATCTATCAGGATACTGTCCTGATGCGCGACCAGAAAGAAATCTGCCAGGTACTTGCCCTGCGGGCTGAGCATCGCCGCATAGACAATCCCGTCACGTGCCAGCCTGCCCAGATCATTGCTGACCAGACCTTGCAGAAATTTTGTAGGTTCCGGCCCTGATACCTGAATGATCGCGCGCTGCATGTCTGACCTCTGGTTATTCATAATCCCTACATATGCCGCACGCCCCCTGTCGAACAGGGGCCGCGCGCACAGAGTTAATGCGCGGCACGAATGAATGTGCCGTTGCGCAATTCACGAATCGCCTGTTGGATTTCCTCTTGCGAGTTCATGACAATCGGACCGTGCCAGGCAACCGGCTCTTGCAGCGGCGCACCAGATATCAGCAAAAAGCGCACGCCTTCCTCGCCGGCCTGCACTGTCACCTCATCACCTGTGCCAAACCGGATCAGGGTCCGGTCGCCAGACATGTCGCGGATGTTGACCTCCTGCCCCATGACCTCTTTCTCCAGCAAGATGCCGGAAGGTTTGGAAGCATCTGCGAACATGCCAGAGCCTGCAAACACATAGGCAAAGGCGCGGCGGTAGGTGTCGACCTTGAAGCTTTTGCGCACTCCGGGCGGGACCGAGATGTCCAGATATTGCGGATCAGCGGCGATCCCGTCCACTGGCCCACGCTTGCCCCAGAACTCGCCCACAACCACGCGCACTTTGGTTCCGTCATCATCTATGATCTCTGGAATCTCGGTTGCCTGCACATCCTGATAGCGCGGTGCCGTCATTTTCAGGCTGCCCGGCAAGTTTGCCCAAAGCTGGAACCCATGCATCTGTCCGCGCACATTCCCGCGCGGCATCTCCTGATGCAGAATGCCAGAGCCTGCCGTCATCCACTGCACATCGCCCGCGCCCAGTGTGCCGGTATTGCCCAGACTGTCGCCATGATCGACCTCGCCCTCCAACACATAGGTGATGGTTTCAATGCCGCGATGCGGGTGCCACGGAAAGCCCCGCAAAAAATGCTCGGGGATGTCATTGCGGAAATCATCGAACAGAAGGAACGGGTCCAACTCTGACGGGTCGTGAAAGCCGAAAGCACGATGCAGGTGCACGCCTGCCCCTTCCAGTGCGGGTTGCGCCTTGCGGGTTTCCAATGTTGGCCGAATAGACATGAGCAGCTCCGATCAGACAGGTGTTTACCCGACGCAAGATCATCTCTGACACGCATCAAAACAACCCGCTGTCTGCGAACCTGCGATGTTCACCAATGCACAGTTGTCAGATAGGCGGCACATTTGTCACCAGAAAGGCGCTGCTCATGACCCGAACCACCAGATACCACCTATGCCCAGCAACACAGCAATCCCCACGCGCAAGGCCGAATACACGCTGCGTTTATGGACACCAGACAGCCGCTCGAACCCCGCCGCGCCCACCCGAAAAGCGCCTTCAGTGACGTCGCTTAATGCGCCATGCGACAGCTTTGTCGGTTGCACCATGCCGCGCATTTCTTTGGTATAGGCATTCAACTTATCCCCGTTCAACACACGGTCTTGCGCCAGTCTTTGCTCAATTGACATAGCGGTTTTCTGCTTTTGACGGCGTGCGGATTGCAAATTGGGCCATCTTGTCCAAACATCCCTCGGCGCGGGGATCGGCAGCGCCACATCGACTTGGTTGGCAATAATTCCGACCCGCGCCTGCCGTTCAGAAAGGCGCTGCACGGCACCGGCACTGGAGTACCCCGTATCTAGGTGAATTTCTGGCTGCATAGCGGCAACTGTCCCAAAGTTTTCAACTGCCATTTTCCATCCAATCCTTTTACAATTCTTTAACGGCGCGTTTTTCGCCGCGCGCCCGGCACTTTGGATGCGAAATCCGGGGGGCGTCGCGCCACCCAGTCAATGAATCGTGCCAGTCTGGGATGTGCGCGCAGCGCCTCGATCGTGTTGAAATTACGCGCAAGCTCTGACTCTGTCAGGCTGGCATGAATCTCTCGGTGGCAGATATGATGCAGCAACACCACAGGCCCGCCCTTGCCCCCACGCAGTTTAGGCACAAGGTGATGCAGGCTTTGCGGCACCTCGGGCGGGATAGACCGACCACACAGCGCACAAACCGGGTGCTCAGACCGATGATTGTCACCCTGCCCCTTGTCCATGTCTGCCCCACTCTAGTGCATCGCTTGTGGTTCCGGTATGTAGGACGGGACAAACGATCCACAAACCTGCCATGTGCCAGAAATAATAAGGGGCATATCTATGTCATTTTCCAAGCGCGACGAAATCGCAAACCTGTTTGATGACTGGAACGCGGCCCTCCAAAGCCGCGATCCCGCAACGGTCGCTGGACTTTATGCCGAAGATGCGGTGCTTTTGCCAACTGTCTCTAATGAAATCCGCAAGACGCCTGCGGCCATTCAGGATTATTTCGACCGCTTTCTGAAAAAGAAGCCCCATGGCAGGATCATACAGCAAAACATCCGCCTGCTTGATACGCTGGCCATCAATTCCGGCATCTATACATTTGATCTGACTGTTGACGCCACGCCAAAGCAACTTTTGTGCCGCTTCACATTTGTCTATCGCCAAGACGGTGAAAGTTGGAAAATTATCGAGCATCACTCCTCGGTCATGCCAGAATAATCTAGACGGTCCTCAAAACAGCAATGCCGCTTTCAAAATCATCACCCTGACCTCAGGCCAGACCTGACCAGCGCAACGCGGAACTCACCATGACCAAACACCCACACCCCTCTCCCATGGCTTTCGTGAAGGAAACCAGCACGGCGATTGACCTGCATCTGGTCAATGCCGAAGATCTGGAAAGCTGGACAGATATGCAACCCCGACGCGTGCGGGCATGGCTTGACAGTCTGGGTTTTCGCGCGAAACCGGGCGAAACTGTTTTGGTCCCTGACGGCGACGGCGCCTTTGCGCTTGCCGCGATCGGGCGCGGTAGTTTGCGCGACCGCGCACGCCAGCGCTTTTGCATGGGCGGCGCGCGCTCCAAGCTGCCCGCTCATACTTACCGGCTGCACCACACCCTCGCCGCGCAGGAGTTGGAGGAAGAAGCCCTTGGCTGGTGTCTGGCCGGCTACAGCTTTCGCCGCTTTCGCCAGTCCGATCCCGCAGATCACGCCAAGCTGATTGCACCTGTACATCTGGAAACGCACCGGATCGAAGCCATTGCCGCAGGCGAAGCGCTGACCCGCGACCTGATCAACACCCCCGCCTCGCATATGGGCCCGGAAGAGTTGGAAGCCGCCTTTAGTGATCTGGCAACAAAGCATAGGGCGGCAGTCTCGGTCACGCTTGGCGATGATCTTTTGCATCAAAACCTGCCCCTGATCCATGCCGTGGGCCGCGCCTCCAATCGCAGCCCGCGCTTGCTGGACATGCGCTGGGGCAAATCGGGGCCGCGCCTGACGCTGGTGGGCAAGGGCGTGTGTTTCGACACAGGCGGGCTGAACCTCAAACCCGGTGCCTCGATGGGGCTGATGAAGAAAGACATGGGCGGGGCCGCAACAGTTATGGGCCTTGCGCATATGATTATGGCGCAGGGCTGGCAGGTGCAGCTGCGGGTGCTGGTGCCCGCTGTGGAAAACTCCGTCTCGGGCAATGCCATGCGCCCCGGCGACATTCTGAACTCGCGCAAAGGGCTGAGCGTCGAGGTCAACAATACCGATGCCGAAGGCCGTCTTGTGCTGGCCGATGCGCTGACCCTCGCGGATGAGGAAAGCCCCGACATGCTGATCTGCATGGCCACGCTGACGGGCGCTGCGCGCGTGGCGATGGGGCCGGATATCGCACCGTTTTTCACCCATGATGCCGATCTGGCCCGCGCGCTGATGCAGGCCAGCGCGCAGGTGCGCGACCCGCTCTGGCAACTGCCGCTGCATCCCGCCTATGACACCCTGATTGAGCCCGGCATCGCCGATCTGGACAACGCCCCCTCGGGTGGAATGGCAGGCGCGATCACGGCGGCGCTGTTTCTCAACCGCTTTGTCGAGGCCACCCCGCGCTTTGCTCATTTCGACATTTACGGCCACCAGCCCAGCGCCGCCCCGGCACGGCCCAAAGGCGGCGCAGGCCAAGGGGCGCGCGCCCTGTTCGCGGCGCTGCCAGACGTGCTGGCGCTGTGAGTGATCCGCGCCTGACCCCTTTCAGCGGGCGCGTGGCGCATGTGCGCCTGCAAGGCCAGATCGACGCGCCCGCCTTCACAGACGGCCAGATAATGCGCATCTGCGCGCCGCTCAGCGATCTGCTGCGCCGTCCCGACGGGCCGCGCGACCGGCAAGTGTTGCGCGGGGCGCGGGTCTGTGTGCTCGACCAGATCGGGGATATGGCCTATGTTCAGGCTGAAGCAGATGGCTATTGTGGCTGGCTGCCCCATGCTGATCTCGGGGCGGATCACACGCCCACCCACCGCGTACGCGCGCCTGCAACCCATCTCTATTGCGCGCCCGATCTCAAAAGTGCTGAGCGCGCCACCCTCTCACTGAATGCCTGTGTTGAAATCATCGCCACACATGGAAAATTCCTGCAAACCCATGACGGGCTCTGGCTGCCGCAACAGCATCTGGCCCCCCTCACCACGCATGAGACCGATCCGGTCGCTGTCGCCGAAAGCCTGATCGGCACACCCTATCTTTGGGGCGGCAATTCGCGCGCGGGGCTGGATTGCTCGGCCCTTGTGCAATTGGCCCTCACGGCATGCAATCACCCCTGCCCCGGCGATAGCGACCTGCAAGAACGCGCCCTTGGCCCCGCCTTAGCGCATGGCACCCCAAAACAGCGCGGCGATCTGCTGTTTTGGCGCGGCCATGTTGCATGGCTCAGCGCGCCCGACATGATCCTGCACGCCAATGCGCAGACCATGTCTGTTGCCTATGAACCGCTGGACCAAGCGCTCAGCCGCATCGCGCCTGAGGGCCCGGTGACATCCCATATCCGCCCATTCTGACCCCTTGATCATTTTCTTGCCGAAAATACTCAATACCCGGCATCAGGCCAGTGCCACGCCTCAGGTTTTGCGCGGTTTTGCCCGCAGGGTGGGCGCGGCCTCCAACGGGTTCTCGGGCCAAGGGTGTCTTGGGTATTGGCCACGCATATCCTTGCGCACATCCCCATAACTTTCGGCCCAGAACCCCGGCAGGTCCATCGTCACCTGAACAGGTCTGCGCGCAGGCGACAGCAACACGATCCGCAAAGGTTGGCGTGCGGGGCCGATCGCAGGGTGGCGGGCAAGGCCAAACATCTCTTGCAAGCGTACCGAAATCTCTGGCGCATCGCCCGAATAGTCGATGGCGACCTTGTTGCCCAAAGGGGTTGTGAACTGCGCAGGGGCCATCTCGTCCAACACTTGCATCTGCCCCCAGTCCAGCATCGCGCGCAAGGCTGGCAGCAGATCAAGCGCGCGCAATTGCTCGGCAGTCCGGCAGCCTGCCAGATAGGGGCCAAGCCAGCTCTCCAATCCCTCCAGCAGCGCCTCCTCGCGCAGATCCGGCATCTCGGCTCCTTGTCCGCGCAGCAAGTCCACCCGCGCGATAAAGCGCCGCGCGGCGTCTGACACAGGCAGGCCCAAATCGCGCAGCCCGTCACAAGCGGCTTGCATCACGGCTTGCGGGTCCGGGTCGCGCCAAATACGGTCATCCAGCACCAGCGCGCCGAAACACTCCTGCGCACGCGCCTCGATCCTTCGGTGGCGCTTTGACCAATCGCAGCGGTTGCGCCAAACGATCTGCTCGCCATACAGGCCCCGCAACTCTGCATCCGACAGTGCAATCGCCTGCCGAATTCGCGCCTCTTGCGGGTTGCCGTCGGTGTCTGTCACCACCAGCAGGCGCATCTGCGCCATTCCATCCCCGTCAGGCAGAACCGCCCCCTTGCCCCCCGACAGCACATAGCGCGGCGCATCCCCCTTGCGGCGCAGTCCGATCCGGTCAGGATAGGCCAGTGCGGCCATCTCGGCGGGGCTGAGGCCGGGTTGCCCCTTGGGTGCCAGCCGCACAAGCCGGCGCATATCTTCGCGCACCCGCTCCAATGTGGCGCGATGCAGCGCGAATGGCGCGCGTTCGGCAAAGCCGCGCGGATCGCGCAGCGCCGCCAATCGCAGCCCCAGATCAACCGAGGCCCCTTGCAGAATGTCGCGTTCTGACAATAAAGCAGCCAATCCAGCCCCATCTTTGCCCGCCTCAAGCAGCATATGTGCAAGTCGTGGATGCAGCGGCAGGGCGGCCATTGCCCGCCCATGCGCAGTGATACTGCCCCGCGCATCCAACGCGCCCAACCCGCTGAGCAGCGCGCGCGCTTCTGCCATTGCGCCCTCTGGCGGCGGAGTCAGGAAGCGCAAACCCTCCGCCCCGCCCCAGACGGCCAGCTCCAACGCCAGCCCGGACAAATCCGCGCGCGCAATTTCTGGCGGCGCGAACCCTGCCAGCGCGCCCTCTTCACTGCGCGCCCACATCCGGTAGCACAGCCCCGCCGCCACGCGACCGGCCCGCCCGCGCCGCTGCTCTGCCTCGGCACGGGTAACGCGCTCTGTGACCAGCCGCGACATGCCTGTACCGGGGTTGAACCGCGCGCGCCGCGCCAGACCGCAATCGACAACGATGCGAATATCCTCAATCGTCAGAGAGGTTTCGGCAATCGCAGTGGCCAGCACGATCTTGCGGCCCGCAGCCATTGGCGCAATCGCCGCACGTTGCTGGGCAAAGGGCAGCGCGCCATAAAGCGGGCGGATATCGGCGTCGCCCACACGCCCCTCCAGCGCAGAGGCAACGCGCCGAATTTCACCTTCACCCGGCAGAAAGGCGAGCACAGACCCCTCACCCTCGGCTGCGGCCTGCGCGATCAGATTGGCGGCAGCCACCTCGAACCGTTCGGTCTTGGGGCGCGGGCGCGCCAGCCAGCGGGTCTCCACCGGATAGGCGCGGCCTTCGGCGGTCAGGATCGGCGCATCGTCCAGCAGGGCCGCAACGGGGTCTGCATCCAGCGTGGCAGACATCACCACCACCACAAGATCAGGGCGCAGCGCCTCGCGGATTTCCCATGTCAGAGCAAGCCCCAGATCCGCATTCAGCGAGCGTTCATGAAATTCATCAAAGATCACCGCCCCCACGCCGCGCAATTCGGGGTCACTTTGCAACATGCGCGTCAGGATGCCTTCGGTCACAACCTCGATACGCGTGGCCTTCGAGACGACCGCCTCGCCACGTATGCGGTAGCCGACCTGCGCGCCAACCTGTTCGCCCAGCAGCCGCGCCATCTGTTCTGCCGCCGCCCGCGCGGCAAGTCTGCGCGGCTCCAACACAAGGATGCGGCCTGTTATCTGGTCCAGCAGCGCCAGCGGAACGCGCGTTGTCTTGCCTGCACCGGGTGGGGCCTGAAGCACTGCGCGACCCGCGCGGTGCAGGGCTGTGGCCAGATCGGGCAGAATGTCATCAATGGGCAAGCGCATAGCTGCGCTTATGCGCTCAAGCACGGGCATTCTGCAAGAACCGCACTGACCAGCAAGGCAATTTTACTCTTGTTCGACATCACCGGCGTGCAGCGCGCGAACCTCTTGCAGCATCGCTTCCAATTCCGCCAGCCGGTCCGCACCCAGCGCAGTTGCAAGCTGCGCCTGATAGGCCAGACCGCGCGCGCCCAGCTTGCGAAACACTGTCTGTCCAGTTGCCGTCAGCGACAGGTTTTCGCGCCGCTTGTCGTCCTGCGCGCGGGTGCGTGTCAGATACCCCAATTCCTGCAACTGCCCGACCGCGCGCGAGACTTTCGTCTTCTCGATATGGCTGATCCGGCAAATCTCAGAGGCCGTCATGCCCCCGAACTTGCCCAGATTGGCCATGATCCGCCATTGCGTGCGCGATATGCCGAATTCCTCTCGATACACAGCCGCGAATGACCGGCTGCTGGCCTCTGCCGCTTGATTGAGAAGATAAGGCAGGAAGCACTCCAGATCGAACACATCTTCCGGCGCATCACGCATGGCGCTGTCCTTGTTCAGGTTTTGCGCAGGATGGCATGATCGGATTGCACCTAGCAAGGTGAATTCAGGTGGCCAGTAGTGTCGCGTGCAATGGATCACGACGGCCTTTAAGCTTGGCCGTCGACGCGGTCTTAACGCTGCCCGCAAATAATGAGAACACCAAGGGGGACGGAACCTATTACAGGGTCAATACCTCTCGAAGCGCAAATCGGTGGCACAGGAGGCTTCGCTGAAGTGACCCATCCAGATATGGTATTCGCCCGTTTCAGCATGGCCGAGGTTGATCCGTGCATTATAGTCGGTGTTAGTTCCAGTGGCTCGAATTTCCGAGTTGAATGACCACTGCCCGAACGGATCGCGAATCAACAGTGTTGCATCACAGGTTCTGCCGCGATTGCCGTCCTCTGTCCTGATACGCAAGCGGTTGCCATCCAAATTGTTGGTGTCGTTGGTATAGTTCAACACCATCGATGCCGAAGACTGGATATAGCGACTGGCACCTGAAATGCCGCAGCTTCCAAGCCACGATGTTCCCCCCGCACGCCGCTGCATTCGAAGTGGTTCCCAAACGTCAGAGTTATTCAAGGTCATATTGGCGGCCGGAATACGCATGTCAGGGCAGCCGGAATACGAGGTGAAGCGCGTCAGAGGATCTTCGCCAAGACGGGATGCCACATTCGGCACGAAATGCGCAGGTCCATGGTTGCCCCGCTCTGCCGTGATACGGAAATTCGTGAAACCGAAAGATTCGTTGTCGATTGCCTCATTAAGGTTGGCAGAGAACCCGAGCGTGAAAGTCTGCGTTGGGTTTTCAACATCAATCACGACACGCCAAAGTTGATTGTCCCAGCCCCCGCCGAATGTAACTGCGTTCGCATCCAGAAGGGTCATGTTCGTCGTAAAACGCCCCTCTGCGCGCGATGCCACCGTGCGACGATCTGCCGCCATGGCACCCGAAGGATATACTTGAAATGCGTCCAACGCTATCGATGTTCCATTCACTTGGATCATCAAAAACTCGCCCTCTGGCCGCGCCCATGTTGGGTCGTAACCATCCCAGCTGTCGATAATAAGCAAATCGAATTCGATCCGCGCCGAGGTGGACGGCCCTCCAAGATTAACTTGATAGGTCACTGGCGTCTGGCGTGTTTCCTGACCGAATGGACCAAGAAAGCTGCTGGATTGCGTGTTTTGGACTTTGTCTTGCGACCAGCCGGTTGTGTCTGCATCATTGAAATCTGTGTTTACAATGGTAACCGTCGTGGTCTCTGGTTCAGGCTCTTCCTCTGGCTCTGGCTCAGCCGGTTCATCAAGTTCGCCAACTGTGGGCAAAATTTCTGGCGGACCTTCGGGGAAAATTTCGTTGTCCAACTCAAAGCGGATGAACGGTGAGAAACGCGGGCGTGTCACTGCCAGCGGAGTGAGCCGCTGATTGTTCAAGATATTCAGGCCCATCAGACTCGTCAAAGGGCTTTCCCAATAAGAGAATGTCTCGACCAGAATAAGCGCTTCACCCGGCAAAACAGGCGGTATGCGGTCGGCAAGATTTGCCACAGACAACTGATTCTCCAACAGGTCGAATGCAGAATCCCCACTGGGTTCAGGGTCGGAACCGTCGCCTTCAGGTGCCGCTACACTTGCCGTAGCCAGATCCAGCAGCGAAGGCAGACCGCGCGTCCCATAGGACCAAACAACCTCTGGCTGGTCGGAATCCGCATCCCACATCATCGAGGAAATGCGCAACCGCGTGTCGCGGTTGCGGGTGGTCAGGAAATCGAACACATCATTCATGCCCTCAAGGTAATCGACCGTTACTTCATCGGTGTTGCGCGAGATCATGTCCGCAACATTCAGCGCAGCGGCCTGCCCCTCCATCCGCGCGCGATAAGCGTCGTTGAAGACGACAATGGCGATATAGGCCCACAGCAGCAGCGGCAGAACAAATACCAGCTCCACACTCAGTGAGCCGCGCACATCGTCCCGATAGAAACGCAGCTTGGCAAGAACGGATTTCTTTACGCAACACAGGGTCATATTTGTCACCTCGGCTCGTTCACAAAGACGTTGCGTGCCGTCAGCACATAGTCGCCCTCAGCGTTGACAGGCAGCGCTGTCAGAAAACCGGTCAGCCGGATAAAGGGTTTTGTCACAACACAGACGCGGATCAGCATCAGTTCCTGCGCCTGCCCGCCAGAACCCGGATTGAACGTGATCGCAGGCGTCAGTTCTTCCTCATGATTGACACATAAGGTGGGGGCATCCAAACCGCTGAAAGTACTCGTATCGATGGGCTGCATCTCGACAGTGATGGCATTTTCGCAATTGGGCAGCATGGCGGTGCGCGCGCAAATCGATTTTGACAGGCTTTCTGCCTCATTGATCGTACCAAGGCGCACCTCGCGCACGGCCATATCTACAGCGCGATACAAAAACGCCTGCCTGAGTTGCGTGACACCGCTATCCACCCCCATCAGGAAAATGGACAGAACAAATGGGACGATGATGACAAATTCCACGCTCACGGAACCGTCTTCGGCCCGCCAGCGATGTGTCAGCTTTTGTACAAGCGCGCGCATACTCATTTTGTCAGCCTCAGCGACTGGGTCTGGATATGGGTTGCAATGCTCTGGAAGGCCGCAATCAGTTTGTCGCCAGAGCTGTTGAAGAAATGCCCGTCGCTGGAAGCGCAATTTTCCATGAGGGCGACGCCACCGGGCGGCGCTTCAAATGCCACACCATAAATCGCAACGCTTTGTTGCTTCAAGGCGTTGCAGACCGACACGGTGTCCGCATCTTGCACTTCGACGCTGGGCTTGCGAGTGGCGGCATCGCCATCCCAGAAGCAGCAGTTTTCGCCATCTGTCATCAGGATAAGGGCGCGGTAACTGGCGGGCGCGTTCCACTCCAGTGGTCGGCCTTGAAAGGCAGGAGAGACTGTACCCGCGTCAATCAGATGCTGGATGACGGGACGCAATGTCGGATCGAAGAACATCGCACCTGCCCGCACCCCCAGGTCAATCGATGTGCCCCAATTCGGCCCAAGCGAAGCAATGTAATTTTTGGCCTGTTGCACATCATCCATATAGGGGCGGATCGGCATGTCTGTGATCAGATAGCTGGTGTTCGACCGCAAGTCACAGTTGCGCCGGAACATATGTGTGTTCAGGCTGTCAGTCACGCTGTCCCAGTTGTGAAAATCAATGCAGAAGGCATTGGTTAGATCACCTGATGAAGGATCATCAAGATTGGTGAAATAGGTCAATGTGCCGGGGGGCATGATGACTTCGGTGCTGTAGGGCACAAAGGTGATAGAGACGCGACCGTTTTCATTGTTGGCCAGCATTTCTTCGACGAAATCATCTGCGGCTGCGCGCAGGTTCTCTATCCGCTCGAAGTCCATCATCGAGCCGGAAACATCCAGAACCATCACGATCTCGATGCGCACTTCGGCCAAACCCTCAGCCGCACCGGCGACAACACTCATCGGCAGAGAATCGACCGAGGACATGCGCATGAAGAGTGTGGACATGCTTGCCTTTGGCGACACCAGCACTTCGCGCGAGCCGCCGAAATTGGTGATCTTGATCGACTCGCTATCCGCGACGATGTGCTCCAGACCTTCGGCCTTGAAATACGACCGGACGACATCTTCAGGGTCCGGGTTGGCCGGGTTTTCACGCATCATCGCTGCGGCAAGAACCGCGCGGTCGGCAGTTCCCTGAACCCGCACGCGTTCGGCCTCATAGCGCATCATGTCGACGGCAATGCCGCCGATAAGGATCATTGCGATGAACAAGAACAACGACAGGACAATAATGCCGCCCTCTTCGTTTCTGAAAAAGCTGCGCGAAGCTTGCACGCGGCACGTGTGACGGTACTTTTGTTCAAATCCTGCCAACATTCTAAACAACCACTTCATCTCATGACCTGCAGGCCTTGATCCGGCCAGCGCAATATCTCTAAAATCCAACTGATACAGGTCGGATAAGGCCCCATTAAGGCGGAGTTTGTGGAAATAATGTCAGGACCTGGGCAAAATAGTGGCGCGCTCTGAGGCAGATATGGACCCCGGCTATACTAGCGGCATAATGCCCGTGCGCCACAACGGCGCGGCCAGTGTGATCCGGTCGAGGTAATCCAATGCATGTGACTTAAGAGCGAGGCATGTGTCGTAATATACGCCGGACAAGCCCCACGACGCGCGGGCTGGGCTATAACGCCTGTTTCGCCAATCAGAGCAACAGGCGGGATGTGTGCAGGTCGCCGCTACAGCAAACCCTCAAACATCCAGCTCCTCCACAAACCGCGCATTCTCGCTGATATACTGGAATCGCAATTCCGGTTTCTTGCCCATCAGCCGCTCGACCAGATCGGATGTCTCGCCCGGCAGGTCGTCATCCACCGACACCCGGATCAACCGGCGAGAGGCGGGGTCCATTGTGGTTTCTTTCAGGTCTTTTGCGTCCATCTCGCCCAAGCCTTTGAAGCGCGACACATCGACTTTGCCTTTGCCGCCAAAGCCTTCGGCCATCAGCCGGTCTTTCTCGGCCTGATCCAGCGCATAGACTCGCTTGGCCCCTTGCGTCAGGCGAAACAGCGGCGGGCAGGCCAGATACAGGTGGCCCGCATCAATCATGGGCCGCATCTGGGTGAAGAAAAACGTCATCAATAGGGCCGCGATATGCGCGCCGTCCACATCGGCGTCGGTCATGATGATGATTTTATCATAGCGCAGGTCATCAAGGCGGAATTTGGTCCCCATCCCGACCCCCATCGCCTGACACAGATCGTTGATTTCAGCATTCGTGCCCATCTTTGACGAGGCCGCGCCCAGCACGTTCAGGATTTTGCCGCGCAAAGGCAGCAGTGCCTGTGTCTTGCGGTCACGCCCCATCTTCGCGCTGCCGCCCGCCGAATCGCCCTCGACGATGAACAGTTCCGTGCCCGCGCGCGCTGTGGCCGAGCAATCGACCAGCTTGCCCGGCAGGCGGAGTTTCTTGGTGGCGGTCTTGCGGCTGGTTTCCTTTTCCTGCCGCCGCTTCAGCCGTTCTTCGGCGCGCAGCACCAGAAAATCAAGGATCGCGCCTGCGGCCTTGGGGTCAGCGGCCAGCCAGTTGTCGAAATGATCGCGCACCGCCCCTTCGACCAGACGCGCAGCCTCGGTCGTGGCCAGCCGGTCTTTGGTCTGGCCCACGAATTCAGGTTCGCGGATGAAGCAAGACACCAGCGCACAGCCGCCGGTAATCATGTCTTCGCGGGTGATCTGGGCCGCTTTCTTGTTGCTTGCCAATTCGCCGTAAGCGCGGATGCCTTTCAGCACGGCCGCCCAAAAGCCCGCCTCATGCGTGCCGCCCTCAGGCGTGGGTACGGTGTTACAATACGACTGCACAAACCCGTCGCGTGCCGGTGTCCAGTTGATCGCCCATTCCACAGATCCGGGCTGGTTGAACTTTTCCTGAAACTTGACTTTGCCCGCAAAGGGCTTGTCGGCATAGGTCAGATTGCCGGTCAGTTGCTCGTTCAGATAATCGGCCAGACCGCCGGGGAAATGGAACACGGCGTCCATCGGGGTGTCGCCATCTTCCACGGCAGATTTCCAGCGAATTTCAACGCCCGAGAACAGGTAGGCTTTCGAGCGCACCATCTTCAACAAGCGCGCGGGGCGGAATTTCAGCGTGCCGAAAATCTCGGGGTCAGGGTGAAAGGTAAAGGTCGTGCCGCGCCGGTTGGGGGCCGGGCCTACTTTGGCAACCGGTCCTTGCGGAATCCCGCGCGCGAATTCCTGCACATAAAGTTCGCGGTTGCGCGCAACTTCTACGCGCAGGTGATCGGACAGCGCATTGACCACGCTGGCCCCCACCCCGTGCAACCCGCCCGATGTCTCATATGCCTTGCCAGAGAATTTGCCGCCCGCATGCAGCGTGCACAAGATCACCTCCAACGCTGACTTGCCAGGGAATTTGGGGTGCGGGTCAATCGGGATGCCCCGGCCATTGTCACGAATTGTGATGGAATGATCCGCGTGCAACTCCACCTCGATCCGGCTGGCATGGCCCGCCACCGCCTCGTCCATCGAGTTGTCGAGCACTTCAGCGACCAGATGATGCAGTGCGCGTTCATCCGTGCCGCCGATATACATGCCGGGGCGCTTGCGCACCGGCTCCAGCCCTTCCAGCACTTCGATGGAGGAGGCGTCGTAACTCTCGGACGGGTTCAACAGGTCGGACATGGGCTGCTCGATTCTATTCTGGGTGGGTGGCACCACCAGTAGACCATTGCAGCAAGGCAGGCGCAAGGTTTAGCCCTTGCGCCGCTGCCGATTACAACATCGTCCAGAAATGGAACGCCACAGCGGTCGTAAACGCCCCGCCAAGCGATATGGCGACATACAGCGCGAACACCCGGAACTTGACCAAAGCCCAGACCGCGATGGCCGCAGGCAGCGAGGTTACACCCCCCGCAATCAGAAATGCCATGCCCGCGCCCGCCTGCATGCCCTGATCCATCAGCGCGCCAATCAGCGGTAGCGCCGCATAGCCGTTGAAATAGGCAGGCACCCCCACAAGCGTGGCAATTGCAATCGGGGCCAGCCCTGTGCCGCCCAGTGTCTGCGTGACCAACTCGGCAGGCAGATAGGCGAGCATCAGGCTTTCCAGCAGAAACGCCAGCGACAGCCATTTCAGCAAGAACAAAAAGGTCTTGGTCGCCTCAAGCCGGAACTTGACCACCCGCGCAGGTTCACGCCAGAAGGCCCAGACTGGGGGCGTTGGCGCACGCACTTTCGCACCGCCACAGCCGCCATTGCCAATACCCTCGCGCAACGGATTGCTCAGACCGCCCGCGCGGATGACCAGATGCA
Source organism: Roseinatronobacter monicus (assembly GCF_006716865.1). Taxonomy (NCBI): domain Bacteria; kingdom Pseudomonadati; phylum Pseudomonadota; class Alphaproteobacteria; order Rhodobacterales; family Paracoccaceae; genus Roseinatronobacter; species Roseinatronobacter monicus. Next base: position 592,705 of record NZ_VFPT01000001.1, on the reverse strand, counting down.
CGATTGTGCCCCCCAGCACCCCCATACCCAGTGCAATCAAGGTCTTGGCAATCGCAAATTCCAGCCCCAGTACACCCGCTGTCAGAACAAACATCGACGGGTCCATCAGGGGCGAGGCCAGCCAGAATGCCATTACCGGGGCCAGCGGTACACCAATGGCCAGAAGTGCGGCAATCAGCGGAATCACCCCACAGGAACAAAACGGCGATAATCCACCCGCCAAAGCGCCCATCACGATCATCATGGCCGGTGCACCTGTGAATGCGCGCGCGATCAGGTTATCCGCCCCCGTCGCCCCGGCCCAAGCCGCCATCAGAATGGAAACGGCCAGAAACGGCGCAATCGAGACGAGCGCGCTGGCGACCTTCGCCACAGAGGGGGCGAATTGAGCGGGGTCGATCACAGTAACCACCAACAGGATCAGAAGAAATGCCGGCCAAGGCCGTTCCTTGCGCCACAAATGTTGCCATGCCGCCGACACAGGGCCGGGCTGTGGAAGGGAATTGTCCGTCATATCTATATCGCCGGCTTTCTAGTTATATTAGGCAGCAGTATTTCAGTCCTGCCGCGCAAGTGAGGGCACACCCTTGCAGCATTCACTCATCAAAAAATCGAGCACGTCGCGCATGGCGTGCGTGTCCGCGCGCGTCTCGACCTCGCGCCCTCTGCGGGTTTGCACGATCAGACCCGCCTGTTTCAGGCTGCGCAAATGATGCGCAAGCGTCGACAGCGGCATGTCAAGATGCGCGGCAATTTCCCCCACCAGCACCCCCTCCGGCCCGGCCCGCACCAACAATCGGAACACTGTCAGCCGCGCGGGATGTCCAAGGGCTGCGAGTGCCGCAGCGGCGGAATCAGTTTGTTTATCCATAGCGGAAATAATAACTATATTTCTAGTTTTGTAAACACTTCATTGACAGGCGGCAGTATGAACTGCGCAACAAATGAAAAGAAATCCGCCCCTTTCGCGCAATCACATCAGGTTTCGCCATTGACGCGAGGCCAGCGCGCGCTTAGTTACGGCGTGCTAGAGAATGGTGGATGGCAATGAAAAATGCACTTGTGGTGATTGTGGAGAGAATGCGCATGGGCCGGTAACGGACTCCCACACAGGAACCCATGCGCCCCCGAAATTGAACGGGGGCTTTTTTATTGCCTGCTGCCAAGCTACAGCGCCTTTGAACTCGACGTTGGATGGAGCAAACGATGACACGTCAGATGACCGGAGCGAAGATGGTGATTCAGGCCCTGAAGGATCAGGGCGTCGAAGTGGTATTCGGCTATCCGGGTGGTGCTGTGCTCCCCATCTATGACGAAGTGTTTCAGCAAAACGATATCCGCCATATTCTTGTGCGCCATGAACAAGGCGCGATCCATGCCGCCGAAGGCTATGCACGCTCGACCGGCAAACCGGGTGTTGTGCTGGTGACATCCGGCCCCGGTGCCACCAATGTCGTGACCGGCATTGTTGACGCGCTGATGGATTCGATCCCGATTGTCGTGCTGTCCGGGCAGGTGCCAACCTTTATGATCGGCTCGGACGCCTTTCAGGAAGGTGACACCGTCGGCATTACCCGCCCCTGCACCAAGATGAACTGGCTGGTCAAGGAAACCGACAAGCTGGCCGAAACCATTCATCAGGCATTTCACGTTGCAACCTCTGGCCGCCCCGGTCCGGTTCTGGTGGACATCCCCAAGGATGTACAATTCGCAACCGGCACCTATTGCGAAAAGCCAAAAGCAAAAACCGACCATTACGCCCCGCGCGCCAAGGGCGACCCCGAGATGATCACCAAACTGGTCGAATTGATGGAAACCGCTGAGCGGCCCGTCTTCTATACCGGTGGCGGCGTCATCAATTCCGGCCCCGGTGCCAGCCATCTTCTGCGCGAATGGGTCGAGGCGACGGGCTTTCCTGTCACATCAACCCTGATGGGCCTTGGTGCCTATCCGGCCAGTGGCAAGTCGTGGTTGGGAATGTTGGGCATGCATGGCACCTATCAGGCCAATTGGGCGATGCATGATTGCGACCTGATGATCAATATCGGCGCGCGCTTTGACGACCGGATCACCGGGCGCATCAATGCCTTCAGCCCCGACTCGAAGAAGGCGCATATCGACATTGACCCGTCCTCGATCAACAAGGTCATCCATACGGATGTGCCGATCGTCGGCGATGTTGGCCATGTTCTGGAAGACGCGCTGAAGATCTGGAAATCGCGGGGCCGCAAAGTCAACCGCGAGGCTATCGCGCGTTGGTGGAAACAGATCGAGGAATGGAAGGCAGTGAATTGCCTGGCCTACAAGCCAAGCGCCACCTCGATCCGGCCCCAGCACGCCATTGCACGGCTGGAAGCGCTGACCAAGGGCATGGACCGCTACATCACCACCGAGGTCGGCCAGCACCAGATGTGGGCCGCGCAATATCTGGGATTCGAAGATCCGAACCGCTGGATGACCTCTGGCGGGCTTGGCACCATGGGCTACGGTCTGCCGGCATCGGTGGGCGTGCAGATCGCACACCCTGATGCGCTGGTTATCAATGTCGCGGGCGAGGCGTCTTGGCTGATGAACATGCAAGAAATGGGCACCGCCATGCAATACCGCGCCCCGGTCAAGCAATTCATCCTGAACAATGAACGCCTTGGCATGGTGCGCCAGTGGCAGGAGTTGTTGCATGGCGAGCGCTACTCCAGTTCATGGTCGGAATCCCTGCCTGATTTCGTCAAACTGGCCGATGCGTTTGGCTGCAAGGGCATTCGCTGCGACAACGAGGCCGATCTGGATGACGCCATCCGCGAAATGCTGGCCTATGACGGGCCGGTGATTTTCGACTGTCTGGTGGAAAAGCACGAAAACTGCTTCCCGATGATCCCCTCGGGCAATGCCCATAACCAGATGCTCCTGGGCGAGGCCGAGACGCAGGGCGTTATCGGCGCTTCCGGCGCGGTATTGGTGTAAGGAGAAGACAATGTCGGCGCTACAAATCAAAAAAGGCTCGTCCAAGCATTCCGCCTATGACCTGCGCGACCCGAATGCCGAGCTGATCGAAACCCACACGCTTGCAGTCAGCGTTGACAATGAATCGGGCGTCCTCGCCCGTGTCATTGGTCTGTTTTCTGCGCGCGGATACAATATCGACAGCCTGACCGTGGCCGAGGTCGACCATCTTGGCCACCGCTCACGCATCACAGTCGTCACCTCCGGCACGCCGCAAGTCATCACCCAGATCAAAGCACAACTGGAACGTATGGTCGTGGTGCATGAAGTGCATGATCTGACTGCTGAGGGGCCATCCGTGCAGCGCGAACTGGCCCTGTTCAAGGTCAAGGGCCGTGGCGAGGCGCGGATCGAGGCGCTGCGCCTTGCGGAAATCTTCCGCGCCAATGTCGTCGACTCGACACTGGAAAGTTTCGTGTTCGAAATGACAGGCACCCCTGAGAAGGTGGACGCCTTCGCCGAACTCATGCGCCCGCTGGGGCTGGTCGAGGTGGCGCGCACAGGTGTGGCCGCTCTGGCGCGTGGCGCGTAAGCGCCCGCGACAGCATCGTCAAAGAAACTTGAAGGGCGGCCCATCGGGCCGCCCTTCTCAATGAGGTCAAACGTGCTTGAGCAGCTCTCAGGCTTCGTTTTCCAGTGCTTCGATTGCCTTTTGCAGATCGTCCTTGCCGATTTCTTTCTCGGTCACGGTGATCTGCTCGATGATGTGGTCAACGACCTTGTCTTCAAAGATCGGCGCGCGCAGTTGCTGCTGCATTTGCGGGTTCTTCTGAACAAACTCAAAGAAAGCACGTTCCTGGCCGGGATACTGGCGCGCCTGCGCAATAACCGCCTGCGTCATATCCTGATCGGACACTTCAACTTCGGCCTTCTGGCCGATTTCGGCCAGCAAAAGCCCCAGTTTCACGCGGCGCACGGCAAGCTTGTCGCTTTCCTCGGTGGCCGGGATTTCTTCGTGGTTGTGGTCGTTCTGGTCAACTTCTTCCTGCGCGTCATGCCACAACTGATGGGCAATCTGCTTGCTTTCCGCTTCCACCAGCGACGGCGGCAGATCGAAGCTCACAGCCGTGTCCAATGCGTCCAGCAGCCCGCGCTTCATTACTGCGCGCGATGCCTGCCCATATTCGGCCTCCAGTCGCTCGGTGATCTGGGTTTTCAGCGCCTCAAGGCTCTCTGCGCCAAACTGTTTGGCCAGTTCGTCATCAATCACAGCTTCTGCCGGGGCTTTCACCGCTTTGATGGTGCAATCAAACACGGCTTCCTTGCCAGCCAGATGCTCTGCGCCATAGTCGGCGGGGAAATTGACGGTCACGGCTTTTTCTTCACCCGCCTTTACGCCGACAAGCTGTTCTTCAAAGCCGGGAATAAACTGGCCCGAACCCAGCACCAGCGGGAAATCCTCTGCCGTGCCGCCCTCGAACACTTCGCCATCAATCTTGCCCACGAAATCCATGGTGATCTGATCGCCATCCGCTGCGGCGCCGTCCTTGTCTTCGAAGCTCTGTGCGTTCTTGGCAAGGTTTTCCAGCGCTTCCTGAACCGCAGCATCATCGGCCTTGACCACCAGCTTTTCCAGCGTGATGCCCGCGTAATCTGGCGCGTCGATTTTTGGCAGCGCTTCGTAATTCAGCGCAACAACAACATCATCGCCTTCCTTCCAGTCTTCGTTTGTCATTTTGACATCAGGCTGAAGGGCGGGACGATCGCCGCTGTCTTCGAAATGCTTGTTCATCGCGCCATCGACTGCGTCCTGCATCACTTCGCCCAGCATCCGCTGGCCAAACTGCTTTTTCAGCAGTGCCAAGGGCACCTTGCCTTTGCGAAAGCCCTTCATTTCGATATCGGGCTGTGCCTCTCGCAGTTTTTCATCAACTTTCGCCGCAAGTTCATCTGCGGTGATCGTGATTGTATAGCCGCGCTTGAGGCCTTCGTTCAGGGTTTCGGTGACTTGCATGAGCATCCTCGCATGTATGAAAGGCCGCTCTGGTGGCGGCCTGATAGAATCTGCGCCTTAGTATGGTGCTGTCTGACAAGGATCAACCCTCATTCTCTGCATTCCGGCGAAGTCGGCAGATGCGTTTTGCACTTTCCCTGCGCGCAAAACGCGCTCAATCTACCGTCAGGTCAAATTGCGAGGAAAAATGCGTCGACTGATTGCCCTTCTGTGTCTGGTCATCATCGGGCTGTCGGTCTGGCAGCTAGAGGCGGATCGCGCGGGGCTGACCATAACCCCCCTGCCCGTCGAGGGGGGCACCCCCGCCACCTTGTTTTTGCGCGATGGCGCGGGCACGGCCCCTGTTGTTGTTATTGCGCATGGTTTCGCAGGCTCGCGCCAATTGATGGAGCCCTTCGCCCTGACGCTGGCGCAGGCGGGCTATGTCGTGGCAAGTTTCGATTTTGAGGGGCATGGCCGCAACCCGCGCCCCATGTCCGGCGATGTCAGCACCATTGACGGCACCACCCGGCTGCTGATGGAAGAGACAGCGCGCGTCGCGCGCGCCGCACTTGCCCATCCGCGCGCAGATGGGCGGCTGGCCTATCTGGGGCACTCGATGGCGTCTGATGTCGTTGTGCGCCAGTCTCTCGACAGCCCGCCCGGCGATGCGGTCATCGCCATCTCGATGTTCAGCGAGGCGGTCAGCGCGGACGCCCCGCCCAACCTGCTGGTCATCGCGGGGGAATGGGAAACCATGCTCGCCGAGGAGGCCATCAAGGCATTGCGCCTTGCCGACCCGCAAGCGAACCCGGGCGAGGTCGTGGGCGACCCCGCGCACGGCACCGGTCGGCGCGCCGTGATCGCGCCAATGGTGGAACATGTGGGCGTGCTCTATTCCGCAACGGCGCTGAACGCGGCCCGCGACTGGCTGGATGCCAGCTTCGGGCGCGACAGCGCAGGGCCGGTCGCGCAACGTGGCGGCTGGATTGCGGCGCTGTTGCTGGCAACTGTCGGCCTTGCGTGGCCGCTGGCCCGGTGGCTGCCTGCGGGGACTGGCCCGGCCTTGCCCCCACTCTCCGCGGGTCGTGTACTTGTTGCGGCGCTGGCACCTGCCCTATCGGTGCCCCTTGCCCTTGCCCCGTTCGAGATACGCGTCCTGCCGGTTCTGGTCGCCGATTATCTGGTGCTGCATCTGGGGCTATACGGGCTGATGACGCTGGCATTGCTGTGGTATTGGGGCCAGTTGCACGGGCAATTCCCCAAACGCATCTGGTGGATTGCCGCTGCGGTAGCGATTTTTGGCATCGCTGTGCTGGGCGGGGCGATTGACCGCTATGTTGCGTCCTTCCTGCCCCATGCGGGGCGCATGGTCATCATTGCGGGGCTGGCACTGGGGGCAATGCCGTTTCTGCTGGCCGACGGCATCCTGACCGAGGGGGGCAAGGCGCGGCTTTGGCGTGTGGTTCTGGTGCGGGTGGCCTTTCTGGGGTCGCTTGGGCTGGCCGTGGCGCTGAATTTCTCGGCGCTGTTCTTCCTGCTGATTATCCTGCCGGTGATCGTGCTGTTCTTCTTGTTGTTTGGCACGATGTCAGGCTGGGTCGGGCGCAGGACCGGCCTGCCTGCGGCAGGCGGGCTTGGCCTTGGATTGGTGCTGGCATGGGCGTTGGGGGTAACATTTCCGATGTTTGACGCAGCCGCGTTCTAAAGCGGTGCCACCGGCGCGATCCGCCGCGCCTCAATCACCACGAAAGCTTGCGCCCAAGGGGCGTCATCGGTCAGGCTGACATGGATAACGGCCTCGTGCCCCTCTGGGGTCATCGCGGCCAGACGCTCGGCCGCCCAGCCCGAAACATGCATAACCGGCTGGCCGCCCAGCCGGTTTGTAACCCACATGTCGCGCCAAGAAATGCCCATCGCAAGCCCGGTTCCCAGCGCTTTGGAACACGCCTCTTTCGCGGCCCAACGCTTGGCATAGGTGGCCACATCGTCGCCCCTGCGGGCGGCACGGGCGCGTTCCTCATCCGTAAAAACGCGGTTGCGGAACCTGTCACCAAACCGCGCCAATGTCTTGGCGATGCGGTCAATATTGGCCAGATCCGTGCCGACCCCCAGAATCATGGCGTCTACATCCGCGCAAGGTTCATCTGCCGACGCATTTCGCGGATCACGGCTTCAAGCCCCACAAAGACGGCTTCACCCACCATGAAATGGCCGATATTCAACTCGACCACCTCTGGAATCGCGGCGATGGGGCCAACGTTTTCATAATTCAGACCGTGGCCCGCATGAACTTCAAGCCCCAGTTCCTGCGCCAGCGCCGCCGCAACAAACAGCTTGCGCAACTCTGTCTCTCGCGCGGCGTCGTTGCCTTCGGCGCAATACTCGCAATAGGCCCCGACATGGAACTCGACCACTTGTGCACCAACACGCGCCGCCGCTTCGACCTGCGCTTCATCAGGCGCGATAAACAATGACACCCGCGACCCAGACGCGCGCAAGGGGGCGATGAAATCGCGCAAACGGTTGTCGTCGCCCGCGACTTCCAGCCCGCCTTCGGTCGTGCGCTCTTCGCGCCGTTCCGGGACAATACAAACGGCATGAGGTTTATGCGCCAGCGCAATGCGCTGCATCTCTGCGGTTGCAGCAAGTTCGAGATTGATCGGCAGGCTGACTGCGGCCATCACAGCGGCAAGATCGGCATCCACGATGTGACGCCGGTCTTCGCGCAAGTGCAGGGTGATCCCATCCGCTCCGGCCTGTTGCGCCAGCAGCGCTGCGCGCACCGGATCAGGGTCACGCCCACCACGCGCATTGCGCAATGTCGCAACATGGTCGATATTTACACCCAGCCGCAAAGGGGTGTCAGGGCTAGTCAGGGGCATGTTGATCCTCTCGGTTCCGTGAGCAGAACATACGCCACTTGCATCAGAATTCAATGCGTCATGCTCGTGCTTGCGTCATTTCTTCGCGTCGCTTTTCCGAGCTTGTTCAAACCTTTCCTGAAGCTTTCTCAGCCTGCGGTTGCGATACGCCCGGATCAGCGGCAGGGACAGGAAATAGGCGATCACACCACATACTGTCCCGATAATGGCACCCCCCAACATATAGGGCACAAACACATCCCAGCCAAACCGGCCAAACTTTTCCCAGACAATGCTGTCCGAGGTGAACACCGCCAGAAAATTGCGCCCCAACTCCCCCCAGAGCGCACCAAAGGCACTCATCGCCTCGGAGGCTTTGGCCGATTTATCGCGCCCGAGTAAGAAATTTCCCAATTCCAGCGCGCTGACAACAATAATCGGAAAAGTGAAGGGATTGCCGAAAAACGTCGCCAGCAACGACGCCAGAATATTCCCGCGCAAGGCCCATGCGACCGATGCAGCGGCGATAAAATGCAACCCGAACAGCGGCAGGCAGCTGACTGCCACCCCAGCCGCGACCCCTTTTGCAATGCGCTCGGGGCTGTCGGGCAGACGCCGCAGGCGGTGCATGACGTAATTGGCGGACCGTCCCCAGCCGCCACCAGGAATGAATAAATTCACCACTGACTGGCGGAAATTCCTCGGGCTGCGACGTTTGAACACCAAGGCAACTGACCTTCCTGAGCCACGCCCCGACTGTCACAGTCAGGGACGCAGAGACGGATCGCGTGAACGGCCGACTTGCGCGACCGCTGTTTCAGCTTCGAGGGCCGTCAGCACCTGATGCAGATGCGAGATGCCGCGCAACTCCAATTCGACCAACAGACGGTAGAAATCGGGTTTACGGTCCACAAAGCGTAGATCAGAGATATTGGCCTTATGCTCGCCAATCAAGCTACAGACTCGGCCAAGTACACCTGCGTCGTTGGAAATCGTCAGATCAAGCGGCACACTATACACGGCGGGATGCGTACCATCCAGCCAATGCAGGTCGATCCAGCGTTCTGGCTGGTCCTCATAATCGGCCAAGACCTCGCAATCCATCGAATGCGCAACCACGCCCTTGCCACGATAGGTGATGCCGATAATGCGCTCTCCGGGCAGCGGGTGGCAGCAGGGTGCGCGGCGAAACGACTGATCCGCCTGCAACCCCACAACCGGACGCGCGGCGTCTACTTCGGGTTCGTGCAGAATCGTTTCGGGATATAGCGCGCTGACAACCCGCCGGGCGCTGATCTCGGCAGAGCCGACACGCGCGCGCAACTCGGCGGCATTGGGCACACTCAGCAATTTTGCCGCCGTTGTCAGCGCCTTGGCACTCACCTCGCGCCCGGCCCCTTCAAAGGCCAGCCGCAGCAATTCATTGCCCAGACGGATAAAGCGTTCGCGGTCCTCATTGCGCAACGACCGGCGGATCGCAGATTTCGCGCGCCCTGTGACGACAATATCAATCCAACTGGATTGCGGGCGCTGCCCCTCGGCGGTGATAATCTCGACCGATTGCCCGTTGCGCACCCGCGTCCAAAGCGGCACGCGCAACCCGTCAACCTTGGCCGAGACACAACTGTCGCCGATGCGCGTATGGATGGCATAGGCGAAATCCAGTGGCGTTGCGCCACGCGGCAACTGGATGACATCGCCCTTGGGGCTGAAGCAGAACACCTGATCGGAATACATTTCCAGCTTCACATGTTCGAGAAAGGCGTCGTGGTCTTCTTCGTTCTCGAACCCCTCGGTCAGGGTGCTGATCCATTTTGCAGGGTCCACCGCAAAGGGGTTTTCGCTGCGCTGGCCATCGCGGTAGGCCCAGTGTGCTGCGACACCTGCTTCGGCCACTTCGTGCATCTCGCGCGTGCGGATCTGGATCTCAACGCGCTTGCCATCGCGCCCTGATACTGTGGTGTGGATAGAGCGGTAGCCATTCGATTTGGGCTGGCTGATATAGTCCTTGAACCGCCCCGGCACGGCTGTCCACCGACGGTGCACAGCCCCCAAAACGCGGTAGCAATCCTCGAACTCCGCCGTGATGATGCGAAAGCCGTAAATGTCGGACAGGCGCGAAAAGGCCAGATCCTTTTCCTGCATCTTGCGCCAGACGGAATAGGGTTTCTTGGCGCGCCCGTAAACATCCGCGACAACCTGTGCGCGGTCCAACTCGGCGCGGATATCGGCGCTGATGCGGTGCACCACATCGCCTGCCTCGCGCTGCAAGGTGATGAAGCGGCGCAGAATGGAATTGCGGGCTTCGGGGTTCAACACCCGAAAGGCCAGATCTTCCAACTCTTCGCGCATCCATTGCATACCCATGCGGCCCGCAAGGGGGGCATAGATATCCATCGTCTCGCGCGCCTTTTGCGCCTGCTTTTCGGGGCGCATGGACCGGATGGTGCGCATGTTGTGCAACCGGTCAGCCAGTTTGACAAGGATCACGCGCAGATCACGCGACATGGCGATCAGCAGCTTGCGGATATTTTCGGCTTGTTTCGCCTCGGACGACGACAACTGAAGATTGGTCAGCTTGGTAACACCGTCGACCAGTTCGGCAATCTCGTCGCCAAACAGGCGCGCGACTTCCGAATAGGTCGATTTGGTATCTTCAATTGTGTCATGCAGCAGAGCCGTGATGATTGTCGCATCATCAAGGCGCATTTCTGTCAGCAAAGCTGCCACCGCGACCGGATGCGTGAAATACGGCTCGCCCGAGTGGCGGGACTGCCCTTCATGCATCGCTTCGCCATAAGCCCAGGCTTCGCGGATCAGTTTCTCGTCACTTCGCGGATTATAGTTGCGCACAAGTGCGATCAGATCGTCTTGCGTGATCACGCCTGCGGCCCTTCCCTAGCCTGTCGTCATCCCGGCCTGCGCGCACACGTTACGGCGCGCGGGCCAGAATGGCTCAGCCTGCCTGCCCTTGCGCTTCCATCAGCGCACGAAGCATTTGTTCTTCGCTCATGCCGTCCTGCTCGGGGGCATCGCGTTCTGCGCCGCCCATAAGCAGCGCCATATCGTCATCTTCTGGCATATCGACTTCGATCTGCGTTTGCAGGCTTTCGATCATGCGCTCTCGCAGATGATCGGCGGATTGCGTTTCTTCTGCAATCTCGCGCAGGGCAACGACAGGGTTTTTGTCATTGTCACGATCAACCGTGATCGGCGCACCCGCCGCGATTTCACGGGCGCGATGCGATGCCAGTGCCACCAACTCGAAGCGGTTGGGTACCTTGTCGACGCAATCTTCCACTGTCACGCGGGCCATGATGTCTCTCCAGTCTGTCGGATATCTCGGGTCAAGAGGGCTGCATACTGCGCCTGCGGCCATATGACAAGCGCTTGCACGCGCGAAATCACGTGAACTTACTGTGAAACCGGCCATATTTCCGCCAGATCCGCCGGATCAAGCGCTGCGTGCATTTCGGCAACGGTTTTGCCCAGCACGGGATGGCGCCAATCCGGCGCGATATCCATCAGGGGCACCAACACAAAAGCACGCTCATGCATGCGCGGGTGTGGCAGGATCAACTCGCCCGGGGCCAAACGCATCTGATCTTGCAAGTCCAGACCGGCCCAATCGCGGTAGCGCGCTATATCAGGGCAGATCAGATCGCCCACGGCCAACAGGTCAAGGTCCAGCACGCGCGGCTCCCACCGTTGCAAGCGGGTTCTGCCAGCGCGTGATTCGATCTCGTGCAGCGTTCTCATGATCGATGAGGGCGGCAAATCGGTCACGCAAGCTATCGCGGCGTTCACAAAGTCGGGACCGGCACCGGCAGGGAAACAGGGGGTCCGATACACCCTGCTTTGCGCCTCAACTTCAACGTCTGATTGTGAAAATTCGCATATGGCATCATGGATGTATTCTAAAGGACTATCCTTTTCCCCAATAAGATTGCCCCCAAGAGCTATGAGCACCCAATTGTAATCTTTGGATTCATCTATATTTCTCATGGTATAACGTGATGCATTTTGCGGTTACCTCATTCTGCTCTGATCTTCTCGAGGTTGAGCATGCGTCATTACCCGAAACACATACGATTGTAAGGCGAATTAGATGTTCTACAAAGACGAGCGGCTCGCATTATTCATTGACGGCGCAAACCTCTATGCAGCAGGCAAAGCGCTGGGTTTTGACATCGACTACAAGCTTCTTCGGCAGGAATTTATGCGTCGTGGCAAACTGCTGCGCGCCTTCTATTACACGGCATTGTTGGAGAACGAAGAGTATTCACCCATCCGGCCCTTGGTCGATTGGTTGCATTACAACGGCTACAACATGGTGACGAAGACCGCCAAGGAGTACACAGACTCGATGGGTCGGCGCAAGGTCAAGGGCAATATGGACATTGAACTTGCGGTCGATGCGATGGAATTGGCCCCAAGGCTTGACCATGCGGTTCTGTTTTCCGGCGATGGTGATTTTCGGCCTCTGGTTGAAAGCCTGCAACGTCAGGGTGTCCGCGTCTCGGTCGTGTCGACGATTCGCAGCCAGCCGCCAATGATCGCGGATGACCTGCGTCGGCAGGCAGATAACTTCATCGAGCTGGACGAGCTGCGCGATGTTATCGGTCGCCCGCCCCGCGAACCTCGCTTCGAGCGCGAACAAGACACAGAGATGTCAGAAAGCTGATCCCCGATCAGCCTATGTGATTTTTGGCCGGAATGCAGACTGCATTCCGGCCAATTCTCATGTATAAGGACATCCAACCTTGAAAAACATACGCTCAGCCAACTCTTCTCTGACATAGGACCGCCGCCAAAAAGCGCGGCCTTGGCGGTTGATACTTCCGGCACGCGCATCATTTCTGCTTTGAGAGTAGATTAAGGGCGCACGGCACATCCCGACGCACCGATGGCCTGCGACATAAATGCAAAGAATGACATTGCCATAAGTATTTTTGTTGCTCAGAGCAAAAGAAGGCCCTATGTAATGCTGCAAGCGCATAATAGAGAAAAGATCAGATTGGAGCCACACATGCCACATGATGGACAAGCAATGCAGTCGCCGATTATCGCAGACCTGCTTGATGTGACACGCGCCGCTTTACCGCCTGTAGAGGCAGCTCTCACGCTGGCCCTTGAAGCGATGCGCACCCGTATTGCACCCGCTGGCAAAATCGACGCAACGCTGCTTGATGCGGATCAATATGCGGCACATGGGCTGGCGTGGCTGGCAACTTATGTCGAAAGCCTGCGCCAGATGCAGGGCTGGGCCGAACGCTTGCAAGACGAAGGTCGCTTCGGCGAAATGGAGCAACTGATACACCAGATCGGTTTTGGCGAGTACCTGAACCAGATCGCGGGCGGCATCGCCATGAATCAAGGCGAAGTGGCGCGTCTGGCGGACCTTGGTGTGTCTGCCGATCTGGACGCTGGCGCGGCAGGACAACTGCGCCGCGATGGCAATAGCGATGCCGCGCGCATGTCGCTGGTCGCCTGTATGCGGTCCAACCACGGGCGGGCCACCTTCGGCGCGACGGGCTTGGATGAAGAATTGGAAATGATCCGCGATCAGTTCCGCCGCTATTCGGACGAACAGATCGCCCCACATGCCCATGAATGGCACCTGAAGGATGAACTCATCCCGATGGAAGTGATCGAGCAACTTTCGGAAATGGGCGTCTTTGGACTGACGATTCCCGAAGAATTCGGCGGTCTTGGAATGCCAAAAGCCGCGATGGTGGTGGTGTCCGAAGAATTGTCGCGTGGCTATATCGGCGTGGGCAGCCTTGGCACCCGCACAGAAATTGCAGCAGAGTTGATTATCTGCGGCGGCACCGAGGCGCAAAAGGAACATTGGCTGCCGAAACTGGCCTCGGGTGAAATTCTGCCAACGGCGGTATTTACCGAACCCAACACCGGCTCGGACCTTGGCGCACTGCGCACACGCGCAGTCAAAGCGGGCGAGGATTGGGAGATTACCGGCAACAAGACATGGATCACCCATGCCGCGCGGACCCATGTCATGACCGTGCTGGCCCGCACTGTTCCAGACACGCAGGATTACCGTGGCCTGTCCATGTTTCTGGCCGAGAAAGAACCCGGCACGGATGAACACCCGTTCCCCAGCCCCGGCATGACCGGCGGCGAGATTGAGGTACTGGGCTACCGCGGCATGAAGGAATACGAACTGGCCTTTGACGGGTTCAAGGTCAAAGGCGACAACCTGCTGGGAGGGGTTGAGGGCCAAGGTTTCAAGCAGTTGATGCAGACCTTCGAATCCGCGCGCATCCAGACTGCGGCGCGCGCCATCGGTGTGGCGCAAAACGCACTGGAAGTGTCGATGCAATATGCCGAAGATCGCAAGCAATTCGGCAAGTCACTGATCGAATTCCCGCGTGTCGCATCCAAGCTGGCCATGATGGCGGTTGAGATTATGATTGCGCGGCAGTTGACCTATTTCAGTGCGCGCGAAAAGGATGCCGAACGCCGCTGCGACCTTGAGGCGGGCATGGCCAAGCTGCTGGGTGCGCGTGTGGCTTGGGCTGCGGCCGATAATGGCTTGCAAATTCACGGCGGAAATGGCTTTGCTCTGGAATACCAGATCAGTCGTATCTTGTGCGATGCGCGCATCCTCAATATCTTCGAGGGGGCAGCCGAGATTCAGGCGCAGGTCATCACCCGCCGTCTGATCGCATAAACAAGTTATCCGGCCAATATTTCAAGGCTGGACTGGGGCGCGCGGAGGGAGGAGCTGCGCGCCCCGGACTTTTTTGAGATCTACAGCAATCGACGCTGGTGAATGATTTCGGGGATCTTCTTCTTTACCTTGAAAAATCCCGCCGTCGCATGGGGCCAGATTGCGCTGTCCCAAGGGCGCTGCCATTCGCAAAGGGTTATTCCTGCCGCGTCCAGCGCGGGGGCCGCCGCGCACAGCCAGTCGCGCAGCGGGCCTTCGGGCACATAAGGTGTCACGATCTGGCGTGCGCCTGCTTTAGCCGCCCAGCGGGCCAGATCGCTAGGCACGCCCGCACGCAATGGCGCGACTGACAGCCCGCTGCGCGTCGCGGCGTCTTGCAGAGCCTCTGCCTCGAACTGCATCACACCCTCTGCCACCGGATTGGGTGAGCGCAGATGCGATGCACTAAGCGTTGCGGCGGCGCGAATGTCGAACGATTCTAGGTCGAAATCTTCGACCCGGCAATCTTCTTCGGTCAGCAATACTGCACTCGGCAGCTTCGGGTCGGGCATATCGGGCTGGCGCAGTGGGGTGACAGAGGGCAGCCCCTCCGGCTCTGACGCGTCCAGCCCCTGCACCACCTCGTTCAGATCAGTATCGCGCGGGGTGAAGCGCTGGCCGGTGAATTTGGCTATGTTCCAGCCCTGCGCGGCATAGGGTTTGCCGCGCGTGTGCAGCCCTGCCACCCAACGCCAGCCAACGCCAGCCAAGTGTGTTCGAGGCCGGATCGCCATCCAGCAAGTGCCGATAGAAGAAATTCGCCCCCAACCGCCATGGCAGGCCCAAGCTGAAAATCCAGATCGAGGCGAACCACATCCGCGCATGGTTGTGCAGATACCCCGTCTCGACAAGTTCCTGCGCCCATGCGTCGAAACACGCCAACCCCGTCTGCCCTGCCTCTGCGTCGGCCACGGCACGGCGCAGGGCGCGGTCACGCGCCAATGCGTCCAGATCCTGCAATACCCCGTCGCGGTAGCTGGCCCAGATCACGGGGCGCCGCTCCAACCAGCCTTTGAAATAGCCGCGCCAGACCACTTCCTGAATGAATTTCTCCGCCTGTTCCGGCCCGTGGGCAGCAAGGGCGGCGGCGACCACCTCTTCTTCCAGCACCAGCCGACGCCGCAGATAGGCCGACAGGCCCGACACATCGCGGTGCTTGTCCGGCCCGTAATCGTAATTCCGGCCCGCCGCATAGTGCCGTCCCATACGTGGCACGAAAGCGGCCATGCGCGCCTCTCCCTCGGCCCGCGTTGCTGCCTGATATCGCATATTCTCGCCTCTGACTTGCTGCTCATGGGCGAGATAGCCTGACCCGCGCGGCCTTCAATCAGATGCGCGCTACTCAGGCGTCTTGGCGAAATCGAAATCATCCAGCCGCGCACCGCGCCGCGTGATCTTGTCTGCCGATATACGGATATCCGACAGATCACCTTGAACTTGGGCAAAATGCCCTTCCAGCTTTGCCACCCGCGCGCCCAGACGCGTTGCATCCTCGACCAGCAACTGCACTTCGCGGCGCACCGCGCGGGCCTCATTGCGCAGGCGCGTATCTTTCAGCACCGCGCGCAAAGTGACCAGCGTGGCCATGCAGGTCGAAGGCGACACGATCCAGACGCGCGCGGCAAAACTTTCGCGCAGCACATCGGCCATATTGGCGTGCAGTTCGGCATAAACCGCTTCAGAGGGCAGGAACATCAGCGCGCCCTCCGCAGTCTCGCCCGGCAGGATATAGCGGTCAGCAATGGCGCGGATATGCCCGCGCATGGCCCGCGACAAGGCGCGTCGCGCCTCACTGCGCTGCGCATCATCTGTGGCGCGGGTCAGCGCCTGCCAGGCTTCCAGCGGGAATTTGGCATCCAGCGCCAAGGGCTGTTCCAGATGGATCAGCGCATCTGCCCGCCGACCGTTCGAAAGGGTCGCTTGCAGGCTATAGGCATCGGGGGGCAAGGCATCGGCCAGAAGTGCCTCTAGCTGCACCTCGCCAAAGGCACCGCGCGCCTGTTTGTTTGAAAGGATATCCTGCAAACTCAGGACATTGCCCGAAAGCGCCTCGATCTTGGCCTGCGCAGCATCAATCACTTGCAACCGCTCGCGCAAGGCCCCCATGCTGCTGGCCGTGGCCTGCGCATTGCCCGCCAGTGTGTCGCCCATATAGCGGCCCATATCGGCAAGCCGCGCTTCAACCAGCCCGATCACCTGTGTCTGGTTTTGCGAAACCTGCCCCAGCCCGCCTGCAAGTTGCTGCTGGCTTTCGCCAAGGCTGGTCAGCCGTGCATCCAGCACCGCCAACCGCCCTGAAAGCGGCCCCAGCACACGCGCCAGCCGCCACAATACCACAAGCGCAACCGCCCCCAACACAAGCGCGATCATAACAGAATCGTCCCAGGAAAGGCTCATCTGCGGCCAAACAGCTTTTCGATATCATCAAGGCCCAGTTCAACATAGGTGGGCCGCCCGTGGTTGCACTGGCCTGACAGGGGCGTTGCCTCCATCTCGCGCAAAAGCGCGTTCATTTCCTCGACCCGCATTACCCGGCCCGACCGGACAGAGCCGTGACAGGCCATGCGCGACAGAACCGCATCTATGCGCACTTCCAGCGTCTGGCTTTGGCCCAGATCGGCCAGATCATCCAGAATGTCGCGCAACAGGTCTGCGGCATTCACCTGCCCCAGAATGGCCGGAGTCTCGCGCACGATGATACTGGCCCCGCCAAAAGCCTCGATCACCAGCCCAAGGGCGGCCAGATCAGGCGCGAGTTCCAGCAGGTGCGCCGTTTCATGCGCGGACAGTTCGACAATCTCGGGGATCAGCAACGCCTGTGACGCGACCCCGTTTTCCGCCCGCTGGCGCTTCAGCCGCTCATAGACCAGCCGTTCATGCGCGGCATGCTGGTCGACAATTACCATTCCGCGCGTTGTCTGGGCGATGATGTAATTCTCGTGCACCTGTGCGCGCGCGGCCCCCAAAGGCGCGTCTTGCGGGCCGTCAACGGGGGCGTCATGGCGCGCCGATACGCCCTGCGGCGCATCCCATAGCGCGGGCGCTTCCTCGAAGCCTTGCGGGGCTTGCATCTGATAAGCGCTGCGCACGGCCCCGCTGGACGGTCGGTCCATCTGGTAGCGGTGCGGCACGGCTTGGGGCTGCATCGCGCCCAGCATCGCACCCCCAACCGTGCTGGAGGCTCGATGCCCCGCCCCTGCCAGCGCATGGCGCAACCCGCTGACGACAAGCCCACGCGCAAGACCGGGGTCACGAAAGCGCACTTCGGATTTGGCAGGATGGACATTTGCATCCACCAGTTCCGGGTCACAGTTCAGAAACAGCGCCACAACCGGGTGGCGGTCGCGCGACAGCACATCGGCATAGGCCGCGCGCAACGCGCCCAACAGCATCTTGTCGCGTACAGGGCGGCCATTGACGAAAAGATATTGCGCCACCGCCGCGCCGCGCGAATAGGTGGGCAGCGCGGCAAGCCCTGTCAGATGAAGACCCTCGCGCTCTGCATCTATGCGCAGGGCGTTATCGGTGAATTCGCGGCCAAGGATCGTGGCCATCCGTTCTTCCAGCGCATCGAACAGCGCGCCTTGGGCGGCATCTGCGCGGAAAATCTGGCGGGCCTCGTCATTGGACACATCGCTCAGGGTGAAGCTGACATAAGGTTCGGCCATAGCAAGGCGCTTGACGATATCGGCTATCGCCTGCGCCTCGGCCCGGTCAGAGCGCATGAATTTCAGCCGTGCAGGCGTGGCGTGGAACAAATCGCGCAGGGTGACGGTCGTGCCGTATTGCGCAGCCTCTGGCCGCACCGCGCCAATACGCCCGCCATCGACCGACAGCGCAGCCCCCTCCTCGCCCGCAGCGCGGGTCGTCACGGTCAGCCGGCCGACAGCGCCCAGCGATGGCAGCGCCTCGCCGCGAAACCCGAATGAGCGGATATTGAGCAGATCACTGCCATCAATCTTGGATGTGGCATGCCGCGTCAGCGCCAAGGGCAGGTCTTGCGCGCTCATCCCGTGGCCGTCGTCGCGCACGCGGATCAGGGTTTTGCCACCATCCGCATAGGCAAGGTCCACGCGCGCAGCGCCTGCATCCAGCGCGTTTTCAACCAGTTCCTTGACGGCGGATGCGGGGCGCTCAACCACCTCGCCAGCGGCAATGCGGTTGATCGCCGCCTCGTCAAGCTGGCGGATTTCTGGGCGTATATTGCGATCTGGTGCGTTCATGCTACTGCATATAGCATGAGCGCGCGGCACCTGCCAAGCCTCAGTTCAAGCCGACAGGCTGGCCCACGATCACAAAAAACAGCGCGTCAGGATCATACAGTCTGGATGCCAGATCATTCACCTCATCCAGTGTCAGCGAACTGATCATGTCATTGCGGCGATTGACATAATCTATGTCAAACCCCTGATACTGCATCGAGGCCATGATCGACGCGATCGAGGAATTGCCATCAAACCGCAACGGATAGGCCCCTGTCAGATAGGTCTGAATACGCTTGAGTTCTTCCTCGGTTACGCCGTCATTGGCCATTTGCGCCCATTCTTCGCGCAGCAATTCCAGCACTATTTCAACATTGTCATTATCCGTAGACAATCTGCCCTGATAGCTTTCGCCAAGCGCACCAGAGGACAGAAAAGCGCCGATTCCGTAGGTTAGGCCACGCTCCTCGCGCAAGCTGCGCATCAGCCTTGTCCCGAAGCGCCCACCGCCGAATATCTCATTCACAACATAGGCGGTCAGAAATTCAGGATCATCCCGCGCGATACCGGCATGGCCGAATGCGACAACCGATTGCGGCCCGTCAAAGGGAATAACCTCCACGCCCGGCTCTGCCAAAAACTCGGCATGGTCGGGCAAGTCCCAACCGGTTTCAGGAATCCCTTCAAACAGACGGTCCAGCAATTCGCCCAGATCCTCGGCAGAGATATCGCCCGCAGCCCCGATATACACACGATCCCGCGCGATTGCGCCCTGATGGGCGGCGACAAGCGCGTCGCGGTCCAACGCGCCCACAGTTTCCGGTGTGCCATTCGCTTCGCGCCCATACGGGTGCCCGTCAAACGCCACGCTGGCAAAAGCGCGCGAAGCAAGCGTATTGGGGTCAAGCGCGTCGCGGCGCAATTGCGCCAAAAGCTGCCCGCGCGTGCGTGCAATCGCGTCTTCGTCAAAGCGCGGCTCGGTCAGGGCAAGGCGCAGATGTTCAATTACGGCTTCCGCATCTTCGGTCAGGAACCGCACCGAGACAGACACCGAATCGCGCCCTGCGTTGAAGCTCATGCGCGTCGCCAACTCCTCGCTGCGCGCGGCAAAGGCCTGCGCATCCATATCGCCCGCCCCGTCGCTGAGAAGCGCTGTCATCAGGTTCACGACACCGGCCTGCTCGTCGCTTTCAAGCGTCGCGCCCCCCGGAAAGATCAGGTCCAGCGACACAAACGGGATTGAGCGTTCTTCAACCAGCCAGGCGTTCAGCCCTGATGGCGATGTGACCTGCGTAATGTCCACCTCGGCGCGCAGCGGAAAGGCAGCAAGAATGAAAATGGCAATCAGGCGCTTCATTGGCTCAACTCCGTGCTCTGGGGTGCGGTCATGTAGCCTGTGACGGCGTTGCGGCGGTCCAGCAACATCTGGCCTGCGGCGATCACCTCTTCCGGTGTGACGGCTTCGAGCGCGTCGATCCAGCCTTCGACATCTTCGACCGTCAACCCGATGCTAAGGCCGACACCAAACTGGCGCGCGCGCGATTGTGCGTCATCCAGCCCATAGATTTCAGAGGCCCGAAGCTGACGGCGCACCCGCTCGAATTGGGCGGTATCAACGCCTTCTTCCAGAAACTCTGCGACAACACGGTCAAGCGCCGCCTCGCCCTCTTCCAGCGACACACCTTCAACTGGCGCAATCCCCAGCATGAACACACCATAATCGCGCGCCATGCCGTTATAGCTGGCCCAAGCCGACAGCGCGACGCCTTCGTCAAAATTCAAGCGCCGCTCCAGCACGGACGTGGTGGAACTGCCGCCCAGCAGGGCCGCCAGCATCTGCAACGCGGCCGCTTCCGACTGGTCGCCACTGCGGCGCACAGGGGCCAGATACATGCGGGCGACATAGTCCGTGCCCACGCGCGAATCTTCAAACACAATGCGCCGCTCGGCCAGATGCGGCGGCTCAGCGGGGCGGATCGTCTCGGTGACATTCGGGTTTGCCGGGATCGCACCATAATATTGTTGAGCCATCTCCAGTGCTTCATCCGTGTCGACATCGCCTGCAATCACCAGAATGGCGTTATTAGGGCCATAATGCTGATTGTAGAACTCCATCGCATCGTCGCCGGTCAGCCCTTCCATTTCGTGCCGCCAACCAAGGATCGGGGTGCCATAGGGGTGTGCCTTGTAAAGCGCGGCCAGCATGGTTTCGTTAAACTGCGCGCCCACACGGCTTTCCAGAACCTGACCCCGTTCCTCCAGAATCACACCGCGCTCTGGCAGCCATTCCGCCTCGGTGAAGGACAGGTTTTGCATTCGGTCGGCTTCCATTTCCATCATCAGATCAAGCCGATCTGACGCAACGCGCTGAAAAAAGCCTGTGTAATCCCACGACACGAAGGCGTTGTCGCGCCCGCCATTCTCTTCCACCACGGCAGAAAACTCGCCCGGATCACGTGTGTCTGTGCCCTTGAACATCAGGTGTTCGAGAAAATGCGCGATTCCCGATTTCAGCGGGGGTTCATCTGCCGCCCCGGCGCGGTACCACACCATATGCACAACAACAGGCGCGCGGCGGTCTTCGATCACCACCACTTCAAGCCCATTGTCCAATTCAGCATGGGTGACTGGCTCTGCGTGGGCGGGGTAAAGCCAGCCAAGCGAAAGCAAGGCAGCGAAAGCAAGATGACGCGCGAACATGAATTTCCTCCAAGACCCAGACATCGCGCAAGCTACCGTCTTTGGTCAGGGTTTCAAGCCCGCCCCACGCAAGCGTGACGACAATACCTGTGCCGGACCATAGTCCGGCACAGCCAATCCCTATTCGATTGTGACAGTAATCATCTCGGACACGATGGGCGGGTCATGCGGGACATGAAACTGATCGCCCATAACCAGAATAAAAGTATGGGTTCCAGTAGGCAATTCGAGCGTTGCTTCGGTCTGGCCACCCCCGAAATGCAGCGACGTATCCGAGAAAGCGATATCTGCGCTGAAATCGATTTCATCTGGCGCAACATTGATCAGCATGTGGTGATGACCCGTATCAGGCCAATCCACACCGGCTGGCGCAATTCCGATCCCGCGTGCACCGAATTGAAATGTCACCGGGTTTGACACCGTGTCACCATCTGCGGGACTTATGAAATAGACAGATGCCCCCTCTGGGGCCGGGGTGCGTTCGATGTGATCGTGACTGTGGCTATGGCTGTCTGCAAAGGCAGTGGACGCAGCAAAAATCAGACCACACGCAAATAGATTGGTTTTCTGCATTCTGGTATTCCTCCCTAATACGGCAATGTGCCGATATTAGCAGGGTAACGCAAAACGCGCGATATCAATATAAATTTCCGCAGCCCGACGCAAACATTACCGGCCAAAAGCCCTGCCGGAAGTGATTATTCCCGCGGTGGGGCCGTTGGTGTTTGCGCACCAGCACGGCGCCAGCGTTCCAGCTCGGCATATTTGTCCAGCCACATGAACTCATAGGCGTTGTGATAGACATTCACCGAGAACAAGCGCTCCAGCAGACGGCCCCGATTGCGCTGCCGGAATTCAAGGTCTTCTGCGGCCAACTGCGCGCGGATACCTTCGGACCGGCCAAAGCGACTGGCATGGTTCACGATGCCGCCATCCGCCGTGCCGCGCGTAACCGCAGCGGCGGGATTTCCACCCAGCGCACGTGCAATATCAGCCCGTGGCTGCGGGTCCACACGGTTCGCGCCCGCAGGATTGGGCGGGGGCAATTCACTTAGATTGGTGGGCATTTCCAGTGGCCGGGTGGGCACAATGCCGAATTCATCCGGCCCCCGCTCTTGCGCGGCCGCATGCATCAGGATGGGATTCTCATTGTCTGAACAACCGCTAAGCGACAGCACAGCAATGCCCAACCCTGCGAAGATGACCTGCCTGACCGCCATCAAGACCCCCATTCCTTCCGATCCAACGCCTTGCTCATAGCGCATTCTAATCTTTGCGTCACGCCCTCGATGGACAAATCGCAATATCACTTCTGTTGCCGCTGCGACGTATTGCGCCCTGAAAACACAATCAGGGCAAACGCACCAGCAAAGATCGCCGCATCTGCGATATTGAAAGAATACGGATTTCTGAGCCCGCAACAAGACATGTTGATGAAATCGGCCACCGCGCCCCAGCGCAACCGGTCAATAACATTGCCCAACGCGCCCCCGATCAGCAATCCTGCGCCCAGTTGCAGGCCGCGCGTGGCCCCTTCGTGTTTGACCCAGACCCAGACAAAGGCGCTGATCGATACCGCTAGCGCCACCAGCGCATAGCGCATGATGTCGCTGTCGGTCCCGAACAGCCCGAAATTTATGCCGGTATTCCACGCCATGGCGAAATTCAGATAGGGGTCGAACACCGGAATGAACAACCGCTGATCCAGCGCCAGCCGATCAATCACCCACCATTTGGTGGCCTGATCCGCGATCACTGTCAGCCCAAGCGTTCCTATTGCAACGCGCATTGCGTGGTGCTCCTTAATGGCGAAAATGGCGTTGGCCGGTAAAGACCATTGCCAAACCGGCGGCATCTGCGGCGGCGATCACCTCGTCATCGCGCAGTGATCCGCCCGGCTGGATGACTGCGCGCGCGCCCGCCTCTGCTGCTGCCAGCAACCCGTCTGCGAAAGGAAAGAACGCATCCGATGCCACGACCGAGCCTTGCGTCAGCGGTGCATCCAGCCCAAGCACTTCGGCCATGTCCTGCGCCTTACGCGCGGCGATGCGTGACGAATCAACACGGCTCATCTGGCCTGCGCCCACACCGACCGTCGCCAGATCCTTAACATAGATAATGGCATTGGATTTGACATGCTTTGCCACTTTCCACGCGAAGAGCAGATCGGCCAACTCGGCCTCGGTTGGCGCACGCTTGGTCACGACTTTCAGATCTTCAGGCAGGATCATGCCATTGTCGCGGTCCTGCACCAGAAACCCGCCGGATACCTGCTTGAACGCAAGCCCGGCAAGCCCCGGATTGGCCAGCCCCTTGGAGGTCAGCAGGCGCAGGTTCTTCTTGGTGGCGAAATGTTCAATCGCAGCCTGATCGGCAGCGGGCGCGATGACCACTTCGGTCAGGATGCCGGTGATCGCCTTGGCGGTTTCCAGATCCAGCTTCATGTTCAGTGCAATGATCCCGCCAAAGGCAGAGGTGCGGTCGCAATCATAGGCCCGCGCATAAGCTTCGGCCAGTGACGCACCGCGCGCCACACCGCAAGGATTGGCGTGCTTGATGATCGCGCAGGCTGGCCCGTCAGCAGGCAAAAACTCTGACACCAACTCGAATGCTGCATCCGTGTCGTTGATATTGTTATAACTCAACTCCTTGCCCTGATGCTGCACGGCGGTTGCCACCCCCGGACGGGTTGATCCGTCGCGGTAGAACGCCGCCCGTTGATGCGGGTTCTCGCCATAGCGGAGGGTCTGCGCCAGAGTGCCCGCAAAGGCGCGGCGGCGCGGGGTGGGCTGGCCAATGGCCTGCGCCATCCATGTGCTGACGGCAGTGTCGTAGGCAGCCGTGTGCGCATAGGCGCGCTGCGCCAGCGTCTGGCGGAAGGACAGGCGCGTCTTGCCATTCTCGGCGTCCAGTTCGGACAATAGCGGAATGTAGTCATCAGGGTCGGTTACAACCGTGACAAACGCATGGTTCTTGGCAGCCGCGCGCAGCATGGCGGGGCCACCGATGTCGATATTCTCGACCGCTTCGGCATAATCCCCCCCGCGCGCCACGGTTTGTTCAAACGGGTAAAGATTGACCACCAGCAGATCAATCGGGCGGATACCATGCGCGGTCATGGACCCCATATGCGCGGCGTCATTGCGCAGGGCCAGCAGGCCACCATGCACCGCCGGGTGCAAGGTCTTGACGCGCCCGTCCATCATCTCGGGGAAACCCGTCACATCGGCCACATCCTGCACGGCCAGACCTGCCTCGCGCAGCGCACGCGCCGTGCCCCCGGTCGAGATCAGCTCGACCTTGCGCGCAGCCAGTGCTTTGGCAAGGTCAATCAGCCCGGTCTTGTCCGAAACAGACAGCAGCGCGCGTTTGACA
The DNA here is from genome assembly GCF_006716865.1 of Roseinatronobacter monicus. Taxonomy (NCBI): domain Bacteria; kingdom Pseudomonadati; phylum Pseudomonadota; class Alphaproteobacteria; order Rhodobacterales; family Paracoccaceae; genus Roseinatronobacter; species Roseinatronobacter monicus. The sequence goes on along the minus strand of NZ_VFPT01000001.1, from coordinate 567,898 downwards.
GGGGCAAGGTTCACAGGGGCCGGATTGGCAGAGGCCGTATCAGTCATATCTTATCCTTGGTTCACATTCTCTAAAGCTCGGGCACCGCGAACGGGTCGGCTTGTAAGGTATCTCGTACCGCAAGCGGGGTTTCTTGCGCCTTTGCAAGGCTCCAGATGACCTGCGTCGTATAGCCTGTGGCCCGCAAGGACAACACGATCTGTTGGCTGGCGCGCGGTTTCAGGCGGCCTTTCTCCAGATACACCGAAGGCGCAAGCGTCAGGTGCAGCCCACCTGCACGAAATACCCAAATCTCGCCCGAACGCAGGGCCACGGAAACCGCAGTTCCATTCATATCCAACGAGGGTTCTGCCTCTGGGTGCAGGTGGAAGCGCAGCGCGAAGGGCACACCTGCCCCGCCTGTGCGGGCCATCACATCGTCAAAGCGCGACATCGCGCGCTTAGAGGTCGAAATCAGACTGTCCTCGCCGGTCAGCACCCGCCCATCGCTGGACAGGTCCAGATAGCGCAGATGTTCAAGCCCGTGACTGGACAGATAGCCGTCATGGCTCAGGCGCACGGTATAGGCGTGGGGCATATGCCGAAATTCGACCCCTACATGACGCGGCCCATCAGCAAGGTCCAGCCGCGCCTGATGCTGGCTGGCAAAGCGCGACGAGGAATACCCCTCGAACGCCAATGTCGAATGCGACGCGGTGGCGCGACTCGCGCGGTGCCATTCCGCACCGAACTTGTGCCCATCTCCGCAAGACACGATCAGCGGCCGCCGATTCGAGGTCAACTCGAACGCAAGCGTCGAGGCATGGGCGCGCATGGGGGCCGATTTCAGCGGGGGTGGGGCCGCATCAATAATCACAGTGCTGCGCCCTGCCATCAGCCGGGCATAGCCCATCGCCTTATCTGCGCGCGAGATGACATGGGCAGGGTTAATGCCATCATGCAGCGACAAGGCTGCGGCCAGCGCGCCCTCCTGACCCCGCCCGCCGCCGTGAAACCGCACAAGGCCGCCATCGGCATGGCGCAACAGGCGCAACGCCCCTGCCATGCGGTCCAGAAGCCCCACAAACTGCGCGCTGACAGGGCGGTCATGGTCCGTCATGGCCTGCGCGGCCCACACCAGCAGCTCAAAGACTTTCAGCAATTCCTCGGGGTTGCGGGTTGTGATCCCGCCATCATCGGCGATCTGCGTGCGCGCCGCCTTGACCACCGCGCCGCTTGCATATGCAACACGGTCCGACAACCCCTCCAGCGAGAGTGTCGTATACAGCAAACCAACCTGCGCCTCGATCCGTGGCAGGCCAGCCGCAGCACGGCTTGCGCGGCGTTCAAGATAGGCGGAATGCTGGGCAAGGGCGCGCAAAAACAGCGTTTGCCCCTTGGCATCCATGCCCTGCATCAGAAACACGGCATGGGCGATCCAGCGAATCACGCGCGCGCCCGCCAGTCCCGGCGCCCAACCGGGGCCAGCACCCTGCCCGAACCGCGCGATCCAGTCCTGCAAACCGGCCTGCGCAAGCGCGCGCGCATCGCGGTCGCCCACGGCTGCCAGATGGTCAAGCCAGCCAAACCCGTGCAGCGCATCGGTGGCAGCGGCGCTTTTGGCGCTGAACGGCACCCCACCAGAGGTTTCGATCAATTCCCCCGCAACAAGGAAATTTCCCGCCATCATCTGTTTTCCGCGCGCATAAAGGCCAACCATGCGTGGCTCGGGGTCAGACACCAGCGCCGACACCTGCACCCGCCGCAGCAACCAGCGCAGCAACAGGCGGTCAGTAAACCTGATCTGGTTTTTGCCGGTCGCGCTTGGGTCACTCACAATAGCCGCGCCTTCTTTGCTGATGGCTCTCAGGGCAAAATTTTCTGTGCAAATCTGCTTGTGGCTGTACAAAGATATGCCCAATCCGGCAAGCCTGACGCGCCGCATTTCGGCACAGCACCGCTGTTACTGCTTATGTTGCAACACTGCGATGAAGAAACCATCCAACCCGCCCAATTCCGGCCAGTAGTCGGGCCGCGTGCGCAAGCACCCATCCGGCAAGCGCCATTCTTCCGGCAGGCCCGGCAGATCAGGGGACACAACCTGTATGCTGTGGCGGGCAAGCGCGGCTGCGATCTGGTCAGACCCTTCGCTGGGCAAGAGCGAACAGGTGCAAAACACCACCCGCCCGCCAGGCCGCAACAGCCCTTGTGCCGGATCAAGCACCCGGTCCAGCAGGGCGGCCTGTAGCGCCCGCAATGCCTTCACATCCTCCTTGCTGCGGATCAGCGGCAATTCAGGGTGGCGGCGCAAGGTGCCTGTGGCCGAACAGGGCGCATCCAGCAAGATTGCATCAAACGGCGCTTCAGGCTGCCATTCCAGCGCGTCAGCGATAACCAGTTCCGCCTGAAGCTGCGTGCGCGTCAGGTTTTCGCGCAACCGCACCATACGCGCCGCCGAGATGTCCAGCGCCGTGACCTGTGCGCCCTGTGCTGCCAGTTGCATCGTCTTGCCACCCGGCGCCGCGCAGATGTCCAGCACGCGCAAGCCCGCCACATCGCCGATCAAGCGCGCAGGCAGGGCGGCAGCGGCGTCTTGCACCCACCATTGGCCCGAATCATAGCCCGGCAACGCCGAGATCTGGCCCGCATCGCGCAGGCGCAGGCTGCCCGTGGGCAAAACTTCGCCCTCCAGCCCCTCCGGGCGCGTGTCGCGCAGGGTCAGATCAAAAGCTGCGGGCACCAGATGGGCCGCCTCTATCGCGGCAGTCACCTTGGCCCCGTAAGCATTCTGCAACGCCCCGCGCAGCCAGTCCGGCAGGCGAGGTGCGGGCGCAGACGCCCAGTCCAACCCATCGCCCAACTGGCGCAGCACCGCATTGACCAGCCCGTCCAGCCTTGGCTGACCTGCGCGGCGGGTCAGGGCAACCGCATCATTGATCACCCCATGCGCGGGGGCGGCCATGACATGCATTTCCGTCAGGGCAAGGCGCAACACCCACATCACCGGCTCTGGCGGCGCTTTGCGCATGGCACGGCGCAAATGCGCGTCGGCCCGCCCCATCTGGCGAAAGGTTTCACTGGCAAGCCGTTGCGCACGGGCGCGCCCTTCAGGCGGCAAACCCGCGAAGCTGTCCGGTGCGCGCGCGATCACATCGCTCAGGCTGCGACGATCCTGCAAAACCGAGGATATCAGATCGAGTGCTGCCGCACGCGGCGCGAGAGAGGGGGCATCAGCCATGAGCAGGTTTCTTGTCCTTTGAGGCCCGCGCGGTATATCAGGGGGGACGCCTGTTGCAAGGAAAACACCCATGTCCGACGATACACCCACACCAAATGAGCCCACCCCCATACCAGAGGCAGAGCGCCGCGCCACCCTGCCCGCCGCCGCCCAACGCGCGCTGGCCGAAGCCGATGCCCGCCGCGATGCGACCCAAGCCGATCAGCGCCCACCAGAACTGGGCGGACGCAAAGGGCCGGAACCCGTGCGCTACGGCGACTGGGAGAAAAAGGGCATCGCAATCGATTTCTGACCAAGGCGGTTTGTAACCCTGCGGCGGATGGTGACGTATATTTCAGCATCAGCCGAAGGGAAAAGCCGATGCGTATGCTTGCCACCTGCGTCACTGCGATCTTGCTCAGCCTTGGGGCGGTCCATGCGGACCCGTCGCAATGGCGCGCGGAATGGCCCGATACTGATTTCACGCGCAGCACGGTCGATTTTGCCGAAATCATCTCGGGCGGACCGCCCAAGGATGGTATCCCCGCGATATGGAACCCCGCGCTGATCGCGGCGCAAAGCGAACAGCGGCTGGATGCGCGCGAACCCGTACTGACCTATGCCCCCGAACACGGCCCTGCGCGCGCCTATCCGATTCGCTATCTGATGTGGCATGAGATCGTGAATGACGTGGTGGACGGGCTGCCGATCGCGGTGACGTATTGCCCGCTATGCAATTCAGCGATGGTGTTTGATGCGCGCATTGATGGGCAGCGGCTCACTTTCGGCGTCTCGGGCAAGCTGCGCCATTCCGACATGATCATGTATGACCGCGAAACCAAAAGCTGGTGGCAACAAGCCGTGGGCAAAGGGGTTGTGGGCCAACATGCGGGCACGCAATTGATGCAATTGCCTGCCTGGATGGAAGATTGGGCCAGCTTTCTCACGGAGCATCCCGACGGGCTGGTGATGGACGAACCTGATTGGCGGCGTGCCTATGGGTCAAACCCCTATGTCAATTACGACACCTCAAGCAGACCCTTTCTGTATCAGGGCGAAGACCCGCCGCATGGAATAAACCCGCTGGAACGCGTGGTGCGTGTCGAGAACCGGGCATGGCCTTTCGCGCGGTTGCGCGAGAAAGGCGAAATCCGCGAAGCAGGTGTGATGCTGGACTGGCGCGCAGGTCAGGCCTCCGCGCTGGATGCGCGCGATATCGCCTCTGGGCGTGATGTCGGATCAGTTCGGGTCCGCGATGAACAGGGCCGCGATATTGCCCATGACGTGCCCTTCGCATTCGCCTTTCATGCCTTCTTTCCTGACGGGGTCTGGATGCTGGGCGACTGACATCTGATCCGAGGCACGACCTCACCGCAGCCAGCCCCCCGACCCTCGCTGTCCCCGTCAGTGACTGGTGGGGCACACTCCGTTGAACGCTGCCCCTCAACCTCATATTAAATGCCGATTGGGCCACATGCAGATGCGACATGCAGCAAACTATTCTCCCATCTACGAAGTCGAGCGGTGCCCTGCGGCATTTGCCATCAGGGCCAGACCTACGGGATACACCGCCCCGAACCTGCCGATTAACTGCTCACCGGGATCGCCATACCCTTTTCCCGCGCAAGAGTGCGCATACGCCCCTGAAGTTTTTCAAATGCGCGCACCTCAATCTGGCGAATACGTTCGCGGCTGACATCATAGCGCTGTGACAGGTCTTCCAGTGTCACAGGCTCTTCGCTCAACCGGCGTTGTGTCAGCACATCCCGCTCGCGCTCGTTCAGCACATCCATTGCATCCATCAGCAATTCCCGGCGCAATTCCAGCTCATCACGTTCGGCGTAATCATTGGCCTGATCCGCGCCCTCATCCTCCAGCCAGTCCTGCCAGCTTGACGCGCCTTCTTCGCTGCCGATGGTCGCGTTCAGCGACGAATCGCCCCCGGACAGGCGGCGATTCATGGCGATGACCTCATCCTCGGTCACATTGAGTTCACGCGCGATCTGGGCCACGTTTTCTGGGCGCAAATCGCCTTCTTCCAGCGCGCCGATCTTGGATTTCGCCTTGCGCAGGTTGAAAAAAAGCTTCTTCTGCGCGCTTGTCGTGCCCAGTTTGACCAGCGACCATGACCGCAGGACATATTCCTGAATAGACGCCCTGATCCACCACATCGCATAGGTCGCCAGACGAAAACCCTTGTCAGGGTCAAATCGTTTTACCGCCTGCATCAGCCCGACATTGGCCTCAGAAATCACCTCGGCCTGTGGCAGCCCATAGCCGCGATAGCCCATTGCAATTTTTGCCGCCAATCGCAGATGGCTGGTCACCAGCTTATGCGCCGCCTCTGTGTCCTGATGATCAACCCAACGCTTGGCCAGCATAAATTCTTCTTCCGGTTGCAACATCGGAAAACGGCGTATTTCCTGCATATAGCGGTTCAGGCCCTGTTCCGGGCTTGGGGCGGGTAAATTGGTATAACTGCTCATCTTACCATCCTTGGAACGCGTGTTTGCCAGAACCGAATACGGCACCTCAGCACCGTATCATACCCGGATAACACGCAAAAGTTTACATGTAGTATACGCATGGCACGGGCTTTCCGACGCAACGCTCACTGCGTTGTGTTCGGGCGTGACATGCGCAAGACCTCCAACAAACCCTCCATATCGGGCGGCAAGGGGGCAGAGAAATCAAGCATTTCGCCTGACACAGGGTGCGCAAACCCCAATGTCGCGGCATGCAGCGCTTGCCGCGCAAACCCAGCGCAAGCCGCCACCCCGTCCACGCCCAGCGCGCGCTCGGACAGCTTGCGCCGCCCCCCATAGACCGGATCGCCCACCAACCCATGGCCCGCATGCGCCAGATGCACACGGATCTGATGCGTGCGCCCTGTCTCCAGCCAGCATTCCAGCAAGGCGAGTGCCGGCGGGGTGCCGAAACTTTCCAGCCTGCGCGCACGGGTGATCGCATGGCGGCCATTCGCCCAGACAACCGCCTGCTTCTGGCGGTCGGTCTTGCTGCGGGCCAACTGGCTGGTCACTTTCAAAATATTGCCTGTCTCGAAACTCACCCCGCGCATGCCGCGCAGGCGCGGGTCCCCGGCATCCGGCACGCCATGCACCAGCGCCAGATAGCGCCGCATGACCGTGTGGCGCTCGAATTGTGCCGCCAGCCCCTGATGGGCGCGGTCGGATTTCGCCACCACCAGCAGGCCCGACGTCTCTTTGTCAATCCGGTGGACAATTCCGGGCCGCTTCTCGCCACCGATCCCCGACAGGCTGTCGCCACAATGATGCAGCAAGGCGTTGACCAGCGTGTAGTCCGGGCTGCCGGGGGCAGGATGCACCACCATGCCCGCAGGCTTGTTCAGCACGATCAGCTCCTCATCTTCCCAGATGATATCCAGTGCAATCTCCTGCGCGCGCGTCTCCACCTCCGCAGGCTGGCGCATGCGCAGAGTCAACACATCGCCATCCGACACTTTCAGGCGCACATTGTCCAAAACTTCGCCTTCGCGCGACACGGCCCCGTCCTCGATCAGTTTTACCACGCGAGAGCGCGACAGGCCGTGCCCCTCTGGCACATCGCGCGCCAAGGCTTTATCAAGCCGTGCAGGGGGCTGTGGCCCGATCCTGACCTTTATCTCTGTGAAAGGCTCTTCAGCCATGGACCTGCCCCCTGATATGCCCCCGCCCCCGGACCAGCCCCCGCCCGATGTGCGGCTTATAAAATGGCTGGTTCTGGTGCTGACAAGCGTAATGATCCTCGGCGTCATAGTCATCATCGGGCTGCTTGTCACCCGCCTTGGTATGGCACCTGCCCCGTTGGCGCTGCCAGACAGCATCAGCTTGCCCGCAGACAGCACCGCGCAGGCCATCACGCTTGCGCCGGACTGGGTGCTTGTGCTGACACAGCAAAACGAGGTTCTTCTGTTCGACCGCGCCACAGGCGCGTTGCGCCATCAGATTGCACTGCCCGAAGATTAACACCGATCCTTGATCATTTTCTTGCCAAAAATACTCAAATCCCGTGCGCGATGACATGCGCAACAGATGATTGCCAGCCCTGCGCTGCCAAGCTACCCTTTCCCCACCACCATAAGGGAGAGACCAGCATGCGCCGCACCATCACCCAGACCATCGGAGACGCCAAGGTCAGCATCATCACCGACGGGGCCGTCACCTTCACCCCTGATCTGTTTCCGGGCACAGCACCCGAGACGATCACAGACCTGCTCACCCAGGCCGGTGCCGCAGAGATTGAGACGAATTTCAACGCGGTGCTCATTCGTCATTCCGGCCGCGTCATTCTGGCCGATGCGGGGCCGCGCGATCTGTTCGGACCAAGCTGCGGCTTTCTGTCCGAGGGGCTGACGGAACTGGGCGTTGCCCCCGATCAGGTGGATACACTGGTCGCAACCCATCTGCACCCCGACCATGTCGCAGGCATGATCACCCCGGAAGGGGACGCAGTCTTTGCCAACGCAACCCTGTTCGTGACGGATGCAGACCGCGCCTTCTGGTCAGAGGATACCAATTTCCAAGGCGCGCTGTCCGGGGTTGCAGACTGGGCAAAGCTGGCGCAATCCGTACTTGCCGCCTATGGCGACAGGCTGCAAACCCTGTCCGAGGGGAAAGAGGCAGCACCGGGCTTGTGGGGCATGGGCTTGCCGGGGCACACACCGGGCCATTTCGGCTGGCGGCTGGACAGTGGCGGGCAGAGCCTTGTGCATGTGGGCGATATTGTTCATGCGCCCGCCTTGCAGGTGCCAAACCCCGATATCGGGATCAATTTTGACATCGACATGGATCAGGCGCGCGAGACGCGCAAACGGCTGCTTGACCAACTGGCCAGTGAGGGGGCGCTGTTTACGGGTGGGCATTTCCTGCACCCCGCCTTCAACAAGGTCACGCGTGCGGCGACAGGCTATAGTCTGGAACCGGGCCGCATTTAGCGCCGCTGGGTGCAAGCCCCGTCGCGCCCTCCCAAAACGCAGACCTTGCGTCGGCTTTGGGGGCGTGTGCGGATCAAGTCCCGCAATAGGTGACGATTGACGGGGCATCTTGCGGGGCGGGTTGGGCGAATGCCTCCATGCCTGCGACCGGGTGGTAAGGGTTCTGAACACGCTCCAGCAGGGCATGGAACGGGTCCATATCGCCGTGATCGCTGGCGGCTTGCAGCGCCGCTTCGACCAGATGATTGCGCGGTATATACAGCGGATTGCGGGCCTCAAGCATGCGCGCCGCCCCCTGTGGGTCACTGAATGCCGCGCGGTAGCGCGCAAGCCAACTTTCCAGTCCCGAAGCGGACTTGAACAGCGCGGCCACGGGGGCGGGATCGCCCCGCAAGGCCTCTGGCAAGGCACGGAAGAACAGCGTGAAATCAACCTCCTGCCCCTGCCACAAAGCATGCATATCGTCGATGAGGGCCGCATCTGCCGTGTCCAGACCCAGCTTATGGGCAAAGACATTCAGCCAATCCTGACGATAGGCGGCCTCTGTCGCCTCGATCACTTTGCTTGCGCGGGCAATGGCGCGGTCTTCTTGCGTGTCGATCAGCGGCAACAAGGCCTCGGCCAGACGCGCCAAATTCCACGCCATGATTGCGGGCTGATTGCTGTAAGCATAGCGCCCCATCTGATCAATCGAGCTGAACACACTGGCCGGATCATAGCTGTCCATGAAGGCGCAAGGGCCGTAATCAATGGTTTCGCCCGAAATCGTCGAATTGTCCGTGTTCATCACACCGTGGATGAAGCCAAGCCCCATCCATTGGGCAACAAGCTTCGCCTGACGCTGGCCCACACGTTCCAGAAAGCGCAGCGCAGCATCCTCGGCGCCCGTCAGGTCAGGGTCATGGCGCGCGATAGCATATTCCAGCAACAGCTTCAGCTTTTCGCTTTCGCCGCGAGCGGCAAAAAACTGGAATGTGCCCACCCGCAAATGGCTGGAAGCCACACGCGCCAGCACCGCGCCCGGCTCCAGCCCGAACTGGCGCAGAACGCGGTCGCCTGTGGTGCAGGCCGCAAGCGCGCGCGTTGTCGGTACGCCCAAGGCGGCCATTGCTTCAGACACCAGATATTCGCGCAACACAGGCCCCAGCACGGCGCGCCCATCACCGCCACGGGCAAAGGGCGTGCGGCCAGACCCTTTCAGCTGAATATCCCAACGTGCACCTTTCGGGTCGATCACCTCGCCCAGCAAGATTGCGCGCCCGTCCCCGAGCTGCGCAGAAAACCCACCAAACTGATGCCCGGCATAGGCTTGTGCAATAGGGCGCGCAGTGTCGGGCAAGGCGTGCCCTGACAGCATGCCCACGCCTTCGGCCCCGCGCAAAGCGGCCGTATCAAGCCCAAGCGACTGCGCCAGCGGTTCGTTCAACACCAAAAGCTGCGGGTCGGGCCATTCCTGTCCCTGCCAAGGCACATATAGTCCCGTCAATTCCTGCGCATAGCTGTTGTCAAAGCGGATCGAGAAAGCCATCGCGCACTCCGGTTGTCAACTGCGCTTCATTGATACCACGAATCGTGTTCGTGACCAGCCTAGCCATCAACCTGATCCAACAGATCGCCATAGCCTTCTGCTTCCATCTCGTCTTTCGGGATGAAACGCAGCGCAGCAGAATTGATACAATAGCGCAAACCGCCACGGTCGGCGGGGCCGTCGGGAAAGACATGGCCCAGATGGCTGTCCCCATGGGCTGAGCGCACTTCGATACGGGCCATGCCAAGACTGTCATCACGCAACTCGACGACATGTTTGCTTAGAATGGGCTTGGTAAAGCTAGGCCAGCCGCACCCGGATTCGTATTTGTCGGATGACGCAAAAAGCGGCTCGCCCGAGACGATATCGACGTAAATGCCTGCCCGCTTGTTGCTGTTATATTCCCCTGACCAAGGCCGCTCGGTCCCGTTTTCTTGCGTGACATAATGCTGCTCCGGGGTCAGCGATTCGATGATTTCAGGGCGGCGTTCGTAACGCGACATGGTGGCCTCTTGGTCTGGTTTCTATGTTGTGATGTAGCCATCGCCGCGATGAAGACAACCCCGGCGGCTTCGCTCTGGATTTCCGTGCAAGGCTGGTGCATAAGGACGCAAATTCGCCGCGCCCTGAACCGAAGAGGTGGCCCATGAAATTCCTGCTGCGTATGCTGACATGGTGGAACTTCTCCACGCTGAACACAGCGTTCTTTACATGGCGTCACGGCAATAAAGTGGGCGAGGATGCGCAAGGCAACATCTTCTACCGCTCCGCCGATGACAAAAAGCGCTGGGTCATCTTCAACGGCGAATCCGAGGCCAGCCGCGTTTCACCTGATTGGCACGGATGGCTGCACCACACATGGGACGAGCCGCCGACCAAACGTCCGCTGACGCATAAGGACTGGGAAAAGAAACATCAGGAAAACCTGACAGGCACCCCGCTGGCCTATGCGCCAGAAGGGTCTATTCGGCGCGCGTCACCGGCCCCGCGCAAGGATTACGAGGCGTGGACACCAGAATGAATATGGGTCAGGCCATCGGACTGCTGATGCGCTTGTTGCGCATGGTACAGCGCAGACAACGCCGCAATCGGCGCAGATAGACATGCGGTTTCTTATTCTCTCCATATGCGCCTGTTTTGGCCTGGCGACGACCGGCCTCGCACAGGAAATAGAGCCGCCGACACCGTCGGAGCGCATTTCTGCCGCTGGCGGGGCGCTGTTGCGCGGGCTGGACAGGGTCGCGGGAACCAGCACGGATATCACGCTTGAAGTGGGCGACAGCGCGCAGATCGGGCATCTGGTCGTCATGCTGGAAGAATGCCGCTATCCGGTCGAAAACCCGGCAGGCGAAGCCTATGCGTGGATTGATGTGTTCGACAGCCGCGCCGATGAAATGGTTTTCTCAGGCTGGATGATTGCCTCCAGCCCGGCGCTGAGCGCGCTGGATCACGCGCGCTACGATGTCTGGGTCATAAACTGCATCACATCATAGGCGCTGGGCAGGGGCGCGCGGTCGAACGCGGCATCTGCTTGCAAGGCATGCGCCAGCCGTGCGCGATACGCGACGCGCGAAATCTCGACCCCGCCCAGACTGGCCAGATGCTCTGTAGGATATTGCGTGTCGAACAGCGTATAGCCACAGTTGCGCAAATGCGTGACCAGATAGGCCAGCGCGACTTTTGACGCATCGCGGCGGCGCGAGAACATGCTTTCCCCACAAAACGCCCCGCCAAGGCCCAGCCCGTAGACGCCGCCAACCAGCTCCTCCCCCTCCCAGACCTCGATTGAATGGGCATGGCCCTGACGGTGCAGAATCGTGAACAACCGCGCAATCTCGGAATTGATCCATGTCGATTCGCGCTCGGCACAGCCCGTCAGCACCGCTTCAAACGCCTGATCCAGACTAAGCCTGAATGGTTCGGCGCGAATCCGGCGGCGCAGACTGCGCGACATGCGAAATCCGTCCAGCGGCAACACCCCGCGCGCGACCGGATCAAACCAGTGCAGGCGCGGGTCATCACGGCTTTCGGCCATGGGGAACACGCCCATCCGATAGGCTTGCAACAATGTCTCGGGGGTCAATTCCAGCCGCATCACGCCCAAGCCTCAGAATTCGGCGGCGCAAGCCTCGCGGGCCATGTGATCCAACACCGCATTGACGAAATTGGTTTCGCGGCCTTCGGGGGAGAAAGCTCTGGCAATATCGACAAATTGCGAAATGACCACACGCGCCGGGGTTTGCGCACTTAGCATCTCGGCACCCGCTGCGCGAAACAGCGCCCGCAAGGTGGGGTCGATCCGGCTGATCGGCCATTTCGCCACCAGCGCGCGGTCCGTCATCTGATCAATCGCGGCCTGCCGGTCCACGGCCAGTTCGATCAGGCGGCGGAAATGGTTCACATCCGCCTCGGCCCATGTCTCGGTTTCCGTCTCGGCCCCGATACGGTGCGCTTCAAACTGGCGGGTGATTTCGCCAATCGGCACATCCGAGGCTTCCATCTGGAACAGCGCCTGCACGGCATAGAAGCGCGCGGCCCCTTTGCGCGCACGGCGTTCTTCCTGCGTGGGTCGGCGTTTCGGGGGGGTATCGCTCATGCAACCGGTCCCTTGTTCTGACCTGCAATCTGAATTTCTTCGCGCTCTGGCAAGAACCCGACCGAACGGCGCGCGCCGCCCCAGTGACGTCCAAGCGCGATCAGATGCAAGGCCGCCGCTGCGGCCCCGCCGCCCTTGTTCTGGCCCGAAACCTCGGCGCGGGCTTCGGCCTGTGCGCGATTCTCGACGGTCAGAATACCATTGCCGATGCACGCACCCTGCAACCCCAGAAGCGCAATCGCGCGCGAGCTGTCATTGCAGACCGTGTCATAATGCGTCGTCTCGCCCCGGATCACACAACCAAGGGCCACAAAACCGTCGAAATTCGACATGCGATGTGCCTGCCCAATGGCTGTGGGCACTTCCAGCGCGCCGGGAACCTCAATCACCTCATGGGTGCCGCCGACCTTTTCAATCTCGGCGCAAGCCCCTGCGACCAGTTGATCCGCGATATCCTTGTAATAGGGGGCGACCACGATCAGCAGTTTTGGGGCCTTGTCAAATTCAGGCAATGGCAGGGTGTAATGTGTTTCATGTCCGGCCATGTCAGGCGCCTTTCGCGGGTGGAATTTTGCGGGTGCCGACAATGGACAACCCGTAGCCATCCAGCCCCACCACTTTGGGCGTGGCGGAATTGGTCAGCAGAATCAGATCATGCAGCCCCAGCGAGGACAATATCTGCGCGCCCAGCCCGTATTGGCGCAGCACTTGCGGTGTGCCGCCCTCGGCGGGGGTCATTTTCATCTCTGTGTCACGCAGCAGCACCACGACCCCGCGCCCCTCAGCGCCGATCAGGCGCATCGCATCGCTGAATTCATTGGCACGCGCGCCCCCATCCGTGCCAACCATGTCCAGCAGCGGATCAAAGGCATGCATACGCACCAGCACAGGATCAGGCGTGGTGATATCGCCTTTGATCAGGGCAACATGCTCGGCCCCTTGAGTGGTGTCGGAATAGACCCGCATCATCCACTCGCCGCCAAAGGCAGAGGTGATCTGCTGCTCGCTCATCACGCGCACAAGGTTGTCATGACGACGCCGATACGCGATCAAGTCCGAGATTGTGCCGATCTTCAGCCCGTGTTTTTGCGCGAATGCCACCAGATCGGGCAGCCGCGCCATTGATCCGTCTTCCTTCATGATCTCGCAGATCACGCCCGAAGGGTTCAGCCCCGCAAGCCGCGAGATATCCACCGCCGCTTCGGTGTGGCCCGCACGCACCAGCACGCCGCCATCACGGGCGCGCAATGGAAACACATGACCGGGTGTTGCGATATCGGCCGCGTCCTTGCCTGCATCAATCGCCACGGCCACTGTGCGGGCACGGTCATGGGCGGAAATGCCCGTAGACACCCCTTCGCGCGCTTCAATCGACACTGTGAACGCGGTTTCATGGCGCGACGAATTGCTGGACGCCATCAGGGGCAGGCCCAGTTCGTCGATACGCTCGCCCGGCAGGGTCAGACAGATCAGCCCCTTGCCATGAGTCGCCATGAAGTTGATCGCCTCTGGCGTCGCCATCTGCGCAGGAATGACAAGATCCCCCTCATTCTCACGATCTTCATGATCCACAAGAATGAAGATCCGGCCATTGCGGGCCTCTTCAACGATCTCCTCGGTCGAGGAGATGGCATCTTTCCAGCTTTGCTCGACATCACCGGGTTGTTCGTAACTCATCGCGGACTGATCCTTTGCTCTGGAATTGGCAGATAGCCCAAAGGGCGCGGCGGGAAAAGGGGGCAAACAGGCACATCACCTGTGTACCGCACGCTCACTTAGTCTGGAATTGAGGGAAATCCGGCAAATTCTGGCAAATCTGTCCCTGCCAGAGGTGCCACATCATGAAATCCGTTCGCCAGCTTGCCACCGAGATTGTCGCCCGCGAAGGCGGCTTCGTCAATGATCCTGATGATCCCGGCGGGGCCACGAATTTCGGTGTGACGATCCATACCCTGCGCCGCCTGCGCCCCGGACAGCACGTCACCATTCAGGATGTGCGCGCCCTGACGCGCGAGGATGCCGTTGAAATCTATATCGAGCATTACTTCAACCGCCCCCGCATCGCCGAGTTGCCCGAACCGCTTTGGCCCACGATCTTCGATATGTATGTCAATGCAGGGGCCAATGCCGTGCGCATCTTGCAGCGGTTGTTCAACCAAATGGGGCTGCAAGTGGCCGTTGATGGTGTGATCGGCCCGCAGACCATCGCGGCGGCGCACCGCGCTTATGACATGGCCCCTGCGCATTTGGTGGATGCCTATGGCATTGCACGGCGCGACCACTACTACAGCATCGCAGACCGCCGTCCGGCCAGCCGCAAATTCGCGCGCAGACGTGATGGCGGCAAGGGCGGCTGGATTACCCGCGCCGAGGAATTCATCAGCGCACGCTTTCACCTGACCGACGGTCAGCACCGCGACCGCACACGGGGCTGGGCATGATCCGGTCGGTGTTCGGCTGGATCTTTGGCGGCGCGCGAGAGGCGCGTGCGCTGGGGCAGACTGTCACCTCAGTGGCAGAGGTGTTTCGCCCCAATGCCACCCGCGCGCTGGAACTGGGCCATGACGCCTATAAGGCCGCGCATGCCAGCCACACCGCAGAATTTCAATATGCGCGCGGCGGCTGGTTTGATTCGGCGGTCAACGGCCTGAACCGTTTGCCCCGCCCGCTTTTGGCATTGGGCACGCTGGGGTTGTTCGTCTACGCGATGGCCGACCCGGACGGATTTGCCATCCGTATGCTCGCCCTGAGCAATGTGCCCGAACCGCTCTGGTGGCTGCTGGGCGCTGTCGTGGCGTTCTATTTTGGCGCAAGAGAGGCGCATCACCTGCGTGTCAAGAAAGTGCCCGCACCCCCGCTGGCAAATAAGCCTGAGAGGCCAGAGCCGCTGCAAGATGCAGGTTCAAACCCCGCTTTGGCCGAATGGAGCAGCGCGAAAGGCTAAGCACGCAAGCTGCGGGTCAAGACCCTTGGCGCAAGAAGTCCTCTTCTTCGCCCGTGACATCTATGCCCAGCGCTTCCAGCCCGCTTTCAAGGTTTTCCGCCAGATGCGGCATTCCAAGCAAGTAATCTGCGGTCGGGGTCGTCGCCTCTGTGATGGCAGTTGCGACGGCTTCGTTGTATTCCTCCGCCTCGAACGCCCCGCGCCCGACCCATGCAACCGCTGTCAGGCTGGCCTGCTCATCGTCATTCAAACCGCTGATAAAGGCATGCGCTTCTCGGTCGCCCACGGTTCCTTCGCGGGCAAGGTAGATGATATGTACGATTTTGCGCGGGCTAATGGCGAGCATGAGAACCTCCTGTATCGCGGCCCCAAGTGTCGCTGAAACAGCATTGCGTTGCAAGGTTAGATCGTGACCGCTTATTTGCCCGCGAACACGCGGTAATACAGCCAGTCTGGCAAAAAATTCGCACCCCTGAACAAAAGCGAGAACAGGCGCGGAAAGGCACGCTGAAACTTGAGCGAGCGCATAAGCTGCATCATCTCTTCCGCAGCCTGATCCGGCTCCATCAGAAACGGCATTGTGAACTCATTTTTATCGGTCAGTCTTGTTCGGATGAAACCGGGATTGGCCAGTTGCACGTCAACACCAGAGCCGCGCAGATCGGCATGCATCGATTCGGCCAGATGCATCAGCCCGGCCTTGCTGGAACTGTAGCCGATGGACCCCGGCAAACCCCGATAGCCAGAAAGCGAGCCGGTGATGACGATATGACCGGCCCCGCGCGCGACCATCCCCGGCACCACTTGCCCCAACACGCGCGCGGCGCCGGTCAGGTTGACGTCAAACATCGCCTCGGTCTGCTCTGGTTGCCATTCTGTCGCGGGAAAAGGCCAATAAGCCCCCGCAAGATAGATCATCCCGTCAACAGCGCCCGCCTCTTGCGCCGCGCGAACAACCGAATCGCGGTCTGACACGTCACATGTCACGATCCGCGCTTGCCCCGGCAAACTGTCTGCCAGCGCTTTCAGGCTGTCTTCGCTGCGCGCACTCAGCACAAGCGTGCACCCTGCCTTGGACAGCTTTTGCGCCAAGGCGCGGCCCAGCCCCTCGGACGCGCCGACAAGCCAATAAGTTTTTCCTGACAGCTTTCTCATGCATCCACCCTGCGCAATGTTGCCACCAGTTCGGCCACCTTGATACCAAACTTGCGAAACTGGCTGCGGTTCACGATGGTCTTGTCATCGACCAGATACATCCAGTCCGTGACCTGCAACGTGTGCCCGCCCGCACTTTCAGGCAGACGGATCGTGTAGTTCAGATGCAAAGCGCCCCCCGTCTGCTGACCCCAGCCCGCGCCGACCAGATCATCCGCCTCGGCGGTGATGCGCCCGTCATTGCCCAGCGTCAGCCGCCATTCGCGGTCTTGCTTGGTGCCGCTGTCATAGGTGAAATGCTCGGCCAACACACCACGATTGCCGTCCCAGCGCCCGTCCATATCGGCGGTAAAGCGCGAGGTGACACGCCCCATAGGCCCATAAATCACGCCCTCGCACCGGATCGGACCAGACAAGTGATGACGGATATCCACAGGCGGTTCCAGCTTGGCATAATCCGCAGATTTTTGCGCACGAAACCCCAGCAGCCGCTGCGCCAGCGCCACAAGCACCACCATCAGCACGCAACCGGCTAGAAAAGTCAAAAATGTGCTCATGGTCAGCTCTCTTTCAAAGGGGTAAGCGCCAGAAGCGCGATGGCCGCCACCTTCAACACCGAAGGCAGGGCCGCATATAGCAAAACGAGGGTTGTCAGCGCGGCGGGGGTGTTGTTGGCCCCGGCCTCGAATCCTGCAACCTGCAAGGCTGGAAAGACCATCAGTGCGGCCAGCGCCAGTGTGGCCTTGGTCACAAAAGCCCACAGGCCAAAGCCCTTGGCCGCTTCGGGCGACAATTCGGCCATACGGCGCGAGAAGATCGCGGGCAAAAGGGTCAGGTCAGCCCCGATGCCCGCGCCCGAAATCACGCAGATCACCGCGAA
This sequence comes from Roseinatronobacter monicus, assembly GCF_006716865.1. Classification (NCBI taxonomy): domain Bacteria; kingdom Pseudomonadati; phylum Pseudomonadota; class Alphaproteobacteria; order Rhodobacterales; family Paracoccaceae; genus Roseinatronobacter; species Roseinatronobacter monicus. The sequence goes on along the minus strand of NZ_VFPT01000001.1, from coordinate 550,645 downwards.
CAGCGCCAGATCGCCGGGGCCAAGCGTGGTGACGAAGGCAAAACTCAGCGCCGCCAGCCCCATTCCTGAGAGAAGCGCTGTCTTGGCCCCCGTCCGGCGCGCCAGCCGCGCCCAAAGCGGCGCAGATGCCGCCGCGGACAGAAACAGCAGGATCAACAACACCCCTTCCATGCCTTCGGCTTGCAACACACTTTCGGCATAAAACAGAAACAACGTTGAGGTGATGGCCACAGGCGTTGCATTGACCAGCGCGATAATCAGCAGCCGCCGCGCTGTCGGGTCGGCGAACACATCGCGCAACGACAAGCCGACATCGCCAATCTGCGCCGCCCGCGCGCGGGGCCATTCGGCGCGCATGGCCATAATTGCCAGCACGGTGATAACCACAAAGCCAAGGGCAAACCCCATAAAGGGCGCGGGCAGGACTGCGGCCAGCGCCACAGGTGCCGCCGCCGCCAGACATACGCCCAGCAAAGCACCGGTTTCGCGCCAGCCCGCCAGATAGACGTGCCCACCCTGCCCCAATGCCTCGCCACGCGCGGCACCTGTGGCGTAGAAGCAGATTGTCAGGAAGGAATAGCATGAAAACAGCAGCGTCAACGCAATAGCAAACCACGCAAGCGGCGCGAACAGGGGCGGAATGGCAAACAGCATCAGCATGGCCGCCGCCATGATGCTGGCCGTCAGCGCCACTGCCAGCCCGCGCATGTGACTGATGCGTGCCGCCAGCCAGCCCAGTGCCGGATCTTGCACAAAATCCAAGCCACGCAACACGAACAAAACCGTGCCCAATGCCGCAAGCGACACCGCATACTCATCGACGTAAAAATAAGGGGCGTGAATATAGATGGGCAATCCGGCCATCGCCAGCAACCCGCCGAACAGCGAATAGCCCCAAAGTTGGGGGCGCGCCGGTATGGCGACGGCCTCGGTCATTGGCTGATCTCTTGGGTGGGTGGCTTTGGCCGCGCGGTGAATTTCGCGCCCAGCCACCACAATTTGAACGCCTGCCAATGGATCAGTGCCAGCACCCGCCGCGATCCCATGCGCCGCACCATCGCGCCCAGTATGGTGCGATTGCGCAATGGGTGGCGCGTGCCGGTCAGCGTGGCCACCAGCCCGGAACCCGGCGCTTCATGGTCTTGCCGGTAGCCGATGCGGATCGAAAGCTTGTCAGCGCCAATATCGAAATTGAACGCATAGGCCCCCTCGACCGGCTGGAAGGGCGAGACGTAGAATATCTTTTGCGCCGCAAGCGTATCGCTGCCCTCAATAACCGAGCGGTCAGGCTTGACACACAGATAGGAATGCCGGTCGCCATAGGTGTTGTTAACCTCGGCAATGACCGCGCGCAGGCCGCCTTGGGCATCGTGGCACAGCCAGAAACTGACCGGATTGAACAAATGCCCCAGCACGCGCGGTTGCGTCAGTAATAATACCGGCCCGTTGGTGATGTCGGTCAGGTGATGGGCGCTTAACACGTCGCGCACCCAAGCCGCCCCGTGCCCCTGCCCCGGCGCGCCACCATGATCGCGGTCACTCAGGCTGGCGATGTTGCGCCCGTTGCGCGACAGCAGGCGCGGCAGGCGCAACTCCGCTTCGGCATCGAACAACACATAATCCACCCCATAGGTGAAGCGGTTGGCAATGGGACCACGCCGACCGTGAAAGGTCTGGCCTGCGATATGTTCGATATCTTTCATGCGACGGCCAGTTTGGCGCTGCGTTCTTCCATCGCACGCGCGACATCGACCGCGCTGGCAAAACCGTCCTCATGAAAGCCATTGCGCATCCACGCGCCGCAAAACCATGTGCGGTTGGTGCCGTTGAAATCTCGGATCGTGTTTTGGGCCTGCAACGCAGCACTGTCATAAACCGGATGCGAGAATGTGTAAGTGTCATAAATACACTCTTCGCGCACCGGATGATTGGCATTCAGCGTGATGAACATAGGGTCATCCTGCGGGATGGGTTGCAGCGAATTCATCCAGTAACTCAGCGAGATGCGGTCGCGGTCTTGTGGTCCGCGTTCCGTATAGACCCAGCTTGACCAGCATTTGCGCCGCTTTGGCATGAAATCCGTGTCGCAATGCAGGATCGCATCATTGGGCTGATAGGTCACAGCGCCCAAAGCCTGTGCCTCGGCCCCGGTCGGGTCTGCCAGCAGGCGCAGTGTGACATCGGAATGGGTGGCGAAGATGACCTCGTCAAATTGTTCTTCCTCGCTGCCATGCGCCTTGACCCAGACACCCATAGGCCCGCGCCGCACGGATTGCACCGGTGTGGCTGTGCGCAGGCTGACGCCCGCGCGGTCAAGATAGGCTTGCAACCTGCGCACATATTCCACCGATCCGCCCTGCACCGTGTACCATTGATGCTGCCCTTCATACCCAAGCAGGGCGTGATTGCGGAAGAAATCCATCATCGCATGGGCGGGGAAATCGAGGATCTTCTGTGTGGGCGTTGACCAGATCGCGCCAGAGAAGGGCAAAAGATACCGGTCGCGGAACCAGTCGCCTGTGCCGAGCTTGTGCAACAGCCCGCCGATGCTCAGGCTTGGGTCCGCGGCACTGGCTGCAAGGCCGTTCTTGTTGAAATGGACAATATCGCGGATCATGCGCCAGTAGCGCGGGTTTGCAAGGTTCTTGCGCGTGGCGAACAACTCGTCCAACCCCGACAGCGAATACTCGAATGCGCCATCATCGAAGGACGCGCCGAAAGACATGTTCGACTTCGCCACCGGAACATTCAGCTTCTCGAAAAGCGCGGTCAGATACGGGTAATTGGTATAATTAAAAACGATAAAGCCGGTATCGACAGGCTGGGTGCCATTTTTGCCCGCCAGAATTGTGCGTGCATGCCCGCCCAAGCGCGGCTCGCCCTCGAATACTGTGACACGGTGTCGCTGCGACATGAGCCACGCGCTCGCCATTCCAGAGATACCCCCACCGATGACAGCAATTCTTTTGGCGGGGGTATCAATAAGTTCAAATGGCATGCAGCCACTCCTTGTTGGTCTTGAGATATTGAGGTTACGCGCTGAATGAGGTGGCGGATCATTTCGTAAAAGCTATCATTCAAATGCCGATTTTTTCCTGCGCAGGAAGTGATCTGCTTGCGCATATGTGACGTAAACACAGCATGTTTGATTTTGCACACCCCTCGCACACTGCTCGACAAGCCGGTTTGGCTGTGGATATGCTGTTGTCAGAGCGCGAGGGAACTCGCCGCGGGAAAAGGCAGTCGGCAGTGAACGCACAGAACGGAGCGAAATGGGTTGTCCTTCTCGAAAAGGTCGCGGCCGAGCAAAGCACAGACGCTTTTACTGAGTTGTTTGAGCATTTTGCGCCGAGGGTCAAAGGATTTTTGATGAAGTCCGGCGCAGATCATGCGCTGGCTGAGGAATGCGCGCAGGATGTCATGGTAACTGTGTGGAAAAAAGCCGCGCAGTTCGATCCGGCCCGCGCGAGTGTGGCAACCTGGATATTCACCATAGCACGCAACAGGCGCATCGACATGATGCGCAAGGATCGCAGGCCAGAGCCTGAAGAATTAACCTGGGGACCGGAAGCAGAGCCAGACCAACTGGACGTGATGACATTACAGCAGGAAAGCGAATTGCTAATCTCAGCCATCGCAAACCTGCCAGAGAAACAACGCGTGATGATCGAGCGCGCGTATTTTGGGGATCTGACCCATAGTGAAATCGCAGATGAAACCGGGTTGCCGCTGGGCACCATCAAATCCCGAATAAGACTGGCGCTGGAGCGTTTGCGCCATTCCTTGAGCTGAGAAAGACGACCATCATGATTAACCACCACTTGAGCGACAAGTTATTGATGGCCTATTCGGCAGGCACCCTGCCCGAGGCATTCAATCTGGCTGTCGCAACCCACATTGCCATGTGTGACGAGTGCCGCGCGCGGCTGGCCAGCTTCGACGCTGTCGGCGGGGCTGTGCTGGAACAGGTTGCACAAGACAGCGCCGCCATGGACGACACGGCATTGTCTGCGACGCTGTCGCGCATCAAAGCGAAATCGCCCAGCGAGAGGCCCAGCGCCAAGCCCAAGGGCGCTGGAATTCTGCCAGAACCGCTATGCAGCTATGTCGGCGGCGATGTCGATGCTGTGAAATGGCGCAGCGTTGGCGGCGGGGTGCGGCAAGCCGTGATACCCACCTCTGACAGGGCCACGGCACGGCTGTTATACATTCCGGCCGGGGTTGCGGTTCCCGATCATGGCCATAATGGCATGGAGCTGACACTGGTGCTGCAAGGTGCTTTTGCAGACGAGGCGGATTGTTTTCGGCGCGGCGATATCGAGATTGCCGATGAGGGAACCGAGCACCAGCCCATCGCGCAAGCGGGGCTGGATTGTATCTGCCTTGCTGTGACAGATGCACCGTTGAAATTCCGTGGCTTTCTGCCCCGGCTGGCCCAACCCTTTCTGGGGATTTGACGCAGATCAAGGCAACCACAGACAAGCCATGCAACCTCGCATTCATATAAATAAATGTGAGGACGCAACATGGACTACCCTGCCTTCATCGCCGAAACACGCAACCAAAGCCGCACTCTGGCGAAAGCCCTGCCCGACACGATGAAAGGCTTTGGCACGCTCTCACGCGCTGTGAAGGAGGGCGGGGTTCTGGGCGTGAAGGAAAAGGAGTTCGTGGCACTTGGCATTGCCATTGCAGTGCGCTGCGAGCCCTGCATCGCGTTTCACGTCGAGGCACTGCTCAAGGCTGGTGCGGCGCGCGAAGAACTGGGCGATGTATTGGCGATGGCCATTCAGATGGGCGGCGGGCCTGCGGTGATGTATGCGGGCAAGGCCCTTGCGTGCTGGGACCAGTTGCAAACGGCTTGACCTGATTGTGCGGCTGCGCCGCAAGTCTATAAGACGCCCCCTGCCCGTTCCGGGCCGGGGGCGCCGGTTTTTTGAGTATTTTCAGCAAGAAAATGTCGCAGTGCAGGTGCTGACATTGAGATGAAAAAAACCCCGCCATGAAGCTAGGCGATTCACACATTTCTGAGTTTCCATCCGTGTGAGACGGATTTGAAGTATTGTAGGCCATGTCGGAATGTAATTGGACCTGGCGGTTTGGATTTTGGGTAGCCGTCCCATCCGCCGAGCTTGGCGATGATCCACGCGGCCCAGGCAAGTGTTTCCGGCGGGTGAGGGTTTTTCTGGAGCGCGGTCTTGCCTTCGAGTTCGGGCAGGAGAGCATGAAGGGTCTGGATTTCGGAGGATGAGAAGGCGATTTTGGCGTCTTGCCCGGACTTGCCATCGCGCGCCTGAACGAGTTGCATGATGGTGCAGGCCGCGCGGGCGGCAATCGCGGTCAGCTTGATCAACCGCTCGGCATTTTCCAGTTGGCTGTCCTCCAGTTGCAACCCCTGTTGCTTCAGGGTGCGGAAGAATTGTTCGATATGCCAGCGTTGCCGGTACCAGCTTACCGCGCGCCAGGCCATGTCCGCATCCTCGACCTTGTGAGTGGTCAAAAGCCGCCATGAGATGGGCTCGGCGCCCGGTGGCGCATTCACCTCGCTGACTTCGATCAGGCTGACCTCCACCGTCTCGGCCAGCCCCGGCTGTCTGGCCAGATTGGCAGGACGCTTGATCGTAACGGGGCCAAATCGGGCCTCAAGTCTGGCGGTGCGCGCCGGGCGCCCTGGGCGTGCGCGCATCGCCACTTGTGCCGTACCTGCCAATTTCAGCGGGGCAGAGGACAGCTTGCCGCCACCTTCCAGGATTGAGCGATCCGTCATGGCACGGGTCAGGATGTGAAAGCCCGGCTCCGGCAATCGTGCCCATTTCTCATAGATATCGCTCTCGCGATCGCCGATTTCAGTCACCATATGCGCCTGGGCCAGAACTGTCTTGGCAGCCTCTGCCGTGCTCAGCCACCGATGCGATTCCTTCTCGGACAGGGGGCGGGCCCGGTGGGGAGCACTTACGCGGCCATCGCGTGTCCATATCCGGCCCGCGGCCAAACCCAGAATGCCACCCGTCTCGGCATCCACACCCAGCATCGCGTGGAGCAAAACACCGCGCCCAGACCCCTTGCCGATTGCACCCAGTCCGCGACTGCGCTCTTTGGTTGTCGAGAAATTGAAGTCGCTGCTGTCCTGAATCGCAAGAATATGCCGCCCCGCGCAGGCTTGCGAAAGCTCCGCTCCCCAGCCTTCAATCACCGCCTCAGCCGTCACGCGCGGATTGGCCAGAAAGCGCGAAAATCCGACAATCCCACTGCGGCGGCCACCCGCCAGACGCCGAAGACAGGTGCTCGTGCGCGCCACCATTGCTGCGAGCAGCAGACCCCCCTTTTTGCCAGGCGTTCGTCTCCGAAATCACCCAGCCTCCAGCCTTCCGAAGTCACCACAGACGCCCTCCCACTTTAGGTAGAGCGATCGAATCATGCGCAACAAAAACGGTCAAGTGCCGAAAACCGGAGCGCACAGCCAAAGATGTGTGCATCCCTTAGCGCCATGAAGGCGGGGCAAGTTGGCGTCCCGGCGGGTAACACAGGACACCGGCGGTAAACTGTTGCAACGTCAGTCGTGCATCTCGGCGCGGATTTGCTGACGCAAAATGTCGATGGGGATCAGTTGGCCATCGCGTTTGAACTGCCAATAGGTCCAGCCGTTGCACGATGGCGCATTTTCCAATGCCGCGCCCACCTGATGGATGGAGCCGCGATGCTCGGCGCTGACCAGAGAGCCGTCGACGCGCACCTTGGCGGCCTGACCGCGCGGATTGACCAGCATTTCACCAGGGCGCAGCATACCGCGCTCGACCAGTTGGCCGAAAGCGACGCGCGGCTGTGCGCGTTTTGACAGGGTTGTTTGCAAGGCTGCTGTTTCCAGCGTGCGCACCTGCCCCAATCGTTTCGCGGCCACCTTGCGATAAGCCTCTTCGCGCTCGATCCCGATATAGTTGCGGCCCAGCAATTTGGCGACAGCCCCTGTGGTGCCTGTGCCAAAGAACGGGTCCAGCACCACATCGCCCGGTTTGGTCGAGCCGACCAGCACACGGTGCAGCAGGGATTCGGGTTTTTGGGTCGGATGGGCCTTGTCGCCCTTGTCATCCTTCAGCCGCTCATGACCTGAGCAGATCGGCAACACCCAATCCGAGCGCATTTGCACACCCTCGTTGAGTTCTTTCAGCGCCTCGTAGTTGAAAGTGTATTTCGCCCCTTCGGACTTGGAGGCCCAGATCATCGTCTCATGGGCATTGGTCAGGCGCTTGCCACGGAAATTGGGCATCGGGTTCGATTTGCGCCACACCACATCATTGAGAATCCAGAAGCCCGCATCCTGTAGCGCAGTGCCAACGCGGAAAATGTTGTGATAGGAGCCAATCACCCAGATCGCGCCATTGGGTTTGAGCAATCTGCGCGCGGCCTTGAGCCATGCACGGGTGAACTGGTCATAGACCTTGAAGCTGTCGAACTGGTCCCACGCATCATCGACGGCATCGACGCGGCTGTTATCGGGGCGGTGAAGATCGCCCTTGAGTTGAAGGTTATACGGCGGGTCCGCGAAGATCAGATCGATGCTGCCTTCGGGCAGGGAATTCATCACTTCGATGCAATCGCCAGAAAGTATCTCGTTAATAGGAAGCATTTTCGCCTCCTGCGCCACTATTGTCACTGCCATGCCTGCCTCAATCTTGCGCCTTTTTGACGCTTGTTGAGGGCATCATGAGTCAAAGGCGATTCGGCGTCAATTTCTTTTTGAATCAGCGATTTGAAAAACTTTCTTCATGTGACCTATGGACACAATATTTTGCGTATGGGGGCGAAGGAGCGTCTATGCTCTGGGGTCAGCCCCAAATCTGCTATGGCATTTTTGTGACGCTTCGTCGGATAGCCCGCATTCTCGGCCCAGCCATATCCGGGGTAGCGCAAATCCAACTCGGCCATAATCCGATCGCGCGTAACTTTGGCGATGATGGAGGCGGCAGCGATGGACAAGACCTTGCCATCGCCCTTGACCACCGCTTGCGCCGCGCATGGCAAACCAGTTGGCAGGCGGTTGCCATCGACCAGCAGAAAATCGGGCGGCACATCCAGTGCGGCAATAGCGCGGTGCATCGCCAGATATGTCGCTTGCAGGATGTTGATCTCGTCAATCTCAGACGGGCTGGCATGGCCGATACCAACATCGGCGCTGGCCATGATGGCGGCAAAAACCTGTTCGCGGGCGCGCGTGCTGACACGCTTGGAATCGTCCAGCCCCGCTGGCAGCGCCGTTGGGTTCAGCCAGACAGCAGCGGCTGTCACAGGCCCGCATAGCGGGCCACGGCCCACTTCATCCACACCGACCACGCGGCGCGCGCCTTGCAGAATTGCAAGGCGCTCATAGTCATAGTCGGGGCCTGATCTTGGGGTCATGACCGGGTAATGCCCGAACGTGCCCGGTTTGTGCAACCCTTACCGGCGCGGGCTGCGATAGCCACGCTCGGTCAGGCATTGCGCCGAATAGATCATTCCTGTTGTGCTGCGCACCTGACAAGTGCGGGGCAGATCGCGCACGCCGCGCTGCTCAAGACAAGAGCCGCGATACCCTGCCAAGGTCTGCCCACCGTAGCGGTAGGATATCAAACATTGTTGCGGCAAGTGAAGACCACTATGCCAACCGCCACCGCGCTGTGGTGGCTGGTGGCGGTCACGCCCGCGGTTGGGTGTGCCGCGCTCGGCGTAAAAGCCCGCATCCTGTAGGCAGGCGGCACGGTAAACGCTGCGTTGCCCGCGATTGGTGCGCGTGTTTTCCAGACAGTAGCGCGGCAGGTTGCGCAACCCAGCATCGCGCAGACATTGGGCGTTATAGAGCGAGATGTTGCGGTTGCGGACATTCCATGTCTCGCGGCAATGGTTGGGCAATTCGCGGCTGTGGGGCTGCGCGCGGTTGCTGCGCCCGTCAGACCGCGCTGCCTGCACCACAATCGCCACGGCGGCGGCCCCCAGCAGCAGTTTGATCAGCGCATCATCCGACGCCTGCGCAGGTGCAGCGGGCAAGGTCATAGCGCCCATGGCGATACCTGCTGCCACAAGGGCGCTGGTGGTTTTCAGTCTTAGGTTGCTTAGAAACGTGGTCATACCTTGGGGTCCTTTCTGTACAAAGGTCATGCCACGAGCCTGCTGCGAGCGATCGCGTCGTACAATAACGCCTGCCTGCTATCCGATAACACCCAAGCCGCATGGGCGCGGATATTGAATAACTCTGCCGCTGGTGCGATGGTTCCGGTATGAAGAACACCATCATAACTGCGGTCTTTCTGGTACTGGCGCTTGCGGGACAAGCCTCGGCCCAGTGTTACGCAGATTACAAAGCCAAGCAGGACAACCCTTTACGCCTGCAATATGGTATCATCGAATTGCCGCAAGCGGCTTGTGCCTCTCCGCAGGCCGCACGCACCTATGCCGAACCTGTTATTGCACGCAGCGGCTGGACGCTTCTACAGATTGAATCCATCTTTGACGAAACCGAGTTTCAACGCAGGAGCGCCAATGCCGGGGCCATCCATCTCCGCCAGTGATATTTCGCGGCTTGGCAACCGCGCGGTCATCTGGGGCATTGCGGCCATCGTAGGTGTTCTGGCGCTGACGGCGGTTTTGCTGTTTCTGAACTTGCCCGATGCTGGTGCGTTCAATGCGCGGGTCGAGCGGGTGTTCATCGAGAATGCCGACCTGACCAGCCAAGCCGAGATCAAGCTGCTGGAAATCCTTGCCCAATCGGGCACGGCGTTTTCCGAGACACTTGTGTCGTACCGCATTGTCATCTTTGTGCTGCTGATCTTTGCAACGGGTCTGTTGGTGACGTCGCTGGTCATGATCGTGATGCTGATCGTGCTGAACCGGCGCATGGCGATGGTCGAGAAGCAGGGTTTGCAGGTCTCGCAACTGGTGATCGACCGGGCGACCAATTCGGTGGCAATCAATGACATGGAATTCAAGCTGACGCCTGCCGCAGTCGAGACATTGGCGGTGCTGGCCGAGGCGCGCATTGATGACGAAGTGCTGACCGGCGCAGCGATCGAGGCGGTCATTTCGGGGCGGCAGGAGATTGACTGCGATGAGGCCGCCGGGGCCACGCGGATCAAACGCCTGCGCGATACGCTGGGAAACCAGTTGATCAGCGAGGTTCTGGTCAAGAATATTGCGCGCCAAGGGTATATGCTGGCGATTGACAGCAAGGTGATCCTGCTGCGCTAAGCCGACCCTTTTGCGCCATCATTCACGAGTGCCCTTGCACCCGCCCCCCTGCAATGCCAGATATTGCGGCAGAGAACAGGGAGAGATGCGATGCTGGACAAACGCCAATTCTATATCAATGGCAGCTGGTGCGACCCGGTCGCGGGGCAGGATCTGGACGTTATCAACCCCTCGACCGAAGAGGCCTGCGCGGTCATCTCGCTTGGGGGGGCGGCAGATACAGACGCTGCGGTTGCCGCCGCCAAGGCCGCCCTGCCCGGCTGGATGTATTCTGATCCCTCCGAGCGGCTGGCGTTGGTCAAGCGCATACTCGAGGAATATAAGGCGCGCGCGGAAGACATGGCACAGGCCATCAGTCTGGAAATGGGCGCGCCCATCGACATGTCGCGCAGCTCTCAGGCGACGTCGGGCACATGGCATATCAGCAATTTCATCAAGGCGTTCGAGAAGGTTCATTTCATTGAACCCTTGGGCGATCATGCCCCCGAGGACCGCATCATCCGCGAGGCGGTGGGCGTCTGTGCCCTGATCACGCCATGGAACTGGCCGATGAACCAAGTCTCATTGAAAGTGATCCCAGCCTTGCTGGCGGGCTGCACGATGGTGCTGAAACCGTCCGAGATTGCGCCGCTATCCTCCGCTGTCTGGAGTGAGATCATGGATGCGGCAGGCACGCCGAAGGGCGTGTATAACATGGTCAATGGCGACGGGCCGGGGGTTGGCACCCAGCTTTCGGGCCATAAAGATGTCGATATGGTCAGCTTCACCGGCTCGACCCGCGCGGGCATTGCGATTTCCAAGAATGCCGCCGAGACACTGAAGCGCGTGCATCTGGAACTGGGCGGCAAGGGCGCGAATATCATCTTTGCCGATGCCGATGAAAAGGCCGTGAAGCGTGGCGCGCTTCATTGCTTCAACAATACAGGCCAGTCCTGCAACGCCCCCACACGGATGCTGGTGCAGCGCGACATGTATGATCAGGCCGTAGAGACTGCGCGCGACGTTGCCGAGAAAACGGCAGTTGGCCCCGCATCCGAGTCCGGGCGCCATATCGGGCCGGTCGTCAGCCAAGCGCAGTTCGACAAGATACAAGACCTTATTCAGGCGGGCATATCAGAGGGCGCGCGGCTGGTCGCGGGCGGCTTGGGGCGCCCCGAAGGCGTCAATCGCGGCTATTTCGTGCGTCCGACTGTGTTTGCAGATGTGACCAATGACATGACCATCGCGCGCGAGGAAATCTTTGGGCCGGTGCTGTCGATCATCCCGTTTGAGTCCGAGGAAGATGCCGTGCGCATCGCCAATGACACCGTCTATGGCCTGACCAACTATGTCCAAAGTCAGGATGGCGCAAAACGCAACAAAATGGCACGGCTGCTGCGTTCTGGCATGGTCGAGATGAACGGCAAGCCACGCGGCGCGGGCGCACCCTTTGGCGGCATGAAACAGTCAGGCAACGGGCGCGAAGGCGGCGTCTGGGGAATCGAGGATTTCCTAGAGGTCAAAGCCGTATCCGGCTGGGCCAATGACGCGGAGTGAGCAGATGACTTACGCCTATGACGATCAGAACATCTTTGCCAAAATCCTGCGCGGGGAAATCCCGTGCAGCAAAGTGTATGAGTCAGATCATACACTGGCCTTCAACGACATCTCGCCCAAAACGCCGCATCATGTGCTGGTGATCCCGAAGGGGCCATATGTGTGCTATGACCATTTCGCGCAGAGCGCCTCGGACGCCGAGATCGTGGATTACACCCGCGCCATAGGCGCAATCTGCACGCAGCTGGGTGTCGCGCAGGGCGATGGTGGCAAGGGTTATCGGATGATCTCGAATGCCGGACCCGACGGCGTGCAGGAAGTGCCGCATCTGCACGTACATATCCTTGCAGGGCGCAATATCGGGCCAATGGTCATGATGCGCCCTTGACGGGCTAGGCGCGAGTGCATAATCAAGCGCTCAGGATGGCGAGTTGGCGGAGTGGTTACGCAGCGGATTGCAAATCCGTGTACAGGAGTTCGATTCTCCTACTCGCCTCCAAATAACCCCGAAATCATGAACAGGTGCGGCCCTTGGTGGCCCAACGCAGATCCGGCTTGTGGCATCTGACAGCACCCCCTCGCGCCCTGAAACGCGGGGGTTTCTGCGCCGGATGGGCGTCGGCATATAGGTCATTCACCCCCCATTTCGAACGTGAACACCGCGTGAGGGCTTGCGCGCTTGTATTCTTGATAATAAAATATTATTCTTATAGTGCATATTGAGGGGGTGCAGACCATGCTTGATGATCCCTACCCGAAAGTCAGACCCGGCCCGCCGCGCGCCAGTGCCATCATCTCGCCGCGGGTATTTTCATTGCCACCGGGCACCGAGCGATATGTCGTCGCGGGGGCGGGGGCGATTCTGGTGCCTGTCTGGTCGGGCGATTCGGTGCGTGTGCATAATGACGAAGGTGGTCAGCCCTGTGAAATCGTTTCGACCGACGCCAAAGGTCGTGCAGATGCCGGGATTATCGGCGCGGTTGCGAATGGCACCGCCTCTGGCCTGCAAGCGCTGCTTGACAGTGACGACAGTTCGCTCACCGGGCTGCGCATGGGGATTGCGGCGCGCAATATCGACCTGTCATCCGCCCCTGCCCTGCGCCTGTTCGAGGCAACGACCCCTGCGGGCACTGAAGAGACATTTCGCGTCGTCCGCAACGGTGTGGCGATCATCGCCGCCCCCGGTGGCGCGATGGATTTTGAGCGACAGGACACTGCCACCCCCCTGACCGTCACAATTACGCGCGCCACTCTGAAACCACATACGCGCTTCGAGTTGCCCGACCCGCTGGCCGAACCGCTGGCCGAGGTCCGCGTGCATTCGGCCACGGCAGAGGCCTATTTCGTCAAGGCGGGCGACTATATCCAGATACTGGATGTCGATGGTCGCCAATGCACGGATTTCCAGTGTTTTTCGGCGCGCAAACTGGATAAGGGGCTTCAGCACCCGCTCGATGTGACCACCACGCGCACCCTGATGGGGCATGCCTATCCCATGCCGGGGCTGCACGCGAAATACTACGATCACGAGATGGAGCCGCTGGTCGAGGTGGTGCAGGACACATGCGGGCGGCATGATGCCTTTGCGATGGCCTGTGCGGCGAAATATTACGACGATATCGGCTATCCGGGTCATGTGAATTGCACCGACAATTTCAATGCAGCGCTTGCGCCCTATGGCGCAGACCCGCGGCCGGGCTGGATGGCGATAAATTTCTTTTTCAACACCGGGCTGGATGAGCATGGCGTGCTTTACACCGACGAGCCGTGGTCGCGCCCCGGTGATTATGTGCTGCTGCGCGCGCTGACCGATCTGGTCTGCGTCAGTTCCGCCTGCCCCGATGACACAACGCCCGCGAATGGCTGGAACCCGACCGATATTCACATCCGCACCTATAGCGGCAAGGAAACCTTCAAGCGGGCCATCGCCATGCGTGCCACGCCCGATTCGGAGCCAAAGATGACCAAGGAAACCGGCTTCCATGCCAGCTTTGCCAAGCATACCGGCAATTTCATCGAATATAACGGCTATTGGCTGGCAAATTCCTTCGCCGAGACCGGCGCGGTAGAGGAATATTGGGCCTGCCGCCAGAAATCGGTCATCATGGACCTGTCGCCGCTGCGCAAGTTCGAGATTACGGGGCCGGATTCCGAAGCGCTGTGCCAGTATATTTTCACCCGCGATGTGCGCAAATTGGCCGAAGGGGGCGTGGTCTATACGGCCATGTGCTATCCGCATGGCGGTATGATCGACGATGGCACCTTGTTCCGGCTAGGGCGCGACAATTTCCGCTGGATCGGTGGTAATGACTATGGCGGCGAATGGATCAGAGAGCAGGCCGAGAAACTGGGGCTGAAAGTGCTGGTGCGTGCCTCGAGCGACCAGTTGCACAATGTCGCGGTCCAAGGCCCCGAAAGCCGCGATTTGCTGCGCAAGATCGTCTGGACCGCGCCGCACCGCCCGACATTCGACCAGTTGGGCTGGTTCCGGTTTACCCCTGCGCGGTTGCACAGCCATGACGGTGTGCCGATTGTCGTGTCCCGCACCGGCTATACTGGCGAATTGGGCTATGAGGTGATGTGCCACCCGAAAGATTGCGCGACGGTGTTCGAGGCGATCTGGGAGGCAGGGCAGGATCATGGCCTCAAACCCTTCGGGCTGGAGGCGCTGGATATGGTGCGGATAGAGGCAGGGTTAATATTTGCAGGCTATGATTTTTCCGACCAGACCGACCCGTTTGAAGCGGGCATCGGCTTTACTGTGCCGTTGAAATCGAAAGCGGATGATTTCATTGGCCGCGACGCCCTGATCCGGCGCAAGGAAAACCCCATGCGCAAACTGGTGGGGCTGGATATCGACAGCAATGTTGATGTCGGGCATGGCGACTGCGTCCATGTCGGGCGTGCGCAGGTGGGTGAGGTCACATCTTCCATGCGCTCGCCGCTTCTGGGCAAGAACATAGCCCTTGCGCGGCTGGATGTCGCCCATGCAGACTTGGGCACCGAGGTCGAGATCGGCAAGCTGGACGGGCATCAAAAACGCCTGCCCGCACGCATTGTCCCCTTCGCGCATTACGACCCGAAGAAAGAGCGCCCGCGCTCGTAGAAAGTCAGGCGCGCCAATGTCGTAGACACCCTTGATCGAACAAATGGGCGGCGAGAGCGCTGTGCGCGCGCTTGTCGAAACGTTCTACGATCTGATGGAAAGCCTGCCCGAAGGCGCGCATCTGCGCCTGTTGCATGAGCGCGGACAGGGCATGAACAATGCACGCTCGGAGCAGTTCGCCTTCATGTGCGGCTTTCTTGGCGGGCGGCGCTACTATGCCGAGCGCCACGGGCATATGGACCTGCGCGCGATTCACGCCCATGTGCCGGTAAGACCTGACGACGCAGAAAACTGGTTATTATGCATGGACCGCGCACTGGCCGCGTGCGGCCATTCAGGCCCAGAGGTGGAGCGCCTGCGCGCGTCCCTGCGTCGCGCGGCCTTGCGTCTGGTCAATGATCTTGGGGAATGGGGCGTGCGCCAGTCAAGCGCCCCGAAGTGATGGCAGACTCGGACCCCGTGATCTGGCGCAGACCTGCCCTTTGTATATTCGATTCGGACCAGCTTGGCGGAATGCGTGACGCGTCCAGACCAATTTCAGCCCAGTTAATACCAATCAGCATTGATCAGAACTCTTGAGCCCAGTCGCGGGTTCCAATGGAGGTGATTGTGTCGGGCATGCTGACCAATTTGTTCCAAGCCTTGCAGCAATGATCTACGATGTCTTCATAGGTTTCGAAGATGAGGTTTGATAGCCAGTTGTCTCGCATGAATTGCCAGATGTTTTCGACTGGATTGAGTTCTGGGCATTTTGCGGGGATCGGGATGATGGTGATGTTGTCCGGAATGACCAGCTTGTCAGTCATGTGCCATGCGGCTTGATCCACGAGCACAGCCCCATGTGCTTTGGGTGCGACAGTTTGGGAGATTTCAGCAAGATGCAGGGCCATCGCTTCGGTATTGCACGCTGGCAGCACAAGACCTGCAGCTTTCCCGAGGGCTGGGCAAATCGCTCCAAAGATGTAGCTTGAACTCGTGCGCTGATCATGTGGGGCGGAAGGTCGCGTACCGCGCTTCGCCCATCGGCGCGTGATCTTGTTTTTCTGGCCGACACGCGCTTCATCTTGGAACCAGACTTCGATCACAGTGCCTTGCAGGAGCCGTGCGCGGAGCTTTGCTACTGCGGCTGCAAACCCTTTTTTTTAAAGTCCTCCAGTGCGGCTGTATCTTGCGCGTGATGGCGCGGGCGTGCTGTGAGTTTGACATAACCAAGCGCCCTGAGTTCCCGGCTTATCGACGTCTCGTGAAGTGAAATCCCAAATGTGTCTGCAATCCATTTCCTCAGATCACTCAGGCGCCAGCGGACGACCCCATGGACCGATAAGGTCGGACCGCTCTCAACAATTGCAGCAAGCGCCCTGCGCTGCTCATCGTTAAGCTTAGACTGCTGACCAGGAGCTTTGCCGTTGATCAAGCCGTCAGGCCCGCGGGCATTAAACCGCTCCACCCAGTCACGGACAATTTGTAGGCCAACACCACCAATCCGAGCAGCATCGCTGCGCCGACCGCCATCATAGATCTCCGCCAGCGCCAAAAGCCTGCGGGCTTGGTTGGCATCCTTTGTCTTTCGCGCAAGTTCTCTCAACTTCATGCCGTCGTAGTCTGTCCGTAACGCGAGCGCTGCGCCCATAGAGAGGCCCTCCCCAGAAAATCTGACGCCATTGAGTCAGATCTTCATAGATTTGGGAATCCCAAAACCCTCAGAAGAGTCAGATTTCGCGAGACTTGGTATAAGGCCACTGAAACGGTGAAAACTGCGCCAATACTTGCCCAGCAGTAAAATATTTTTCTTTTAGTATTGATTTTGAGGGCAAGCTTCGGTCAACCTGTTGCCAAGTGGGTGCACTTGCGCAACCAATATAAACCAAAACGAACCAGTACGAACCAAACAGGGAGAGGTGACATGACAACATCTTGGCGATTTTCGGCGCTGGCGGATCGGCACCGGGCCATGGGCTCGGCGTTGGAAGACTGGTCCGGTATGGGCACGGCATGGAGCTACGACAAGGATCAGGAAGAAGAATACATCGCCATCCGCACCAAGGCCGGGTTCATGGATGTGTCGGGCCTCAAGAAAGTGCATGTGGTGGGGCCACACGCGTTCCATGTGATCGACCGCGCGACCACGCGCAATGCCGACAAGATCAAGCCGGGGCGCAGTTCCTACGCGACGATGCTCAATGACGAAGGCAAGTTCATCGATGACTGCGTGATCTACCGCACAGGACCGAACGCCTATATGGTTGTGCATGGCGCGGGGCAAGGCCACGAGCAACTGACCATGGCCGCGATGGGGCGTGATGTGGACATCCGCTTTGACGACAACCTGCATGACATTTCTCTGCAAGGGCCGATGGCGGTGGATTTTCTGGAAGCCCAAGGCGTGCCGGGTATCCGCGATCTGGCCTATTTCGCGCATGTGCAAACCATGCTGTGGGATAAACCTGTCATGATTTCGCGCACCGGCTACACGGGCGAGCGCGGGTACGAGATTTTTTGCCGCGCGCAGGATGCCGTGGCGATTTGGGATGCACTGGTTGAGAAGGGTGCGCCTATGGGCATTATTCCCACGCGCTTTACCACGCTCGATCTGTTGCGGGCCGAAAGCTATCTGCTGTTCTACCCCTACGACAACTCGGACCAATACCCGTTCGAGGATGAGAAATGCGGCGATACGCTCTGGGAGTTGGGCCTTGATTTCACAGTCTCCAAAGGCAAGACCGGCTTTCGCGGCGCAGAAGAGCATTACCGCCTGAAGGGCAAGGAGCGCTTCAAGATTTACGGTGTGAAGCTGGAAGGCACCACCCCCGCCGAGGAAGGGGCCGCGCTGCTAAAAGACGGCAAGCAGGTCGGTGTTGTGACAGTGGGCATGTATTCCTCGCTCAACAAGCACAATGTGGGCATTGCCCGTATGCCGGTGGAGTGCGCTGTCGATGGCACCGCAATGGTGGTCAAGAACTCGGACGGCGAAATTCCATGCGTTGCCCATTCCATGCCCTTCTATGACCCCGACAAGAAGCGTCGCACGGCCAAGGGCTAAGACAGATCCGGGCGCGGCACCTATCGGGGCCGCGCCCTTTTCACACGCAGACCGCAGAGGAGTGATGCCCGAATGAGCAGGTTTACCTTTCCCCCGTCCATACCCAGTCGGCCTGTTTATGGCACACTTGCCCCGCGCAAGGCCGCGCAACATCTGATGATTGCCGATGCCGAAGGCGCAGAGGCTTTGCTGGATCTGGCCGCCACCGCGCCCGAGATTATGGCACAGGCGCATGTCATCTTTATTCCGCGCCATACCGGCGACGCACTTGCCGACAAACTGCGCGCCACAAAACCTGCCATCCTGCATATCGGCCCCAGCTATCCGGCGACGGTCCAGCGCATCCGGCGCGTACTTTCCGACACGGTCATGGGCGCGCAGATTTATCTGGCAGGCACCGAAGGGCTGATCGGGCAGGCCATGCGCGAGGCCTTGCAGGCGGGCATTCCCATGGCGGCGATCCAGTCCGAGCATCGCGGATCAGTCGCGCGGCGGGTGCAATGTGTGCACTGCAAGGGGATCACCGAGGAGGTGATGACCGACCCGTTTGTGTGCAGCCATTGCGGGCTGAACCTGTTTGTGCGCGATCACTATTCGCGCAGGCTGGCCGCCTTTCAGGGCGTGTGCATCGATGCCGAAGACCCCGGCGAAGTCCCTGAACCCGTGGAATTGTATAAATGAGTGCTGGCACACAGAAAATCCCCGTCATCGTCACCGCCAAAGTGCCGCTGAACGATCTGGTCACACGGTTTGAGTTCCAGCATGCCGAGGGGGGCAGTTTACCCCCTTTCTCGGGTGGCGCGCATACAGTTGTCGAAATGCAGGACGGCGCGAAAACGCGGCTGAACCCCTATTCGCTGATGTCCGATCCGATGGACCCCAGCCATTACGCCATCTCGGTGCGGCGCGACGATCAAGGGCGCGGCGGGTCCATCTTTCTGCATGACAAGGTGCAGGTGGGCGACCGTATGGTCATCAGCTACCCGATCAATCTGTTCGCGCTGGACCTGACCGCAAAGAAGCATCTGATGATCGCGGGCGGCATCGGGATCACACCGTTCCTGTCGCAAATCCGGCAGCTTGAGCGGATCGCTGGGCGGTTCGAGTTGCACTATGCGGTGCGCAATGCAGCACTTGCCAGCTATGCCGATGATCTGACCACCCGCCACCCGTCGCAAGTGCATGTCTATCATGACGATCAGGACGAGCGTATTGCGCTGGCCGATCTTTTGCGCGGCCAACCCCTTGGCACACATGTCTATATCTGCGGTCCGCGCGGCATGATCGACTGGGTCTTGGGCACCGCCGCCGATCTGGGCTGGCCCGAAACAGCCGTGCATTACGAGGAATTTCTGGCCCCGCAATCCGGCAAGCCCTTTGAGGTGGAACTCGCCGCATCCCGCAAGACCGTGCGCGTGGGTGAACATGAAAGCCTGCTGGAAGCGATTGAACGCGCGGGCGTGGATGCGCCTTATATGTGTCGCGGCGGGGCTTGCGGGCAGTGCGAGACCCGCGTCATGCGCCATGACGGCACGCTACTGCACAACGATCACTGGCTAGATGAAGACGAACATGCCAGCGGTGAAAAGATCATGCCCTGTGTCAGCCGCTTTGAAGGCAAGACACTGGTGCTGGACCGCTAACAGGGAGATGCCGGAATGACCATTCAGTTCAACGACGAGACTTTCCGCGACGATTATACCTTCCGCAATTCGGACTGGGCGATCAGGCGATTTCCCTTTCCGTTCCACGAAGACAGCTACATGTATTCGGTCAATATGGAACAGCATCGGGGCGGGCCTGCGGGATCAGTCTATGAAAAGCGCTTCGATGTGGACGAGCATTACATATCAGAGATGCGCGACCGTGCGCTTGTTCTGGCTGAGGACCCGCTGCGCTGCCAGTCCCTGCCGCATATGACCCTTGCAGGCTGGGACTTGTTGGAGCTGATCATGGTCAGCAAATCCGAAGACTACCCCGATTTGTTCGAGCTGCATCGCAAGGGCGACACATGGCGCTGGATCAACAAGCCCTTGGGCATTGATGACACATTCACCTTCATGGATGACGCCAGCCTGCCTTATGGGCCGATGGAATACATCACCCGCCAAAGTCAGGGCGATTTCGCTGTGCTGGACCAGCGCGAAAACAACCTGTGGATGGATGCAGGTATGATTACGACACAGGCCGACTGGTCGCTGGATTTCGACATCGGCATGAATTTCTTTGAATGGCACGCGCCGGTGCCACGGGCGCATGAAATGGGTGTGTTCAAACGCGCGCTGAAATTCCTGCTCAATATCCAGCAAGGCAGCCCCGCGCGGCGGCTGAACTGGACCATGACGGTCAACCCGTTGCTGGACACAAGCCCAGAGAATTATCACAAATGGGGTGTGCAAAAGACCACGCTGACGCCAGAGAATATCGGGCGTAAACAACATTTGCGGGTGGAATTGCAGACGTTCTACCGCCTGCCGCGTTCCAACGCGCTGGTGTTTCCGATCCGATGCTACCTGATTGCGCTGGACGATCTGGTGACGGTGCCCAAATGGGGCCGCCGCTTGCACCGTGTGATCCGCGATCTGCCCGAAGATCTGGCCAGCTATAAAGGCTTCATCCGCAACCGACCGCTGATCCTTGAGTACCTGTCGCAATATGATGACGGCAAGCCCACGTCACCCGGTATCTGGCCCGATCTGGACACCGAGCCGCCGCTTGAGACATAGGTCAGCCGTTTTGCGGGTAGGCAATAATCGACAGATAGCGCGCTGGCAGCTTTTCCAGCCCTTCGGGGCCATGCGGGGAATCTGCGTCAAAGAACAAAGTGTCGCCAGGTCGCAAATGATAAAGCTGGTCGCTGTGGCGATACAGCAATTCGCCTTCCAGCATATAAATCGTCTCGATCCCGCCATGCTGAAATGTTGGAAAAATGTCAGAGCTGGTGCTGAGGGTGATCAGATAGGGTTCCACCATGACACCGCTGGCATTGGCCCCGATATGGCCGAGCAGGTTGTATTGATGCCCCGCCCGCGTGCCCGCGCGCTCAATCTCGACCCCCTCGCCTGCTTTGGTATGCACCGCTTCACGATGCTCCTCAAAGCCACGAAAGAAAGATGTCAGCGGCACACTCAACGCATGCGCAAGCGTCTGCAAGGTGGTCAGCGAGGGCGAGGTGTTACCATTCTCGATCTTGGACAACATGCCGATGGACAGCCCTGTCAGCGCGGCCAGTTCTGCGACAGTGATACTTTTCTGACGCCGAAAGGCGCGCACTTCGCGGCCAATCGCCACCTCCAGCACCTTTTCGCGTTCATCACGGATACGGTGGGGGTCTTGGCTGAACGTCGTCTTGCTGTCGGTTTGCTTCACTGCCTGAGGCATGCTGGCTCCGTGAAAATGGTGCTGTTTTTTCCCCATGATGACCGCGTCCGAGCAAAGGGAGTGGGATGATGTTTCACAAGAGTATAACCCGAAGCAACGAAAATGATCATATTCATCTGGGATTCCTGATTATGCCGGGCTTTCCCATGGCGTGCCTGACCTCGATGATCGAGCCATTGCGCGCGGCCAATGAGATCGCGGACACACAGGCGTTTCGATGGACATTGATTTCCGAGACGGGCGGCGCGGTCGAGAGCAGCGCGATGGTGACATTCCACCCCGCGATAAATTTGGCCGCCGCCGAAGCCATTGATTATCTGATCGTCCTCAGCCCACCGGATGCAAAATTTGCCAACCCGCGCGCCAGTAACGGCGCCTTGCGCATGATGGAGCGCCATGGCGCCACTCTGGGCGGGGTCAGCGGCGGGGTGTTCCCGCTGGCCCGCGCTGGCCTGATGGAGGGGCATGTCACCTCGGTGCATTGGTGTTATGCGGCGGCATTCGCTGATGAATTTCCGACCCACGCGACAACGGATGAAGTGATCATGCCCGACCGACGCCGCGTGACGATTTCCGGTGCGGCCGCCGGTTTCGATTTCGCGCTGATGCTGATTGATCACAAACTGGGCTCTGAGGTCATGACCGAAGTGGCCTGCTGGTTTCAGCATCCGTTGGTGCGGGGCGAGGGTGTGCGCCAGAAAATACCAGCCATGCAGGTTGCGACAACGTCCGACATGCTGCCCGACCCCGTCGCCAGCGCCATGCGGTTGATGTCGGAGAATCTGGAAGACCCGATCTGCATTGCAGATATCTGCGAGCAGATCACGATCTCGCCGCGCCATCTGGAACGGCTGTTCAAAAAGCTGACAGGCAAAAGCCCGCTTGCCTATTACCACACGCTGCGCATGACATCTGCGCGGCAATTGGTGATGTATTCCAACCGCTCTATGCGCGAGATTGCGCAAGCGGTCGGATACACCACGGCAAGCCCGTTCCGCCAGCGCTACGCAGAGATCTTCGGCCTGTCGCCGGACGAAGACCGCCGCAAGATCAACATGTTTCGCGTCCAAGGCAATGCCCCGCTGCCCTCGGCCACGCCGCAGCTTGGAACGCAGCACTGAACGCCGCGTGTGGACCAGGTTTTTAGTGCCGGAATTTTGAGTATCTCCGGCAAGAAAATGGGGGCTGCGGTTTAGGTATGCCCAAGGGTTCACGACCCACAACCGAACGCAGCGCATGATGATTCGCGCGCCATGTATGTTTTCGCAGTTTTGGCCGCCTCCGCGCCGATTTACCCAACTGGTCCGGTCCAAACTGCACCAAATCACTGCATATTTTCAATTATTAAGAAAAATATATTCTTTTAATGCAAAATATTCTTTGGGATTTGGGATATTTCAGTCAGAATTTGAGAGTTCTTGCTGCGACGCGCAACCAGCGAGAACCAAACAAGACCAGTCCCGGTGGAACGGCTTTCTGCTGGTGCAGGCCAAAGGGCGCAAACGCCCAAGACTTCAGAAACCAACGGGACAGGGAGACACTCATGTCGCTTAACCTTGCAGCGGTTCATGCTGATCAGGTCAGTCTGAACTCACTTGTACAAAACCTCGTCTATGCCTCGGGCACTGTCGGTGCCATCATGGTTGTTGTCGGCTTGCTAATGATTGACGCCGGCACCACGCGGCATAAGAACCTGCTGACCTCGACTGTGGAGAAGCTGATGGGCTTCTTCATAGGCTTTACAGTGTATTTTCTGATCGGCTTTTCGCTATGGGCCGCGCAATATTACATCATCGAGGACGCCACACTGGGCGATTCCATCGCGGATTGGTGGATGGGCGGCGGCATGTTGAATGCGCGCGCGCACGACGTTTCGCCCGATGTCTTTCCGGGTCTGAACAATTTTCAGATCTTCGTCTTCTTTCTGGCCTGCTTTGCCGGGATCATCAATGTGTTGCTGCATTTCGCAGTGGCCGAACGGATGAAGGCGGCGGCCTATTTCATCTTGTGCATTGCCGCGACGCTGGCGTCTTCGGCGCTGAGCTGGGCGACATGGGGATCTGTCGGCCCGCTGACCAATCCGGGCTTTCACGACTTTTTCGGGGTGGGGTTTGTCTATCTGTTCCCGGCAGGCATGGCGCTTGTGCTGGTGCCGCGCCTTGGCGCACGCCCCGGCATGTTTGCCCCCCACCCCAAGGTTCCCAGCTACAATGCCCCCAGCATCGGGCTGGCGGCAACCGGGCTGATGACCATCTTTGCAGGCCTGCCGATGGTCATTCTGTCCTGTCTGTTCTTTTTCGACCCTGAAGCGCTGGCCGTCAGCGTCACCATGGCCAACACAAGCGTGGGTATTGCGTTCAACAATTACGGGCTGGCATGGGCCGGTGGTGCGCTGTCTGGCCTGCTGATCGCGTATAAGACGCGCAACTATGCGTATACATTGCTGGGGCCATTGGCGGGCTATGTCGCCGGGGCGTCGGGCTTTGATGTCTATCTGCCGTGGCAGATGTTCATTGTGGCACTTGGCGCGCCCTTTGCGGCATGGGCGGTGTATGAGTTCACCCTCAAGCGCGGGATTGACGAGCACAAACTCTTCCCGCTGTTTCTGGGCGCGGGGTCGTACGGGCTGATCATGCTGGGCATCTTCAAGGCAGGCACACCGCGTGGCGGCTATCTGGGCATAGAAGAAGGGGCCTATGCGTTTCAGCACGGCCAGATCGGGATTGTCATGCAGCTTGTGGGCACTCTGGCCTGTATCGGTGCAGGGGCGCTGACCGCGCTGGTTGTGGGGCTGATCCTGGAAAAAACCATCGGGCTGCGCGTGGACGAAGACGCACAGGCAGACGGGTTGGACAAGCGGAACTGGGATGTGGAGCATGATGGCGATGCGATTGTGCTGACGCCCGGCGAGTAACCCCTGACATGCCGCCCCGGACCTTGCGCGCCGGGGCGGTCGTTTAAATGCGCCAGATCACTGGAGTTTCTCTGCCCACCGCATTATGTCGAAACCCTGCCACCTGCCCGCGACGATCCTGATGCTTGTGCAACAGGTGCGGGCTTGTGTAGACTGGGGCAGTATAAGGGTGAGTATGCGCATGACCATCAGGCTGGATGCAAACGACATTTCGGGGTATTCCGTTGGGGGCACGGTTCAGGTCGTCATCGACACGCTGTTTGCCAAGATCAAATCCGAGGAATATCCGGTCGACACACGCCTGCCCAGCGAACGCTCGCTTGCTGCTGATCTGGGTGTATCACGCAATACAGTGCGCGAGGCGCTGGATGTGCTGGAAAGCCACAAGGTGATCCGGCGCAGACCCGGAAGCGGCAGTTTCGTGACATGGCGTGCCGAACCTGAACCCCAGAACGAGCCTGACAGCGTGGCCGAGCGGACCAGTCCACTAGACCATCTGGTCGTGCGCAGCATCATCGAGCCGGAAATGGTGCGTCTTGCCACCATCAACATGAGTCCGCTTGATCTGGACGAGCTGGACGGCATCGTCTCGCGCATTGAGCAGGTGCGCACCGATGTAAACGCTTTTGTGTCCTGCGAAGAGGCGTTTTATCGCAAGATCGCCCAAGGCACGCGCAACCCGCTACTGGAAACCTGTTACGAGTTGACGATCACGGTTTGCCGCCAGAGCTTCCGCACCGCCCTGATGCGGCGACACCTGACCCCTGACCGGATCGAAGGGTATCAGAAACGCTACAACACGCTGTTCAACGCCATCGCATCGCGCGATGTGGAAGCGGCGGTCGAATTCATCAAGCTGCACCTGATCGAAGAGCAAAAGCTGCTGTTGCACGAAACCGGGTAACCGCTAGCCCGTGACACCAAGCGTGCGGGGCGACAGGGGCAGCGTCAGCGCCTTGCGCGAAAACCGCTGCGTCCAGAGCTGGCCCAAGGCGGACATCTCGTCATGCAGCAGGCTTTCATGTGCGGCCAGCCAGTCGGGCACCGACTCAAAACTGACAATCCGCGCCCTGCCTTCTTGAATCGTGACGACCGGCCATTCCCCGACCAGCGCATTGTCGATCCCGAACAGGCTTTCGCCCCACCATTGCGCCGGGCCAAAGGCATGGCTGACGCGGCCCATCTGCTTCATCGCCGCCATCACCGAAGCGGTGCTGAGCGCGCCGACCTTTTCAACGGCGGCGTGCCAGATATCGAGGATCGCGGCATATTCCCAGCTTACCGCACTCCAGCTGTCGGGAAAGCGGCGGTTATATTCGCTGAAGAACAGGTTGGGCTGATTGAAGAAAAATGCCTTTTCTGCCAGTGCAGGGTCGTCGAAATCTGGAAACTGAAAGATTGTGCCTTCCATGAAATCCAGCGACGTGCGCGCGACCAGCCGGTCATATTGGTCCATCGTGCACGACAGGATCGTGCCCTTGAACCCCTGCGCATGGGCGTATTCGGTCATGGCATGAACCATAGGGGTGTAGCTGGTGCACCAGCACAAGACCTCTGCGCCTGCGTCCAGCATTGGCTGCACAATCGCGGCGGCATCGGTCGTATCGGGCGCATACTGAATTTCCTTGCACACCTGCAATCCCGCCGCCTTGAACGCTGCGCGGTAGGTTGCCAGCGAGGGCAGCCCAAAGGCATCGGTCTGGCTGCACATTACGACCTTGCGCACTTGCGGCTTATTTTGCGCCAGCCATGTGACGCCTGTGACATTATAGACCGGATGCACCTCGGACGGGGCGATGAGATAGCGCGTGTCGGGGGACAAATCGCTGGTCAGCAAGGTCGAGGTCAGCACCTTGTGGGTGTTCAGAAAGCTGCGCAAAGGCGTGTAGCTGTCGCCGCCCAGCATCATCAAAAGCGTCACCTTGTCAGAGAGGACCAGTTTGCGCGCCCCTTCCAATGCCTGTTCGGCATCATAGCCACAATCCTCGGCAATGATCCGCACAGGATAGCGTCGCCCCTGAATAAGCGCCCCACCGGCGGCGTTCAGCCAGTCTTCCCAGATGCGGCACCCGTTCAGGCCCGGCTGCCCCCAAGACATGGCAGGGCCAGACAATGGCAGCAGCATACCAATCTTGATCTCTTGCGTCATGCCCACCCGATAGGTCGGCAATTGACTGCGCATGGCCATTTGATGTGCGAAACTTGATCCGATCATAGACCATGATTTAGCACAAGAGATACGCAACGCGAGACAGGAAACTAGCGTGATAGATGAAATTAATATTCCCTTTGTGAAAACCAGTTGACAGATTGGTTCTAGGTGGCGCAGATTTGGTACAGCCAAAACGCATAATTGGTCCCCTCGCCCAACAGCACGGAGAAAAACATGTCAGTAAAAAGAACAGCGATCATCGGGGCCGGCCCGTCAGGTCTGGCACAGCTACGCGCCTTTCAGTCCGCCGCGGAAAAAGGCGAGGAGATCCCGGAAATCGTCTGCTTCGAGAAACAGGACAATTGGGGCGGGCTGTGGAACTATACTTGGCGCACCGGGCTGGATGAAAATGGCGAGCCGGTGCATTGCTCGATGTATCGCTATCTGTGGTCGAACGGCCCGAAAGAGGGTCTGGAATTCGCGGATTATTCCTTCGAGGAACATTTCGGCAAGCAGATCGCCTCTTACCCCCCGCGCGCTGTCTTGTTCGACTATATCGAGGGGCGAGTAAAAAAAGCGGGTGTGCGCGATATGGTCCGGTTCAACACTGCCGTGCGCTGGGTCGAATACGATGAGGATACCGGCCTGTTCACAGTCACCGTGCATGACCACGCGAAAGACCATGTGTATTCAGAAACCTTCGATCATGTGATCGTGGCATCGGGCCATTTCTCGGTGCCCAATGTGCCCCATTACCCCGGCTTCGAATCGTTCAACGGCCGCTTGCTGCATGCCCATGATTTCCGCGATGCGCGCGAGTTTTCGGGCAAAGACATTCTGGTGATGGGCGCGTCCTATTCCGCCGAGGATATCGGTTCGCAATGCTGGAAATACGGCGCGAAATCGATCACATCGTGCTACCGCTCTGCGCCTATGGGTTTCCACTGGCCCGCAAATTGGGAAGAAAAGCCCGCGCTGGAGCGGGTCGAGGGCAACACCGCATATTTCATCGACGGCACCTCGAAGCATGTGGATGCGATCATCCTATGCACGGGCTACAAGCATTTCTTCAACTTCCTGCCCGATGACCTGCGTCTGAAAACCGCCAACCGACTGGCTACGGCAGACCTGTATAAGGGCGTGGTCTGGGTGCATAACCCCAAGCTGTTCTATCTGGGCATGCAAGACCAGTGGTTCACCTTCAATATGTTTGACGCGCAAGCATGGTGGGTGCGCGACGCGATTATGGGCAAGATCGAGATACCGGCTGACAAAGATGTTCTGCTGGCCGATGTTGCAGAACGCGAAGCCCGCGAGGAAGCGGACACAGATTCCAAATACCCGATCATCTATCAGGCCGAGTACATCAAGGAACTGGTCGCGGAAACCGACTATCCGTCGTTTGACATTGATGGCGCGTCAGCGGCGTTCTTTGAATGGAAAAAGCACAAGGCCAAGGATATCATGGCCTTCCGCGACAACAGCTACCGCTCTGTCATCACGGGCAGCATGGCCCCTGCGCATCACACCCCTTGGAAAGATGCGCTGGATGACAGCATGGACTGTTATCTACAAAACTGATCTGGCACGCGCAGCGCTGACAATAGGGATGTTGGCGCTGCATCTTGCCTGGGGCACGGGTCAAGACAGCGGCGGCCCCTCACCTGGTATCTGTTCGGTGTCAATTGCGCGCAGCAATGCCGCCAGTCCTTGCTCCAGCGCCGCGCGGTCATCTGCGGGCATTGCGTGCAGGATATTGCTGGCGCGCGCTTCGACCTGTGGAAGGATTTCGGCGAACAGCGCCTTACCGGACGGGGTGCAGGTATACAGCCGCAAGCGCCGGTCACGGGCAGCAATCGCGCGCGAAATCAGACCCTTCTCTTCCAGCTTCTGCGCGGCACGGCTGACCTGAACCTTATCTAGGGTGGTGCGTTGGCCCAATTCCAGCGATGTCATCTTGTCGACCCCGGCCAGCAGAAACAGCAAACGCCATTCTTCACGGCTTAACCCGTAGCGGCG
The DNA here is from genome assembly GCF_006716865.1 of Roseinatronobacter monicus. NCBI lineage: Bacteria > Pseudomonadati > Pseudomonadota > Alphaproteobacteria > Rhodobacterales > Paracoccaceae > Roseinatronobacter > Roseinatronobacter monicus. The sequence continues at coordinate 522,282 of NZ_VFPT01000001.1, read as the reverse complement.
GCCATAGACATTCATCAGGCTGCGCGAGAAAGCTTCGGCCGCGATTGCCAGTCTGTAAGGGAAGAACCCGTCAAGCTGGACAATATCCTTCATCATCAACGCCTTTTGTTGCTGCCTGCGCCGGGACCGTATCCGCGCCATGAACTTGCGCCACAATATCCATAATCATTGCAGTTGCAACGATTTCAGGGGGTGCGGGCTGGGCCGATCGGCGCTGAAACCAAGCCGCGCGCGTGATTATTCCACTTTCGCGGTGCAACCATGCCGCAGGTGGCGGCAAAGTGTATTGTTGCGTCGGGGAATAATGTCGTACAAGCTGCGCTGCCAAAACTTGCCAAAACAGGACTGCCAATGCAATCGTATGAGTACCTCGCCCTGCCCGCGCCGCTTCGGGGGCAGAAAGTCAAGGGTCTGAAAACCCCAGCCGAGCGTTATGCTCATGAACTGACGACAGTTCTGAACGACCTCTCCGCCGAAGGATGGGAATATTGCCGCAGCGAATGTCTGCCGAGTGAAGAGCGCAAAGGTTTCACAGGCAAGATGGTCGTGCAAAATCATCTGCTGATCTTTCGCAGACCCAAGGCAGAGGTGCTGGCAGAACGCATGACGCAAGAAGAAGCACCGCGCGTGTCGGTTGAGCCGCGTCAGGAATTTGTGGCCCCTCCTGCGATTGACAGCCCCAGCCCCGACCGGCCGATTCACGACAACCGCAGGGAGCCTATGTTTGCCCCGCGCAAGGACGACTGACGCCCCTGCGACAAGGCGTGATTACGCATCAATATCCAGCGCCAGCGCGTGAATGCGCGCAACCAGATCGCCGCCAAGCGCGGAATGCACCGCGCGGTGGCGTTGCAGACGGGACATGGGGCCAAAGGCGGCGGCGCGAATCTTCACGTTGAAATGTGTCTCGCCGCCCTCTCGCCATCCGCCGTGGCCGCGGTGACTTTCGCTGTCATCTTCGACAATCAGCAGGTTTGGCGTGAATGCATCATTTAGTCGCGCCTCGATTTCTTCACAAAGTCGCATCTCGGCTGTGTTCCCTCTTCAATCATCTGCCAAACATATCTAGAGTGTCGCCTCCGGATCGGAAAGGGGCACCCTGTCCTTTCGATCGCAGCAAGAGATTACAGACCGCACAGGATAATACATGGACCGCAAGCCGCTTTTCGATTTCGACATTCGCGCCTCAACCGACAAGATGAAACGCTCTCGGGGGCGTCGGGGCATGTCGGGGGCGTGGGAAACGTCGGTGCGGCAATGCGAACATCCGGGCTGCACAGAGGATGGCAAGTACCGCTGCCCAAGATCCCCTGATCTGCTGACCGAATACCTGTGGTTCTGCAAAGACCATGCCCGCGAATACAATCTGAAGTGGAACTATTTCGAGGGCCAGACCGAAGCCGAGATGATGGACGAGATGGAGCGCGACAGGGTTTGGGGCCGGACATCCAAGCCGCTGGGGCGCGATGACGAACGGCTGGCATGGCAGCGCTTGGGCATTGAAGACCCGCATCAGGTGCTGGGCGACAAGGCCACGCAGAACCCCGGAAAAGAATCGCGTATGGGCGGCACACGCAAACTGCCCGCCACTGAACGCAAGGCGCTGGAGATTCTGGATGCGCGTGACAGCTGGTCGCGCACCGATATCCGCAAGCAGTATAAAAGCCTCGTGAAAGACCTGCACCCGGACCGCAATGCCGGGGCGCGCGCGGATGAGGACCGGCTACAGGAAGTTGTCTGGGCATGGGACCAGATCAAGGATAGCCGTAACTTTCGAGACTGAGGCGCAGCTTGCCAACCCCCTGCGTTAGACGGTGCACAAGGTCGGGCCGCGCACATGGCGCGTCCTGTGCGTCAATCGTGCCTTCAAGTTCGCGCAGGATGTTCAGATCTTCCAGACGCCGGATCTCGGCATCGGACTGGCGCGCGGCCCCGGCATTTGGTGATATGTCCAGCATGGAAACCCCCTGATCTGTCTCATGCAAAGAATACCCGCCAAAGGTAAATACCTTATGACAGCGGCGCGCGGGCCATCTGATTTGAAAAAATCTGTGAATGCCTAGATTTCCCTCTTGCGGCGCACAGGGATAGTTTGTAAATCGCCCCTACCCAAAGGACGCGGGCGTAGCTCAGGGGTAGAGCATAACCTTGCCAAGGTTAGGGTCGTGAGTTCGAATCTCATCGCCCGCTCCAATCAAAAAGACCGTTGCTGCAAAGCAACGGTCTTTTTGCTTTTGGTCCCGACCGACCCATGCCCAAAAATTAACTTTCGAGTCTTTCTCAGCACTTATCCAGTCCAGCTTAACGTCAAGCTAAATTTCGTCATCGAAGTGTTAAATTACTCGTTGACGACTCCCCCTCAAATACGCCAGGTTGTGCATATCCACGGGCTACCCACTAAATCTGGCAAGCGACGCGAAGCGCAGTAGAGGGATTCGGGATAAGGAATATGAACAGCGCCTGAAAGGTTGCCAATCGGTCAGATTGGCAAACGAATTCTTTTTGCCGCGCGTCGTGCCTTAGCCCTAGCTTGAAATCAGAATATCCGGGTGCGCCCGGACAAATCAAACCGAACAAAGGGGCATCTGGCAGATGATCATCGAGCGGCACTTCACCACCACAGGCACAGACGCATATGCGGCGCTGGACTTCACCACCACGGTTTCGGAGATTCGCAACCCCGATGGGACAATTGTGTTCCGCAATGACGCAGTCGAAGTGCCCTCTAGCTGGTCGCAGGTTGCCTCGGACGTCATCGCACAGAAGTATTTTCGTAAAGCCGGTGTGCCCGCACGCCTGAAGCGCGTGCCAGAAGACGGTGTGCCGGAATTCCTGTGGCGTTCGGTTGCAGATGAGGCCGAATTGAAGAAATTGCCCGAAGACGCACGCTATATCGGCGAGAATTCCAGCAAGCAGGTGTTTGACCGTCTGGCAGGCGCTTGGTGCTACTGGGGCTGGAAAGGTGGCTATTTCACCACCGAGCAGGACGCGCGCGCCTATTTTGACGAGATGCGCTTCATGCTGGCGGCTCAGATGGCGGCCCCCAACAGCCCGCAATGGTTCAACACTGGCCTGCATTGGGCTTATGGCATCGACGGGCCAAGCCAGGGCCATTTCTATGTGGACCCCTTCACCCACAAGCTGGTGAAGTCGAAATCCAGCTATGAACACCCCCAGCCCCATGCCTGCTTCATCCAAAGTGTCAGCGATGATCTGGTGAATGAGGGCGGCATCATGGATCTTTGGGTGCGCGAGGCGCGCCTGTTCAAATATGGTTCCGGCACCGGAACCAACTTCAGCTCGCTGCGTGGAGAAGGCGAGAAACTGTCGGGCGGCGGTAAATCCTCTGGGTTGATGGGTTTCTTGAAAATCGGTGATCGCGCTGCGGGTGCGATCAAGTCGGGCGGGACCACGCGCCGCGCGGCCAAGATGGTAATCTGCGACATGGACCATCCCGATGTTGAGGAATTCATCAACTGGAAGGTGATCGAAGAACAAAAGGTCGCCTCGCTTGTTGCCGGCTCCAAATTGCACTCAGCGCGTCTGAACGAGATTTTCGGCGCGATCCGGGCATGGGATGGCAGCACAGAGGATGCCGTTGACCCCGTCAAGAACCCTGCGCTGAAAGCCGCGATCAAATCGGCCAAGAAGTCGATGATCCCCGAAACCTATATCGGGCGCGTGCTGCAATATGCCCGCCAAGGCTATGACAGCATCGAATTTCCAACCTATGATACGGACTGGGATTCGGAAGCCTATATTTCGGTATCGGGCCAGAACTCCAACAACTCTGTCCGTGTGACCGATGCGTTCCTGAAGGCGGTCAAGGATGACGCCGATTGGGAGCTGCTGCGCCGCACCGATGGCAAGGTTGCCAAGACCGTCAAGGCACGCGAGCTTTGGGATCAGGTGGGCCACGCGGCTTGGGCCTGTGCCGATCCGGGTATCCAGTTCCACGACACGGTCAACGCATGGCACACCTGCCCGGCGGATGGCCCGATCCGCGGCTCGAACCCCTGCTCTGAGTACATGTTCCTGGATGATACGGCCTGCAATCTGGCCTCGATGAACTTGCTGAAATTCTACAACAGCACCGAATTCGACGCCGAAGCCTATATGCACGCCACTCGCCTGTGGACGATCACACTGGAAATCAGCGTGATGATGGCGCAGTTCCCGTCCAAGGAAATCGCGCAGCGCTCGTATGAGTTCCGCACGCTAGGTCTGGGCTATGCCAATATCGGCGGCTTGCTGATGAATATGGGCTTTGGCTATGATTCCGACGAGGGCCGCGCGCTGTGTGGCGCACTAACCGCGCTGATGACAGGCGTGGCCTATGCGACATCTGCGGAAATGGCCGCCGAACTGGGTGCTTTCCCTGGCTACAAGAAGAATGCCGACCACATGTTGCGGGTCATTCGCAACCACCGCCGCGCCGCCTATGCCGATAACAGCTATGAGGGTGTGAATATCGCCCCCTTGGCGCTGGATGCCGCCAACTGCCCCGAAGCGCGCCTGGTCGAGCTGGCCCGCGCCGCATGGGACGAGGCGCTGACCCTTGGCGAAAAGCACGGCTACCGCAACGCACAATCCACAGTCATCGCGCCCACCGGCACGATCGGGCTGGTGATGGATTGCGACACCACAGGCATCGAGCCTGATTTCGCGCTGGTGAAATTCAAAAAGCTCGCCGGTGGCGGGTATTTCAAGATCATCAACCAGTCCGTGCCCGCGTCGCTGCGCAAGAAAGGTTACCGAGAGTCTGAGATCAACGAGATCATCGCCTATGCGGTCGGGCATGGCAGCTTGGGTCAGGCCCCCGGCATCAACCACACCAGCCTGCTGGGCCACGGTTTTGGCGAAGCGGAAATCAAGAAGATCGAGGCCGCGTTGCCATCCGCCTTCGATATCCGTTTCGTGTTCAATCAATGGACCTTGGGCGAGGCGTTCTGCCGCGAGACACTGGGCATTCCGGCCTCCGAGTTGAACAACCCCGGATTCGATCTGCTGCGGCATCTGGGCTTCACCCGCGCACAAATCGAGGCGGCCAATGACCATGTCTGCGGCACCATGACACTGGAAGGCGCGCCGCATCTGAAGCAAGAGCATTACAGCATCTTCGATTGCGCCAATCCCTGCGGCAAGACCGGCAAGCGCTATCTGTCCGTCAATGCCCATATCTACATGATGGCAGCGGCGCAAAGCTTCATCTCGGGCGCAATTTCCAAGACGATCAACATGCCCAACTCGGCCTCCATCGAGGAAACACTGGCGGCATATGAGTTGTCATGGTCGCTGGGGATCAAGGCCAATGCGCTGTATCGTGACGGCTCGAAACTGTCGCAGCCCTTGGCCGCAGCCCTGATCGAGGATGATGAGGAAGCCGAAGAAATCCTTGAATCCGGCAGCCAGCAGGAAAAGGCGCAGGTTCTGGCCGAAAAGATCGTCGAGAAGATCATCGTCAAGGAAGTGATCCGCCGTCACCGCGAGAAACTGCCAGAGCGGCGCAAGGGCTACACGCAGAAAGCCATCGTCGGCGGGCATAAGGTGTATTTGCGCACCGGCGAATATGGCAGCGGCAAGCTGGGTGAAATCTTCATCGACATGCACAAGGAAGGTGCGGGCTTCCGCGCGATGATGAACAATTTCGCCATCGCCGTGTCGGTTGGTCTGCAATATGGCGTGCCGCTGGAAGAGTTTGTCGACGCCTTCACCTTCACCCGCTTTGAACCGGCGGGCATGGTGCAGGGCAATGACAGCATCAAAAACGCGACCTCGATCCTCGACTACATCTTCCGCGAACTGGCGGTCAGCTATCTGGACCGCACCGATCTGGCGCATGTGAAACCTTCGGGCACCGCGTTTGACGATCTGGGCGCAGGCGAGAATGAGGGGCAGGCGAATATCTCGGAACTGTCCGACGGGGCTGCGTCCCGCTCGCTTGAAGTGCTGCGCCAGATCAGCTCGACCGGCTATCTGCGCAAGCGCATGCCACAGGAACTGCATGTGTTGCAGGGCGGGCAGTCCGCGACCAGCTACTCGACCGAAGGCAGCGCCGCGCTCTCTTACGAGACGCGTGAGGTGGAAACCCTGACAGTCGCCCCGCTGGATGCCCGCTCCAAAGCCAAGATGCAGGGCTATGAGGGCGATCCGTGCGGCGAATGCGGCAACTACACGCTGGTGCGCAACGGCACCTGCATGAAGTGCAACACATGCGGCGGCACGAGCGGGTGTAGCTAACATATTGAAAAGAATTATAGGATGCGTAAAGGAATAGTTGTTCGCAACAGTCAAAGTGTTCTCGTGTCGGGAAACCATGTCCACAATGCCGACATTGCATATGACTTCGAAGGGGTCGAAAACCTGACCGCAACAGGAAACAAAGCAACTTGGGACATTGATCCGATTTTGATCCAATTCCCAGTCTTGCAAGACGCAGAGGAAAACGATTTGGTAGCGGCCGCAAACGCAGTCGCCGCGGCCTCCCCAGATGAACGTGTAAACGTATTAAGGGGCACAAAGCTCGGGCAGTGGTTGGCACAACAAGCATTTCTCGATTGGGCCGTGCTCGCGGTTGCGCTAATAGGACTTACACAATAGTGACCCACTATTGAACGCTTTCGGCCTCGGCATCGCATGTGGCAACTACACGCTGGCACGCAACGGCACCTGCATGAAGTGTAACACCTGCGGCGGCACGAGCGGGTGTAGCTGACCTGACATTGGGAAACTCTGTCCAGAGCAGAAGTACGAGTGAGACGGGCCTGAGGGAAACACCCTCAGGCCCTTTTCAGTCGGCATTCGGAAAGAACAACTGCGCGCCGTTGATCGTGAAGCTGGCGATTGCCGCTTGCCCCGCGTCCGAGATCAGCCAGTCGATGAAGGCCTGTGCCTCTGTGGCTTTCACATGCGGGTGGCGTGCGGGGTTCACGAGGATCACGCCGTAAGGGTTGAGCAGCCCCGCGTCGCCCTCAAACACAATGTCCAGATCGCCGCGATTCTGAAAGCTCAGCCATGTGCCCCGATCCGCCAGAACATAGGCGGGCAATTGTGCTGCCATGTTCAGCGCGCCCCCCATGCCCGCCCCGATGGACAGATACCATCTGCCTTGCGGCGCGACCTCGGCTGCATCCCACAGTGCCATTTCCGCGACATGTGTGCCGCTGTCATCGCCGCGCGACACGAAAGGTGCACCCGCTTCGGCAATCGCGGCGAATGCGTCTGCGGCGCTGTCCGCGTCGCGCAGATGGGCCGGATCGTCACCGGGGCCGACAAGAACGAAGTCGTTATACATGACATCAACCCGCTGCACGCCGTAACCCTTGGCCACAAAGGCCTCTTCCTGCGCGCGGGCATGGACGAAGACAAGATCGACATCGCCCCTGCGCCCTGTCTCCAGCGCCTGTCCGGTGCCTTGGGCGACGACGCGCACCTCTATGCCGGTCTGTTCCTGAAACAAGGGCAGAATATGGTCGAACAGCCCCGAATTCTCGGTCGAGGTGGTCGACGCCACGGTGATGACCTGCTGCGCGCTGGCCGGAAACGCGGCCAGAAGTGCCAACCCAAAGGTTGCGGTCAGCATGAAGCGATGAACATGGGTCATGGTGCGCCTCTCTCCGGTCACCAGACCAGATCGCCCGCAAGGAAGGCGCGGGCCTCTGGGGCTATGGGGTCTGCGAAGAACGCGGCGGCCGGGCGGTGTTCGCTCAGCCGACCACGATGCAGAAAGGCCACGTCCTGTGCCAGTCGCCGCGCCTGCCCCAGATCATGCGTGCTCATGACGATGGTGATGCCGTCGTCTGAGAATTGCGCGACCATCTCTTCAATAATTCGCGTGGCGGACGGGTCGAGTGCCGAGCATGGCTCGTCCAGAAACAGCACTTGCGGGCGCATGGCCCATGCGCGTGCCAAGGCCAGCCGCTGCTGCTCGCCGCCCGACAAAAGCCGCGCGGGGCGATTGGCCAGTGCACTCAGCCCGAACCGCTCCAACGTCTGCGCAACACTGTTACGGCGCGTTTTGCGTGCCAGCCCCATCAGCGTCAGCGGATATTCCAGATTGGCCGCAACGGACCGGCGCAACAGGACAGGTCGTTGGAACACCATCGCCTGTTCGCGCGCGCGCACCGCACCATTCGCCCAGTCGCAATGGCCCGCTGTCGGCGCAATCAGCCCGTGGCACAGGCGCAAAAACAGGCTTTTGCCTGCGCCATTCGCGCCCATGACGATCAACCTGCGCCCCGCTTCAATGCGCAAGGTGATGTCCTGCAAAAGCGTCTGGCCCGCGACAGTGTAACCGGCCCCCTTCAGCGACAGGGGCAGAATGGGGGCATCAGCACTGCACAGAGGATCGCGCGCGCCCGTCATCCCAGCCGCTCCCGCGCCCATTGCCCTGCCCACCACGCAGCGGCGTTCAGGGTCAGGGTCAGCACCATCAGGATGATCCCCAGCGCCACCGCAAGGCCAAGCTGCCCCCGCGCTGTCTCCAGCGTGATAGCGGTGGTCATGGTCCGGGTATGGCCTGCGATATTGCCGCCCACGATCAGCACAGCGCCCACCTCGGCGCTGGCGCGCCCGAAACCGGCCAGCACACCTGTCAGCAGACTGACGCGCCCGTCCCACAGCAGCGTCGGTACTGCCCGCAAGCGCCCTGCCCCCAACGAGCGCAACTGCTCTCGATATTCGGCCCACAGGTCTTCGACCACCGAGCGCGTCAGCGACACCACGATGGGCAGGATCAGCAAGGTTTGGGCGATAATCATCGCCGTTGGCGTGAACAGCAGCGCAAGCGACCCGAACGGCCCGGAGCGCGACAGCATCAGATACACCAGCAACCCCGCCACCACGGGCGGCAGCCCCATCAGTGCGTTAAAGGCCACGATCACCACCCCGCGCCCCGGAAACCGCGCAAGCGCAAGCGCGGCACCCGAGGGCAGACCCACAACGCAGGCAATCAGCACCGCAGTCAGCGTGACCTGCAACGACAAGCCGATGATCTGCATCAGGGCCGCATCGCCACTGGCAATCAGGCTAAGCGCGGTTGCGAACGGGCTGTCCATGCACGAGGATTCCTTGCAGAAAGAAGTAGAAAAGAAACAGAAAACAAATTATAAATCAAATATGTAAATTTTGCAGGAAAATTCATGGATACGCAGGACGCATTGCCCGGAACACCCCTTGATTTGTCGCGCGCACCCTCCCCCATGCTGACAACGGCTGAGGTTGCGGATTACCTGCGGGTGAAGGAACGCACGATTTATGAAATGGTCGCCCGCCAAACGATCCCGTTCAGCCGCGCCACCGGCAAACTGCTTTTCCCGCGTCGGCTGATCGATGCCTGGCTGGAGGCGCAGACCGAATTGCCCGCCAGCGGAATCGCGCCCGCCCCACCCATTTACGCAGGGTCTAATGATCCGTTGCTGGAATGGGCATTGCGCCAATCGGGCAGCGGGCTGGCGGTGCTTGCGCGCGGATCGGCGCAGGGGCTGGACGATCTGGCGGCAGGCCGCGCAGTTCTGGCCGGCCTGCATCTGATAGACCCTGACAGCGGGCGCTGGAACCTGTCAGCTGCGGCAGCACATTTGCCGAGCTCAAGCCATGTCCTGATCCATTGGGCGCGGCGCGTGCAAGGTATGATCACTGCGGCGCGCAATCCCTTGGGGATAACCGGCCTGCAAGATGCCGTTACGCGCCGCTTGCGCTTTGCCTTGCGCGCCGAAGGTGCAGGCTCGACCCGGTTGCTGGAAGTGCTGCTTGCGCGCGAAGGGCTGACAATGGCGGACCTGACCACCACCGAGCGCCCCGCCGAAACCCATGCCGATCTGGCCATGCTGATCGAAACCGGCGAGGCGGATTGCGGTCTTGGCCTGCAAGCCGCAGCAGGACATCTGGGCTTTCTGCCCTTGCTGACGAATGAGAGCTTCGATCTGGCCATGAAACGGCGCGACTATTTTGAACCACATATCCAGCGCCTTCTGAGTTTCGCGCGCTCCGACAGCTTTGCCAAACGGGCGGAACACTTGGGCGGATACGACCTGACCGACCTTGGCCATGTGTTGTGGAATGGTTAAGCGGGGGTTTGCCAGTTCTTGCACTTCGCCACCGGCATGGATGGGGGTTTACCGACGCGCTTGTTGTAAAAGTGGTCGCAAAAATGATCTCAATCTCTAGATATGCGCAGTAGAAGCAGATCATATGGCGCGGCACCGCTTGCTGCGGCCTGCCGTGGTGGAATGACAGAATGAAAGTTTCGACCGAATGAAGAGGCTTGGCCTTGATGCAACTGATATTCGCATTCTCACGGCGATTCAGCAGCATGGCCAACTGAGCAAGACCAGATTGGCCGAAATCGCCAATATTTCGCCAACACCCTGCTGGGCACGACTGGACAGGCTCAAGGCGGCGGGCTTTATTCGCGGCTATCACGCTGACATTGTGCTGGACAAGGTTTGCAACTTTACCGAAGTCATCGTCACTGTCTCGCTGACCCATCACCGCAAGGCGGATTTTGACCGCTTTGAAAGCTTTGTGAAAACCCAAGACGAAATCACAGAGTGCATCTCTACAGGGGGTGGCATTGACTATATTGTGCGGGTTGTCTGCGCCAGCTTTGCCGCGTTTCAGGAAGTGATGGACGCCATGCTGTCAGATGAGTTGGGCGTGGATCGCTACATGACCTACATCGCGTCGCGCAGGGTCAAATCAATCCCCCCCAATCTTGCAAAACTGACAGGCAAGGCCGCCAAATAAACGCCCCCGTCTGAACGGTCTGGGAACGGGCGAAAAAATAGTCTGTTCAGTCTGCGTCGCGCGTTTCTTCAGCCCGGATACACCCTGCAATCTCTACTACAAGATCGTCACGATCAGACTTCGTGCAGCGGGTAGGGCTGCCGATAAGCAAGGGAGAGAGACATGACGCAAGCAGATGACTTCGGGTTCGGCACACAGATCCGCAAATCGCCCTATTTCGACGCCACCGTGCGTTGGGGCGCCAAAGGATTTTCTGTTTACAATCACATGTATATCCCCCGCGATTTCGGCGACCCCGAACAGAATTTCTGGAACCTCGTGAATGATGCGATCCTGTGCGATGTAGGGGTGGAGCGTCAGGTCGAAATCACTGGCCCGGATGCTGCGCAGTTTGTCCAGATGCTGACCCCGCGCGATCTGTCCAAGATGGCGGTCGGGCAGTGCAAATACGTCCTGATCACCAATGCCGAGGGCGGTGTTCTGAACGATCCGATCCTGCTGCGTCTGGCAGAAAACCATTTCTGGATTTCACTGGCAGACAGCGACATCCTGCTCTGGGCACAAGGTGTCGCGGTGCATTCCGGTCTTGATGTCACGATCTGCGAGCCAGATGTCTCGCCCTTGCAATTGCAAGGCCCCAAATCGGGCGAGATCATGCGCGAATTGTTCGGCGACAGCATCATGGACCTGCGCTACTACTGGCTGCGCGAGGTCGAGTTGGACGGCATCCCGCTGATCGTATCGCGCACGGGCTGGTCAAGCGAGTTAGGCTACGAGATCTATCTGCGCGATGGTGCGAAAGGTGATGCGCTGTGGGAACGCATCATGGTGGCGGGTATGCCATTCGGCCTGAAGCCCGGTCACACATCGTCCATCCGCCGCATCGAAGGCGGCATGCTGTCCTATCATGCGGATGCAGATATCAACACCAACCCGTATGAGCTGGGCCTTGACCGTCTGGTGAACCTCGACATAGAGGCCGATTTCATCGGCAAGGCCGCGCTGCGCCGCATTCAACAGCAAGGACCGCGCCGCAAGCAGATTGGCCTGATTCTCGATTGCGCGCCGCTTCCGGGGCCGAACACGCGGTTTTGGGGCATCAACAAGGATGGCGAAGATATCGGCAAAGTGACCTCTGCGGTGTATTCCCCGCGCCTGTGCCAGAACATCGCGCTGGCGATGGTCGATGCCGATTACGCCAATATCGGCGCAGAGGTGGAAGTCTGGACCAGTTCAGGCCCGACCCGCGCCACCATTGTAGAACGCCCCTTCTACGACCCCCGCAAAAAGATTGCCGCCGCCTGAGCGTACCGGCCAAGACAAGGTGCCTCGAACATGTCTGACCTTTCGATCGATCTGCACTGGCAGCGCGCTGGACCTGTGTTGCACACAGGCAAATTCTCTAACGCGCACACAGTGCAATATAACAGCAGTTTTGATGTGCAAGTGGACGCCGCCCCCGACTGGGGCGGCGATCCCGCGCACACCAACCCTGAACAGGCCTTGGCCGCTGCCCTGTCGAGCTGCCACATGATGACCTTTCTGGCGCTGGCCGCCAAGGCGGGCTGGCCGGTGGCCAGCTACCACGACCACGCAACGGCCCATCTGGGCAAGAACGCCAAGGGCCAGATGGCGGTGACGCAGATTGATCTGCATCCGGTGGTGCGCTTTGATACAGGGTTCACCCTTGATCCGACCGAATTGGCACAAATGCAGCACCGCGCGCATCGCTATTGCTTCATTGCGAACACGCTTTCTGATAGTGTGGAAGTCAACATACTGTAGAGTGCTTTGAAAAGGATCTGACCCCGTGCAAAAGACTGATATCCTGCTGCGTGAACTGAGCGAAGACGGCATCCTGCGTCTGACACTGAATGACGCCAAGCGGCGCAACGCCTTGTCCGAGGCGATGCTGACGGAACTGGGCACAGCCTTTGCAGAGGCGGGCGATAATCCAGACGTGCGCGTCATCATTCTGGCCGCGAATGGCCCTGCATTCTGCGCAGGTCATGACCTGAAGGAAATGACTGCCGGGCGCGCAGGCCCGGATCGGGGCCGCGCCTATTTCACCAAGGTCATGGCCCAATGCTCGGGCGTCATGCAGGGCATTGTCGGCTGCCCCAAACCCGTCATCGCCGAGGTGACAGGCATTGCCACCGCCGCTGGCTGTCAGTTGGTGGCCAGTTGTGATCTGGCGGTTGCCGCAGATACCGCGCAATTCAGCACACCGGGCGTGCATATCGGGTTGTTCTGCTCCACACCAATGGTGGCCTTGTCGCGCAATGTATCGGCCAAACACGCGATGAAAATGCTGCTGACCGGCGACATGACATCGGCTGCGCGCGCCGCCGAAATCGGCTTGATAAACCGCGCTGTCGCCCCCGACGGCTTGCAAGATACAACGCTTGAAATGGCCCGCAAGATCGCGTCGAAATCCAGTATGACCCTGTCCACAGGCAAGCGCGCGTTTTATGCACAACGCGAGATGTCGCTGTCTGCCGCCTATGACTTCGCCTCGACCGTCATGGTGGACAACATGTTGGCCCGCGATGCCGAAGAAGGCATTGGTGCCTTTGTCGAGAAGCGCGCGCCCCAGTGGCAGGACGCCTGACACGATGGCCCAGAACCCCTACAATACCGGGCTGGACCGCACCTCGGCAAATTATCAGCCCCTGACGCCGCTATGTTTTCTGGAACGCGCCGCAAGCGTGTTCCCAGATCATACCGCCATCGTTCACGGCGCGTTGCGGCGCAGCTATGCCGAATTTTACGCGCGTGCGCGCCAACTCGCCTCTGCGCTGGCGCAGGCGGGTATCGGGCGCGGGCATACTGTGTCGGCGATGTTGGCCAACACCCCTGCAATGCTGGAATGCCATTACGGGGTGCCGATGTGCGGCGGCGTGCTGCATTCGGTCAACACCCGACTGGACGCGGCGATCATCGCGTTCCAGCTGGACCATGCCATGTCCGACATCGTGATCGTGGACCGCGAATTCATGCCGCTGATGCAAGACGCGCTTGCGCTGGCCACCCGCAAGCCGCTGGTCATTCAGTATGACGACCCGGAATTCACCGGCCCGCCAACCGCAACGGACGCCACGGATTATGAGGCGTTCTTGTCCACAGGTGATCCCGATTTCGCGTGGCTGATGCCCGAAGATGAATGGGACGCCATTGCAATCAACTACACATCCGGCACCACGGGCGACCCCAAAGGTGTGGTGTCGCATCATCGCGGCGCCTATCTTCTGGCGCAGGGAAATGCGCTGACAACCTCAATGCAGAAGCACGCGGTCTATCTGTGGACCTTGCCGATGTTTCACTGCAACGGCTGGTGCTTTCCATGGACCTTGTCCGCCATTATCGGCACGCATGTCTGTCTGCGTCAGGTGCGCGCCGAACCGATCTGGAATGCCCTTGCTGATGAGGGTGTGACCCATTTATGCGGCGCGCCGATTGTCATGTCGCTGATGATTTCGGCACCCGAGGCAGAGAAACGCGGACTTGCGCAAACCGTGCAGTTCTTCACCGCAGCCGCCCCGCCACCCGAAAAACTGCTGGCGGATATGAAGACCGCGGGTTTTGACGTCACGCACCTCTACGGGCTGACGGAAACCTATGGCCCTGCGGTCGTCAATGACTGGAACGCAGCATGGTCTGAGCTGCCCGCCGACGCGCAGGCCGCGCTGAAATCTCGTCAGGGTGTACGGTATCTGGCGTTGGAAGCGCTGGATATTCTGGACCCGGAAACCATGACCCCCGTGCCCCGCGATGGCAAAACTATGGGCGAGGTCATGTTTCGCGGAAATGTCGTGATGAAAGGGTATTTCCGCAACCCGGATGCGACGCAGGCCGCGTTTGCGGGCGGATGGTTTCACTCGGGCGATCTGGGGGTCCGGCACCCGGACGGGTACATCCAGCTCAAGGACCGCTCGAAGGATGTTATCATCTCGGGCGGCGAGAATATCTCCTCCATCGAAGTCGAAGAAGCGCTCTATCGGCACCCGGCGGTTGAAGTGGTGGCCGTGGTTGCCATGCCGCATGAGAAATGGGGTGAAACGCCGTGTGCCTTTATCGAGCTTGGCGCAGGTCAGCAGGCCGATGGCGAGACATTGCGCCAATGGTGCCGCGACCAGCTTGCGCCCTACAAGGTGCCGGGGCGGTTTGTTTTCATGTCGATTCCACGCACCTCTACAGGCAAGATCCAGAAATTCCTGTTGCGTGACGAAGCAAAGAAGATTGCGGCCAGCGCAGACGCATGACTGTGCCTGTTTGAGGGCACCCCGAAACTAGACGCCGCGCGCCAGTCCGTTCATGGCCCGAGCATCCATAGCGCTATGGGTTTTTGCCTGCGCGCCCTCATGCCTTGCTTGCGGCGCGCTGTGTTTTACGGGTAAGAGATTTGCTTCAGCATCCAATTAAGTGATTTCGGCGATGACCCGAACAGAGTTTCAAACATGACACCCGACCAAGAATGGCAAGTGATCCTTGTGCTTTGGGGGACGAAATATCCGGTTTCGGATGTCAGTCATCTGATTGCGACAATCCGCGCCCAGTCTAACCCCGCACCCGCCCGCGTCGTGCTGCTGACCGATCACATCCGCGACGGGCTTGATCCAGATGTCATACAACGCCAGATGCCGGAATTTTTCCTGCGCCCTGAATTCAGGGGCAGCGGCTGTCAGGCAAAACTGTGCATCTTTGAAGAAGGGTTGGTCCCGCCGGATATGCCCGCGATCTTCGTCGATATCGACACGGTGGTTTTCGGCAATCTTGCCCGTCTGCTGGGGGGGATGGCCAACCGCAAGACAGTTGCGATTTTGCAAAGTGCACTCCTGCCCTTCAGCTCTTTCGCCCGTTTTCTGCATCGCGTCACATTGGGGCAGCGATATGCGCGGGGCAATTCTTCGATTGTGGTTTTCCATCCTGCGGAATGCACCCATATCGCGCGCCGTTTTCGAGAGTTGGAGGCCCAGCATGGGCCAAATGGTGTTCGGCCCATGATTGCGGATGAACGCTTTATGAGTTGGGCCAACCAGCCAAACATGCGCGCGATCCCCCGCCGCATGGCTGTGAAACTGCCGACCGAATTCATGCTGCCTTGGCGCTGGCTGATCCTGAGGCGCGCGTCGCTGCCGTGGGTGCGCAAGCGCTGGAATGGCTTGATTGCGGTCACGCTGCCGGGGATCGAAGTGAAGGGCGAGGCGCTGCTCGCCCTTGCAGATGGGGCCGAGATCGTAGACCGTAAGGGCAGACGGCTGATCTGGTCCGAGGCGGCACTTGGTCCGGTCAAGATGCAACTGGAAAACTATTACCGTATCCTTCAGGCAAACAAGGACGCCCCGCAATGATCCTCGGCCATATCGGCGCGCGCAAAGGCTCTAAAGGCGTGCCCGGAAAGAACTTTCGTAACATTTGCGGCAAGCCACTGATTGATTGGTCGCTTGACCAGCTTTTCGCCAACCCACGTATCGAAGATGTCGTCGTCTCGACAGATGATGCGGCGATCTATGACCACGCCATACAGCGCGGCGCGCTGGAGATCGGGTTGCGACCGGCAGAACTGGCGACGGACGCGGCCCCCAAATGGGGCGTGTGGCAACATGCGCTGGCAGCGGGCGAAGCCGCAGCAGGGCGGGCGGTTTCGGCCTTTGTGGATCTTGATTGCACCTCGCCCCTGCGCCTGCCCGAAGATATCGACGCAGCGCTCGATCTATTCCAAAGCGCGCGCCCCGATATGGTGATGAGCGTGTGTGAAGCGCGCAAGAACCCCTATTTCAACATGCTGGAACTGGATGCGCAGGGGGCCTTGCAGGTTTCCAAATCATTGCCCGGCGGGGTCTGGGCACGCCAGAATGCACCACTGGTTTACGAACATGTGGGCCTTGTCTATGTTGTGGCCCCCGACTACTTGCGGCGCGCGAAAACGCTGTATGACGGGCGGGTCATTCCGGTTGAACTGCCCGCAGAACGCTGCCACGACATTGATATGCCACATGATTTTCGTCTGGTGGAATTCCTGCTGCAAGAGCAGTTGAATGAGGGTGTCAGGAAGGTCTGAGAAGCTTGGGCAATGCCGCAAGGGTTTTGTCCGTGGCATTGGAATGGGCGGCGACAAATCCCTCGATCCGGCCCTTATCCGGGCGCCAGTCCGACAGCAGCACCGCTGTCAGTTCTTCTGCATCGCGCACCGACCGCGCAACGCCTGCCGCCTCGGCCTCGGCAAAGGGGTATTCGATTGTATGGACATGCGGGCCGGTGACGACAGGGCGGCCCAAAACCAGAGCTTCCGAAATGTTATGCGCGCCCTTCGGGTTGAAACCGCCCCCGACAATCACCTCATCCGCCATCGAGAGATAGGCATACATCTCGCCCAATGAATCGCCAAAGAAGACATCCGGGCAGTCAGGCACAGGCCCCCACCTGTCGGACATGAACTCCCCCGCGAAGGCAGAC
Organism: Roseinatronobacter monicus; assembly: GCF_006716865.1. NCBI lineage: Bacteria > Pseudomonadati > Pseudomonadota > Alphaproteobacteria > Rhodobacterales > Paracoccaceae > Roseinatronobacter > Roseinatronobacter monicus. Next base: position 505,080 of record NZ_VFPT01000001.1, on the reverse strand, counting down.
CTGCGCAACACCGACAACCCTGCGTCTTGCAAGGCGCTCGCGACAAGATCAAACCGCTCCGGGCGGCGGGGAACATAGACAAACAGCGGCATGACCTGTTGCCGCGCCATCGCTTCGCGGCGCAAGGCAGCAATCGCATGAAGATAGACCGCGTCCTCCCCCTCGATCGCGCTTGCGATGCAGATCACGCGGCGGTCATGCGCCCCGATCCAGCGCCGCGCGGCCTGTCCTGCCTTCACCAGCGCTTGCGGCACCGGTTGATCGAAACGCAGCTCACCCGTTATGGCGATATTGCGCACCCCGACCGAGGCAAAGCGGTCCGCCTGCATCTGCGATTTCACCAGCGCACCCGCAAAGCCCTGCATCACCTTCTGGCGCAACCGAAGGCCCCCTGAATCGCGCGTCAGGGATTTCACTGGGTATTGCGCATTGCACATGAACAGCGGCACCCCCGCATCTTGCGCCGCAAAGACCATGCGCGGCCATATCTCTATTTCCATCACCAGCCCGAATTTGGGCTGGAATGCTTGAAAGAACCCGCGCCACGCCCATGCCGTCTCGATCGGCACCCAAACTGGCCGAAGCTGCCCCGCTTGGATTTCTTGCGCAAAGACCTGTTCCGCCTCGCGTCGCCCTGCCGGTGTGAAATGCGTGACGACAATCCGCTCGCCCTGACCAAGCAACCCCCGAATAAGCGGCACGGCAGAACGCAATTCCCCCAAACTGACAGCATGTATCCACACACAGCCCTCCATAGGGTCGCGGTAGCGGCCAAACCGTTCCGACAAATGGGCAAAATACTCAGGATCTTTGCGCGCGCGTCTGCGCAGATACAGCAGCAACACCGGCAACCCAAGCGTCCAGATCGCAGACCAGAGGAAAAGAAACGGCACGAGGACAGCGCTTTTGGTGGCTCGGATCATTCTCTGGCTTCTCATACTGCGCGGCCCTCGATCTTGTTGACCGCCCGCAAGCTAACATACCATTTGGCAAATATTTCACAGCGATTACAGGGTTCAAACCGGAATGTCGACGATATGCGCTCTCAAAACCGCCAAGTGAGGCGCGTTCGGCGCGGCACCCCCAAACAGGTGCGCCTAAACACCCAGTGACAACAACTTGCGCGCCAATGGCGCAAGGTTGCCGCGTGCGTGTTCGGTCAGTTTGCGCGCGCGCGGGGCGAGTGCTGCAAGATCGGGGTCTTGCAAGGCCCGCGCAAGCTCTGCGGGTGCGATCTGTCGCGCGGCCTGCGCTTGTGCAAGGGATGCGTAATCTGCGGCGAAATTCGAAACCTTTGGGCCATGCAGGATCGCCACATCCAGCGCTGCCGCCTCCCACGGGTTATGCCCGTTTGTCGCATCGAAACTGCCGCCGATCAGGGCCGCGTCGGCCAGCCTGTACCACAGGCCAAGTTCCCCGTAACTGTCAGCAAGCCAGACCCGCGTCTGGGGCTGTGGCAGCCCCCCCGCACTGCGCCGCAGATACGCCAGCCCTGTCGCGGACAGTTCCGCCGCTATGCTGTCGGCCCGCCCGATATCACGCGGCACAAGCACCAGCAGCCGGTCAGGCAGCGCCTGCGCTGCCGCCAATGCCGCGCGTTCATCTGCCGGATGGGTTGAGGCCGCGACCCAGACCTTGCGCCCCGCAAGGCAGGCACGCAAACGCTCCAGCTCGGCCGCATCCACCCCAAGCGGGGGGGCCGCAGGTTTCAGCGACCCGCCAAGTTCAACCCCGCGCGCGCCAAGGCTGGCCAGTCGGTCAGCAGTCGCCCGATCCTGCGCAGATATATGGGCAAAGCGCGACAGCATGTCTGCATAGAGCCCGCGCAACCTAGATCGTTTGGCATGGCTTTCCTCTGTCAGCCGCGCATTGATCAGCGCAAGCGGAATGCCCCGCGCCCGCGCCGCGACCACGGCACCCGGCCAAAGTTCCTGCTCTGCCCAGACCGACAGCGATGGCCGCCAATGATCGAGAAACCGCGCAAGGTAGCGTGGCGCATCAAGCGGCAGGAACTGGTGAAGGGTGCGCGGCGGAAGATTGACCCCTATCACCTGCGCGGATGAGCGCGCGGTGGATGTGACCAGAAACGTAACATCGGGCCGCTGCGCACCCATTTCTTCGATCAGCCCGCGCAGGGCCAGCACCTCGCCCAGACCCACGGCATGTAGCCAGATGACCGGGCCGTCAGGGCGTGGCTGCGTGGGTTTGCCCAGTTTTTCCTGCCAGCGCTCCGCGTCTTCCTTGCCCCGCCGCAGGCGACGGCGCAGCAGGTTTGGGGCAAAGAGGGGCACAGTATGGCTGGCCAGAAGATAGGCGCGTAACAGCAGCCCAGAGGGGTCGCGCTCAGCCAAGGTCTTTGAACGCCTTTTGCAATCCGCGCTCCCAGAAATCAGGCGCGGCCAGAACAGCGCGGAAACAATCCGCCGCGCGTCCTTCGCCAAAGGCCGTGTCCGAGCGCGACCGCTGGCCCCATTGGCTGCGCAAAAACGCCTCGATTGCAGGGGTATCATCTGCCGCACAGACAGCGACAGTCGGCGCAAGGGCGCGATTGGTCTGGCGTGTGCCAATATCCAGCGACGGCAGGCCCAGAAACGGCGCCTCGCGCACGCCTGCGCTGGAATTGCCGACCATGCAGGCCGCGTTTTTCATCAATTCCGAGAAATGCGAAAACCGCATCGATGGGATGACCCGAAAACGATCGGTCGGCAAACCGTCCAGCACTGCGAAAATCGCTTCGGATCCGGGGTCATTATTGGGTGCGATCACCACGAACTGGCGGTTTGAGGCCTGCAATGCGCCAAAGAGGCTGCGCGCCTGTGCGGCCATGCTTGCCTGTTCGCTGGTGACAGGATGGAAAATTGCGATGCCATACTCGGGAAAGGCGATCTCATAACGCGCGCGCACGTCCGCGATGCTGACACCGGATGGCCCCGCGTGAAAATCCAACTCAGGCGAGCCGATGACATGGATCACCTCGGCAGGCTCCCCCATCGCCATAACACGCCGCCGCGCGCCTTCGGATGACACGAAATGATGCGTTGCCAGCTTGGTGTTGCAATGGCGAAACATCTCGTCAATCGTGCCCGAGACTTCGCCCCCCTCAATATGGGCAGAGGCGATGTAATTCGTCGCCGCCACCAGCGCGCCGGCCAGTGCTTCGATCCGGTCGCCATGCAGCACGATCAGATCGGGGCGGTGTTCGGTCACATAATCCGAAAACCCGGTCACAGTCTTGGCCAGCGTGATATCCTGCGGATCGCCGGGGCGCTGGTTTAGGAATTCATGCACGACCACGCCGGGCATGCGCCGCACTTCATTCACCGTCAGACCATAGCGGTCCATCAGATGCATGCCGGTGACAAAAAACGTCACCCGATGCCCCGCATCCCGCGCAGCAGCGGCCAATGGCTCCAGCTTGCCGAAATCGGCACGCGTGCCAGTAAGGAACAGGATGTGGCGGGTCATGGAAACTCTCGGATCAGGAAAACAACGTTACAACCCTGTCCCCCCACCCGCAAGACTGCGCTGTGGACATGCTCTGCCCTTGCGATTATCAGCGGATGACGAAAATGCAGGCAAAGAGCATGGATCGCACGGTTTTATGTATCAAATGGGGCACGTTATACAGTGCCGATTATGTCAACGTGCTGTTCAATGCAGCACGCGCAAACATCTCTGGGTCGTTCCGGTTTGTCTGCCTGACCGATGATCCCGAAGGCCTGTCCCCCCGGATCGAGCATTTTCCGATCCCCGATATCGGACTGGAACCGCACCATTGGAAAGGCGGCGGCTGGCCGAAGCTTTCGATGTTTGTACCCGACCTTTATGGGATCAAGGGGCGGGTTCTGTTCATTGATCTGGATATGGTCATCTGGGGGGCGCTGGATTCGTTTTTCACATGGGAAAAGGGCATGGTCATGCTCGACCATGGCCCTTGGCGGCACAATGATGGTGTTCCACGGCCCATGTCTTCGGTTTTCGCCTTCGATGCGGGTGCCCATGCGGATATGCTTGAACGCTTCGCGGCCAATCGTGACGCGCTGATGGCGCGTTACCGCCTGGAGCAAGATTTCATCGCAGGAGAGGCCGGACCACTTGCCTTCTGGCCACAGGACTGGATCAAGAGCTACAAGAACCACCTGCGCCCGCCACTGATTATCGACCGCTTTCGCGGCCCCTACCCGCCGGACCCATCGGTGCGCATCCTGTGTTTCCATGGCCAGCCGCGCCCCATTGATCTGGTGCATCCGCCCGCCGGAAACTGGGATGTCTTTCCGCACTACGGGCGCGGGCGTGTCGCTTGGATGGCGGAATATTGGAAGCGCTTTGGTGGGAAAATCTAGCTAAATCCACGCTTGTATGGGATCAATTTAGAATCGTATCCGACGCCGCAGCATTCCCCACCCCCTGCGCCCGTAATTCCCCGCGCGCATCGCGTAATTTCCAAGCCGCTTGTGGCGTGGGGCTTTCACAGCCCCCGCGTGGCCCGGCCCGTTGATCGTGCTGTCCCCGCCATCATCGACATGACTGGGGAAAGGCTCCAACCCCAGCAGGCGGAAATCATGCGCCCACCAGCGCGTGCCCTCGTAATCCACAGGCAGGCGCATGGGCAGCATGCGCGGCAACAACCGTGCGGCCAGAGCGCGCGTGATCAGATAGCCGCCAAAACCTGTCGCTGGCCCCAGATAGGCATTAAGCACCCAAGCCCCGGCCCGCCCCTGCCGCACAGGCAGTTTCGCGCGGATGCGGTTCAGCTTGAGCATGTCCCACTGCGCAACGGCCCCAAGGGCCGCATCCAGCGCGGGCAGGAAATCGTCGTGAAAGACCACATCATCTTCCAGCACCAGCGCAACGGGCTTGCCCGTCTCAAGAAACTGCTCCCACACAGCGAGATGCGACAGGTAGCAACCAACCTCGGCGGGCAGGGCGTCGCGCCCCATATTGGCGCGAAAGGCGGCTGCGTCCAGTGCATCGCGGATGCGTTCGGGGTCTGCGCGCCCGTCAATCGCAGCAAAGCGCGACACTGGCAGGCCCAGCCCCTCAAGTCGGGGTGCCATCTCGGCCCATCGGGCTGTGGCCCGGTCCAGATTGATGCAATAGGCCGCCAGATCTGAGCGGGTCACGCTCACCCCAGATCCTCCCATTTCAACTGCGTGTTGCGGCTTACCGCGCGCAGCAGGCGCTTGCCGACCACCGCGTCGAACTCATAGGCCGCAATCTCGCCCGAACCGGGACGGCGCGCCCAGATATCCTGCTCAGCGATTACATGGCCCGCCGCAAGGTCTGCATCCGCCACAATCGAGCCGCGCGCGAAACGATAGACATCTTCCTCCGGCCCGGAGCGCTGTTTGGGGTTGTTCGCCGCCACCCAGATTTCGCGCGAGCGGTCAATCAGCAGGCGCAGTTCCGCCGGGTCCATCGAGCAGGAAATATCCGGCCCCTTCCGGTAGCGCGTGTCGGTATAGTGCCGCTCCAGGATGCACGCGCCAAGTGCGACACTGGCCAGCGCCATTTCAGGGCCGATAGAATGGTCAGAAAACCCCACGACAGCACGCGGGAACGCATCGCGCAATTCGGTCACACCGCGCAAGGACACGATCTCAGCCGGGCTTGGATACAGGTTCGTGCATTCCAGCAGCGCATAAGGGACGCCCGCCTGATCGAGAATGTCCACGCTGGCGCGCAATGTCTCGATGGTCTGCATGCCCGTGGACAGGATGACGGGCTTGCCCTTGCGCGCGATATGGCGGATCAGCGGCAGATTGTCCGCCTCGCCCGAACCGATCTTGTAGGCGGGCACATCAAGACTTTCGAGGTAATCTGCCGCCGCCCGCGAAAACGGGGTGGATATCCAGATCACGCCAAGGGACTCGGTGTAGCGTTTCAACTCTGCCTCATCCTCCAGCGATAGCGCGCAGCGCGCCATCACATCCCAGATCGAGACATCGGCATTGGGCGGAAAAATCGACTTGGCCTCATCCGTCATTTCATCGGCAAGGATATGGGTCTGATGCTTGACCATCTCGCAGCCCGACTGGGCGGCAAGGCGCACCATTTCTTTGGCCACAGCAAGATCACCGCCGTGGTTGATACCGATCTCGGCGATCACCAGCGGCGGGTATTCCGGCCCGATCTTGCGCCCGGCGATGGTTATGGAATTGTGCACGGCTGTTCTTTCACTCTACATCATTGCGCAAGGCAGCACTCTGCCCGGCAGAGGCCAGACCACATTGCCCTCCCCTTCACCGCAAAGCTATGCAGGATCAAGGCCGCCCGCGTCAACCAGACCCTGTGGTGTTTTTGCCAAAACCGGGGCGCGTTATCGTAGGTGCAAAGCACATGCCAGATGGCCTTGCGCGCGGCCCTCAAAGGGCGCGCAATGCGCCAGATACGGTATAGCGGCGGGGCACGTTCACCGAACGACGAAGACCGACACTTTTGCATGTGCCGCGATATAGCCGCCATGAGACGAGAAAATATACTCCATCAATCCCGGCTGGTGACTGGCCATGACCACCAGATCAGCGCCGGTATCTTCAATGGCTTTCAGCAGTTTGCGGTCAACTTCGGCTGCGGGGTCGGGCGACGAAAGGTTCAGCGCAGTGACTGTGATTGCATACTCTTCGGCCTTGCGGTCGGCAAATTCCTGCAACTTCTCACCATACTCGCCCGAAGACCGCGCAATCTCTGACGGCAATTCCCCTGAAACGCTGACGAAACAGATATCCGCCTTATGCTCGCGGGCGGTGTTGCAGGCGAAAGCCACAGCTTTGCTTAATGTATCACGATGGGCCAGATCAACGGGGACCAGAATCTTGGAAAACATGTCAGACCTCCTGTAAATGATTCCAACCGGGCAAAGGCGCATTTGCCCCTGCCCGGTCGCTATGGGTCACGTGCCGTTACTCCGCCGGTTCTGCCGCACTAATTTGCATCCGGCGATGATCGTTGAACAAGGCCTTGCCCAACGAGATGCACATCAGCACCATTATCACAGCAAAGGGCAACGCGCCGATAATCATGGCATCCGACAGCGCATCCATACCGCCCCCGCCAGCCACCAGCAGCACACCGATCACAGATGTCAGGATCACACCCCAGATGATGCGATGCTTGATGCCCGTCTCCTCCTGACCGCCGGACATGATGGTGTTCATCACCAGAATACCGCTATCTGCCGATGTGACAAGAAAGGTCAGGATCAACACCACACTCATGATAGTGATACCGGTCAGCAACCCGCCGTCAATCATATGACCCAGCGTTACAAACAGCTTGGCGGTGTTGGAGGCGCTGATAATGGTGCCTTCAGCCACACCAGAGAGTTCCAGATCAATCGCCGAGCCGCCCAGAATGGTCATCCATGCAAAACAGACCAGCGACGGCGCGATGACCGCACCCAACACGAATTCACGGATTGTCCGCCCGCGCGAGATGCGCGCCAGAAACAGCCCCACGAAAGGTGCGAAAGCGATCCACCACGCCCAGTAGAAGGTCGTCCACCCGGCCTGCCAGCCGAACAAACGCCCGTCCGTACCCGCAGCATACAGCGCCGCGGTCGTTTCGGCGGGCAAGGCCGCAACCTCTTCTGGCAGGCTGTCGCGGAAGCCGTCGAGTGACCCCCACGCGTTTGTCGCCCCGCTATAGACTGCCGCCAGATCTTCGCCTGAAAGGCCGGATTCGCGGGCCGCAGTCGTAGCCGCGAAAGCATCCAGCGATTGCGGGCCATGCGCCCCGAAGCTCAGGTTGAGGAAGTTAAAGATGTAATCGACCAGCGCCGAGCCGTAGGTCGACATGGCGAAGGTGAAAGAGCCGAAGATGACAAAGGTCATAATCAGGATAAACGACATCACCAGATTGGCATTCGACAGCCATTTGATGCCGCGCCCAACGCCCGAGACTGCGGACAGGATCGACAGGCCCATGATCATGATAAGCCCCGCAATCAGCCCGACAGTGGACGGCGCAGGTGCATCGCCGGTCATGTTCATCATCCACTCCATGCCAGTGATCGCATAGACGCCGTCAACGAACTGGCTGACCCCGAAGCCGATTGTGACCGACACACCAAGGATCGTGGCGACAACGCCGATCACATCAACAACATGGCCAAACGGGCTGTTGATGAAACGCCCGAACAGAGGTGTCAGGGCCGTGCGGATGGTCAATGGCATACCGCGCGTATAGGCATAATAGCACAGGCTCAGGCCGGTCGCGACATAGATGGCCCATGCGTGAAACCCGTAATGCAGGAACGTATAGCGGTAGCCTGCTTGCAACCCCTCAGGGGTGTTGCCTTCAACATTTCCCCGCACGGTTTCAGGATTTGACCCCCAAAGCCCCAGTGGTTCAGCCGTGGCAAAGACCATCAGCCCGACGCCAAGACCGGCACCGAACATCATTGCGAACCACGAAAAGGTGGAAAATTCCGGCTTCTCGCCCTCATCCCCAAGAACCCGCTTGCCCGTCTGTGGAAGCAGCGCGATGATGAACAGGAAAAACGCAAAGAACCCTGCGGCAAGGACATAGAACCTGTTGAACCCCTCCAGCAACGTCCATTTGACGCTGGCCAGTTGCGCGCCGGCGGCCAAAGGCCAGATCAGCGCCCATAGCACGATCCCGACCATGATGGCCTTGGATATGGTTGCAATAGGGATTGAGTGCCCCTCATAGAAGCCCTGATCAGCGGTAGGAATATCGACATCCGTAAACGGTGGCTTTATGGCCATGATCGTTCCTCTCTGTTGTGTCCCGGAACACAGACTGTGCTCTGATACGTGATATGTTTCATGTTATTGGGCGGGCGCTCCGCCATGGGTAATTCCAATTTTAATCTGCTACGATATTTTGCCTCTATGCGCCGGAGCGCTGAAAAACGACACTTCATGTGTCGTTTTTCGACAATTTGCTGCATTTGTCGCTGTTCGTGTTGTGTATTCAATCATTGTCGCTGCCTTCTCCACCTGCGCCACTGAGCGAGTGATCCGAGGGCGGAACCGTCACCCGAAGGGCCAGAGCATCCAAGGCGCGCCATATATCCATCGGCGTCGAAGGCAGGGGCGCACAGGTCTTTTTCTGCGGCACGGGGCGCGCTTGCCGGGGGCCGAATTTCAGACGGATATCGCCGACGGACAGGTCACAAAAGGCCGCCATAGCCGCAAGATTTGGCGCTGTGCCATCCGCGTACATGCTGAAATCCTGCCCATTTGCGGCCACCCCCAGATAGGCACCGCGCAACCGCGCCGCCAGCGCGATAAAGGGCAACACCAACCCCGGCTGGGCGACATTGACCAGACGCGCATAGTCACGCGTCACCTCAGGCAGACTGACATGATCGACAAGGGCCACGCCTATGCGCAGCGGGCATTGCACCGAATGGGCGGGCGTCAGCGCATCCGGCCTCATCTGCAAGCGGCGCAGGATCAAGGCGCAGCCCGGAAGGCTGCGCGCGGCCAGCCATGCCGCCGCATGGCCCGCTTCCTCCGCATGGCCCCAGTCAAACCCCGCACCACGCGCCGCCTTGGCGCAGAGCGCCTGTGTCTCGGACAGCGACAGCACAACCGCGCCTTTGGCAACCTGAACCGGCGAGGACGCGATGCGCGTGGGGTCATGAGCGCTCATTTTCACACCATCGCCCCCATATCCTCGGGATATGGCGCGCCTTGAAACAGGCTGATGCGCACCCAGCGATCGGATCGCGGATCAAAGCGTGTGGCCCCGAAGAACGCCAATTTGCAGCGCAGCAAATCAATCGGCAACATGTCGGCCGCGATCAGATTGTCGCGGATTTCGGCATAGGGATGGCGCGCGGTGATCTGGGCACGGCGCAAGGCGGGGCGATGCTCTGGATGGGCCAGCAACAGATGCGCCGCCGCCATATCATCCGGCAGCCCCGCCAGCGCGCGCCACAGGGCCGCCGCCTGACGCCCCGTGTCCAGCGGCAATTCCCGCGCCGCGCCCGGCTCATCATAGCGTTCGCCCAAACGGGGTTCCAACTTGTCTTCCGAGATATACCAGAACCGCGCGGACTGCGCGCGCGCGGTATAATCCACATCCAGCGCCCAAGCATAGTGCGTGTGTAAAATGGCGCGTAACTCGGCGACCTGCATAGTGCCATCAATGAGGAAATACCCCTCACCATCGGCATCCATGCAATCGCCCAACCCGTCGATCAGATCGCCATGCGGCTCCAGCATCGCGGCCAGAAGGGCTTCTTGCCCCTCAATCGGCAGGGTGGCTTGCCCCCAGCGCCACAGCGCATCCCAAGGCTGCGGCGCGTGCCTGTCCCACCCCTGCCCCACATGTCGGGTGATCTGCGCAAGGCTGTCGCGCAACTGCACCAGTTTTGAGTGCTGGAGTTCATGCGCGCTGGACCAGAGCGCGGCATTCTCTGTCACGTCCGCAAGCGCGGCGGAGAAACCCGCCAGTTCCGCCGGACCAACGCTGTCTTGCGCGCGCACCCGCGCCAGCGCTTCTTCGCGTGCCAGCATCCAGTTGTTCAGCAATACCGGATGACGGATCAGAAACGGGGCCATGCCAAGGCCGGTGGAATTGCCCACGCCCAGCCCGCGCTTCAACGCAGGCTCCAGCCGCACCGCGCGGGTGCCGCCGCGTGCGCGCGCCAGATGTTCCACCAGATCGACCGTAAAGGCCCGCGTCAGCCAGACCGACAGCATTTCGGCCTGAAACGGCGCACGCAGTTCCGCGCGCGCACCAATCGCCACGCGATCCGCCGCCCCGAACTTGCCTGAACCATAGACCGCTGTGGTGCGCATCAGATAACCGGTTTCCAGCAACATGGCGGTATCGGGCTGCGCGCCCGCTGCCAGCCGTTCCACGACATGATCGAACAGCCGGACAGAACGGTTGGCGCGGCTCAGGCTTAACTCTTGCGCGCTCACGCGCCCGGCTTCTTGCAAGGGCACATTGGCGGCAAGGCGGTCCAGATCACCCGCCGTTGGCGTACCGTCAAACAGCGCAAATGTCGCATCCCACGCGGTGGCAATCACCCGGTCCGAGCGCGCCTCGGGGGGCAGATCATGGGCAAAGGCCACAAGGCTATAGGTCCGCTCTGGCCCGATCGCGCGGTAGACCGCGCGGCCCACACCCCGCGCGTCGATCTGCCAGACAGGCCGGTCAAAATGCCAGCCTTCATCCTGCATCCTGCGCAACAACTGGCGCAGAAAGGACAGGCGTGTGGGGTGGCTGCACCCCATACGGGCAAGGCGCATCACCTCGTCAGGACTGCGCCGGAAACTGTCGGCCTGCGGCATCGGGTTCAGCTCCGCGCAACTCATTGTGCGGCCTCGCGTTGCTGGCTTTCCGATGCACCAAAACTCTCGGCGAAAAAGCGTGCCCAGTTCCCGCCCATCACCGCCGCCACATCATCCGCAGACAGCCCAACCTCGCGCAGACCTGCTTCAATCTGCCTGAAATCGCGATTGTCGTTGAACCAGTGCGGCATGGGTGGAAAGCCGGGATTGTCGGCGCTGCCCTCGCCATAGTCGCGCGCCTTGGTCCAGCGGCCAGCGCGCATCCAGTCGACCACGCTGTCGGGCTGGTCCTGACACAGATCGGTGCCAATGCCGATATGCTCCATGCCCATCAGATCCGCCGTGCGCGCGATCATCTCGCAAAAATCGCGCAGACTGCAATCGCTGCCCCCCCGCAGATGGTGCGGATAGACCGAAAACCCCAGCATTCCGCCGCTTTCGGCCAGTGCGCGCAGCACATGGTCGGATTTGTTGCGCAGCGCCGGATGCCAGCTTGCGGGATTGGCATGGGTGATGGCGATAGGTCGGGTGGAATGGGCAATCGCATCCAGTGTGGAGCGTTCGCCCGAATGGCTCATATCCACCACCATGCCAACGCGGTTCATCTCGGCCACCACCTCGCGGCCCATGCGGGTCAGGCCGGTATCCGCGGCCTCATAACAGCCCGTCGCAAGCAGCGACTGGTTGTTATAGGTCAGTTGCATGAAGCGCAGGCCAAGCCGGTGCAGCACCGCAACCAGACCGATATCATCCTCGATGCAGGACGGGTTCTGCGACCCGAAGAAAATCGCCGTGCGTCCGGTCTGACGCGCCAAGGTGATGTCCTCGGCTGTGAACCCCTGAAAGATCAGATCGGGGAAACGCTCAAACCAGCCATTCCACGCCTCGATATTGAGCACCGTTTCGCGGAAATTCTCGTGATAGGTGATCGTGACATGCACCGCATCGACACTGCCTGCCCGCATCTGGCGGAAAACCTTTTCCGACCAGTTGGCATATTGCAGCGCGTCAATGCGAGGCGGCGTCATGCAGGCGCCCCCGAATAGATGTAGGATGTCTTGACGATGGTATAAAACTCCTCGGCGTAGCGGCCCTGTTCGCGCGGCCCATAGCTGGACGCCCCGCGCCCACCGAAAGGCACATGGTAATCCGTGCCCGCGGTGGGCAGGTTGACCATGATACACCCCGCACGCGCGTTGCGGCGGAAATGCGTGGCGCGCGCCAGATCGCGGGTCATGATGCCAGCGGTCAGGCCAAATTCGGTGTTATTGGCGATATGCAAGGCTTCGTCATAGCTGTCCGCCTTGATCACACAGGTGATGGGGGCGAACATTTCCTCGCGGTTGATCACCATGTCGTTGCGCGTGGCCGCGAATACGGCGGGGGCCATGAAATGCCCCTCGGTCGCGCGCTCCAGCCGCGTGCCGCCGCATAGAAGCTCAGCGCCCTCGCCCTTGCCAGTGTCGATATAGGCCAGATTGGCGGCAAGCTGGTCGGCGCTGACCACGGGGCCGATCTGCGTGCCGCTTTCCAGCGCATGACCCACCTTCAACGCTTGCGCCGCGGCCACCAGTTTCTCGACAAAGGCATCGTGGATGCGCGCGTGCACGATCAACCGGCTGGCGGCGGTGCATTTCTGGCCCGTTCCGCCAAAGGCGGCGTTGGTCGCATGGGCCACAGCCAGATCAAGGTCGCAATCGTCCATGATGACCATCGGGTTCTTGGACCCCATTTCCATCTGCAACTTGGTCATGTTGGGAATGGCTGCCGCTGCAATCCCGCGCCCCACCGGGACCGATCCGGTAAAGCTGATCGCGTCGATCTGCGCGCTTTCGGCAAGTGCTTGCCCGATGGTGTGCCCCGCCCCCATGACCAGATTGAACAGCCCCTTGGGCAGGTCTTGCTTGGCGATGATCTGGGTCAGGGCCACGGCGCTGGCGGGCGTCTGATTGGCAGGTTTCCAGATCACCGCATTGCCAAAGGCGAGTGCGGGCGCGATTTTCCAAGCAGGCGTTGCCACAGGAAAATTCCACGGGCTGATAATCGCCACCACGCCCACTGGTTCGCGCCGCACGTCGATTTCGATATCCGGGCGCACGCTGTCCGCGGTCTGGCCCAACTGGCGCAGCGCTTCGGCGGCGAAATAGGTGAAAAACTGGCCCGCGCGAAAGACTTCGCCCTTACCCTCGGCCAGCGGCTTGCCTTCCTCACGCGCGATCAGGGTGCCGATCTCTTCGGCGCGCGCCATCATCTCGGTGCCGATTGCCATCAGCACATCATGGCGCTTTTGCGGGCCGGTGGCCCCCCATACCGCTTGCGCATGGCGCGCGGCAGACAGGGCGGCGTCCAGTTGCGCCGCATCAGCCTGCGCAAACGCCCCGATCAGGTCCGACAGGTCCGACGGGTTGCGGTTGTCCAGCACTGTAGCGCCGTCTTGCCAGTCGCCTGCGATGAAATTCCGGGTTTCCAGTGTCATGTCATTCCTTCCTGCCCTTCAGGCAGATGTAATTCTGTCCATCAGCGCGGCATCAACCTGCACGCCCTCGCGTTCAATTCGGGCGCGGTTGGCAACGCGGCGCGCACCGGGCAGGCGCGCCCCCTCTTGTTCGGTGATCGCCGCTGCAAGCCTGTCCATCGACGCGCCGAACTGCGCGGCACCAAAGGCCGCCGGATCGACGCCCATAAAAAACTGCCCCGTTGCGGGCGGGCCGCCCTTTGGGCCGGAAAAGGGGCTGGCCTCGATGCTCAGGTTGGCACCGGCCAACGCGGCGGCGAATATCTCGACCATCAGGCCCGCGCCAAAGCCCTTTTGCTCACCCGCAGGACGCATGGACCCGGCAAGCGCGGCCTCTGCATCCGTTGTCGGCTGGCCATCCGCGTCAAGCGCCCAATCGGGATTGATCGCGCGCCCTTCGCGCGCATGCAGCAGGATTTCGGATTTTGCGATCACACTGGCGGATTGATCAATCACCAGCAACGCGCCGCCTGCCCCGTCCGGCACCGCCAGCGCGAACGGGTTTGTGCCAATTACAGGGCGCTTGCCACCCACAGGTGCAATCGACGCGGGCGCATGTGTAAAGCACAGCCCCACCAGCCCCTCTTCGGCAAGCCGTTCGGCATGATGCCCCAGAACGCCACAATTGTAAGAATTGTGCAACGCCATGGCCGCCACACCTAGCGCACGCACCGACGCTGTGAACCTGTCCCAGCCCGCATCTATGGCGGCATGGGCAAACCCGTTTCCCGCATCAACCCGCACGACGCCTGCGCGCGGCTGCGTGACCTGCGGCACCGCCTGCCCCAAAACCTTGCCGCAGCGCAAATGCTCGGCATAGATTGGCACATACATCAGGCCATGGCTGCGGATGCCGTCACGTTCGGCCAGCCGTGTTGACCGCGCCACCGATGCCGCCTGCATGTCAGAGGCACCCGCGCCCACCAGCGTGCGCGCAGCAAGCTGTTCGACCTGTGCCAATGTCAGTCGCCCTGCATCCATAATCCACCCCTTGCTTGTGGATCAGTTTAGCCGCGCCCTGCACTTCAGATCAATCGAATTAAATTGCATTTAGTTTCAGAAAAACTGAAAGCGGGCTTGAAACGCAGCGCAGGCAAAGCACCGGTTTCACGCCTTCACAGGGGCGGCTTCGGGGTCGTTCATCAGGCAGATTGGCTGGCCATGCGGGGTTGCCCATGCCGCGCGGTGCCATGCCTGTTCCAGTTCAGCGCGTTGCGCGCCGGTTGTCCCCAGCTTCGCGTCAAGAATAGTCTCCAGCGCGACAACCCAGCACAGGTAATACTCCGCGCCATCCGGTCCAACCGCTTTCAGTGCCTCCGACAAGGCCACCGTCCATTCGCCCCATGTGAACAGCCCTTGTTCATGCAGCGCGACGGTCATCGCAAAGGCTTGCGCCTGCCACGGCGCATCAAAGGGGTGTTCAGGCGCGTTCAAGATAGCTCTCCCATGCGTCGACAGAAACGGTCAGCCACGCTTCGGCATCCGCGCCCCACAAGGCGCGACCTTCAAAGACAACGGTATACAGCCGCTGCGGTGCCTCGCCCTGTCCATGTGCGTTGGTGTCGGGGAAAACATGCCCGCCATGATCGGCCTCCACCACCCCCACCGCGCCGCGCACATAACGCGGCAAGCGGGTGTGGCCGCGCGGATGCATCACCCGCGCGCGCACCCTGTCACCGGGGCGAAATAACGGGGCGGCGGACAAGGGCCGGCCCGTTGGTGCACCGCGACGCAAACCGGGGGCAACCGCCTCGGGTGTCAAACGCTTGGGGTGGGCGTCGGCAACTGCCGCCGTGCCTGCTGTCAGGTCCGCCTGCGCAATCAGGTCATGAGTTCGCAGCAAATCTTCAAGGGCGCGAATCCAAATCTCGTAATAGCTGGACCCATAGTAAACAGCCGGGGGCAGGCATTCGCGCGCATGGCGGCTTTCATCCAGCGTCCAGCGCCCCAAAGCGCCCGCACATAGCGTCAGTGCAAGCGCGCGCGCTTCCCAATCGGCATGGAAAAGCGGTGCGCCTTCGCCTTCGGGATGGACCCCGCCAAACCCCATCTGCCCGCCAAGGTCATGCGGCCCGTTCATGCGGGCACCTGTGGCAACCCCGCCCCGATCATGCTGTCACGCGTGACCAGTGCGGCGAGTTCTGCCTGTGACAGGCCGTCGCTGCCAGCGGGCCGCTCAGGGATCACAAGATAGCGCAATTCGGCGGTTGAATCCCAGACGCGCACCTGTTGGCCTTCGGGCAGGGTGACGCCAAATTCAGCCAGCACAGCACGCGGCTCGTAGACGGCACGCGACCGATACGCGGGCGATTTATACCATACTGGCGGCAGGCCCAAGACCGGCCACGGGTAGCAAGAGCACAATGTGCAAACCACAAGGTTATGCACGGAACCGGTGTTGAACACCGCGTGCATATGTTCGCCCTGACGCCCCGAAAACCCCATCGCCTCGATCGCCGCTGTGGCGTCACGCGCCAGCCAGTCTGCGAAATCGGGATCATCCCAAGCCCGCGCCACGACCTGCGCGCCATTCTTCGGGCCGACATCCTCGGAATAGGTTTCGATGATCCTGTCCATTGCGGCGGGGTCCACCAACCCCTTTTGCGTCAGGATGGTTTCCAAGGCCCGCACCCGTGCCTCCATCGGATCAAGATGGTTGTCGTGATCTGAGTGGTCATGTGGCATTCTCATTCCTTCCGACATGCAGGGTATTGGACCAAAAACCCCACGCTAGGGCAAACAAAAAGGCGCTTTGGCGCTGCAAGGGCAGCGCTATGCAGAACCGGCACCCGATTTTGCCAGATCCGGCACTGCGGCGGCCAGCACGTTCAGGCCGCACAGCAAATCAGCTTCATTCGTATCCTCGGAAAAGGCATGGCTGATCCCGTTGATCGAGGGCACGAACATCATGGCGGCAGGCATCAGCGACGCGACATTGGTGGCATCGTGCAAGGCGCCTGACTGCATCTCGCGCCACCCCTCCGGTACAAGGTCTTGCGCGGCCTGCGCGATGGCTTTGTGCAAATGCCTGTCCATCGCCACAGGTTCCAGCCCCAGCATTTCCCCAAACGACACCTCCATCCCCATCGTATCTGCCACCTCACAAGCCGTGTCGCGGATCACGTCCTCCATCCGCTTCAGGCGCACAGCGTCGCCGTCCCGCCACTGCATCGAGAACACCACCTTGCCGGGCACGATGGAATGCGCACCCGGATGCAAGTTGACATGGCCGATGGTCCATACGGATTGCGGCGTCACCACATTGCGCAGCCTGTCATTCAGCGCGGTATTGAAGGCCGAAAGCGCCTGAAACGCATCGCGGCGCAAATGCATCGGCGTTGTGCCCGCATGGTTTTGCTCGCCCTCCATCGTGATGCGCATGTCCCGTATGCCCACGATATCGGTGACAACCCCGATGGATTGTCCCGCATCGTCCAGCCATGGCCCCTGCTCGATATGGCATTCGACAAAGCCGCTGAACCGCGCCGGATCGACGAACTCCCCGGCCAGATGTGCCATCGCCGCGCGCGCATCCGCAAAGCTGGTGCCCGCGCTGTCGGTCAGCGTATCGGCATGGTCCAGTGACAAACTGCCGGACCAGATTGCACTTCCGGTTGTGACACCAAAGCGCCCCTCCTCATCCTGAAAACTGACGACGGATATGGCAGGCCCGCCCGCTTCGTTCGCCGCGCGCGCCAGCTCCAGCCCCATCACGACACCGAGCGCGCCGTCCAGCCAACCGCCTTCGGGCTGGCTGTCACTGTGAGAGCCGATCAACAGCGACCTCCCCTTGGCAAGCCCCCACAGGTTGCCAACCGGATCAAACCGGACATCAAGGCCCGCATCACGCATCCGGCCTACCAGCCATTCGCGCGCGGCAATGTCAGCAGGGGAATATGCGGGGCGCACAACGCCTTTGCCGACGCCAGAGGCACCGAACACGCGCAGATCGTGTAAATCCTTCAGGAACCGTTCACCATTCACCTGCATTCTCTGTCCTTTTCAAACCCTGACGCGGTTAAACCAAAGATTGTGCTGCCCGCCAATGGCGCAACTGAAAATGCGCTGTATTTCGTCAGGCTTCGTGCAACAGGTATCAGGATGCCGCAGACATTTGCCGCTTTCGCACGCGCAATCAACCGTCACACGCGGCCCTCGTGCTGTCGCAACGCGCCCCGCAGGGCCAGTGCGGACAAACGGGCCTTGAGGCTGTCAGGCTGGTCAAGCGCCATACGCTTTAGCGCATCTTGCTCGCGGCGGGCGGGTTCGCCGCGTAGCCCGTCGCGCATCAGCGGCAAAAGGGTCGATATACGCGCACTGGCGCGGCGCAAATCGCCAAGGGCGGGCAAAAGATACTGCTCTATATCCGTGAAATCCGTGCCGAAGGGAAAACTTGGCAGATGGTCGTCGCGGTGCGGGCCCAGCCATGTCTGCAACGCCTCTGGCGTGTTGTTGCGTGCGGCATCAGGCAAACGGTAGGAGTCTGGCAATTTCCCCGCCGCTTTGGCCTTGTCTTCAAGTTCTTTCTGAAAGCGGCTGTCGGAAACCTCTAGCAGGGCTGCAATGGTGTCAGCGTCGCTTTTGCCGCGCAGATCGGCAATGCCGTATTCCGTCACCACAATGTCACGCAAATGGCGCGGAATGGTGACATGGCCATAGCTCCAGCGAATGTTGGACGTCAGCCCGGATTTACCTTGCCGGGTTGCGGGCAGCGTGATGATCGCGCGGGCATCGCGCAGCGCAAAGGCTTGATGAACAAAATTGAACTGCCCGCCAACGCCGCTGACAACCGTGCCATCCTCGGTCGCATCGGAAACCACGGCCCCAAGCAATGTGACCATCATTGCCGAATTGATGAACCGCGCCTGTGGCCGTGCGGCGCGTTTTGCCTCCTCATCCCCCAGCAGCGAATTGGTAAAGGAGACCGGCATCATAGCGATACGCGCGCGCTCTTGCAGGGGCAGCGCTTTCAGCCGCGCATAGAAATCGCGGCTGTCCAGAAAGAAACCCGCATGGATCGCGGCCCCGTCCACCTCACGCCGGATGAT
Organism: Roseinatronobacter monicus; assembly: GCF_006716865.1. NCBI lineage: Bacteria > Pseudomonadati > Pseudomonadota > Alphaproteobacteria > Rhodobacterales > Paracoccaceae > Roseinatronobacter > Roseinatronobacter monicus. Next base: position 486,244 of record NZ_VFPT01000001.1, on the reverse strand, counting down.
CCCGCGCTCGAACAAGGCAAGCAGGCCATCCACCAACATCTCGGTCACGCTATACAGGCCGGACTGGAACGGGCCACACTCGTTGAAACGCTCTGCGCGCGGAAAGGGACAATCCGCCCAAAGCGGCGCGATCTGGTCGTCATGGCGCAGGGTCAGGGCATGGGCAATCGCATCGCCAATCTGGCCAATGCCGATTTGCAGCGTGCCGGCGTCGCGGATCAACCGCGAGGCATGCAGGCCAATCGCATGATCTTGCAAACTGACGGGCTGTTTGACGACAGAAAACAGATCATGGGGCGGCGCATCGGGCGTCATCAGCGCCGCGCATTCGGACTGCGCAATCTCACCCGTTCCGGGCATGAAGGGCAGATCCGCATGCACCTGCCCCACAAAGGCGAAGTCAGCCGCCCCCTGCTTGCGCAAGCGCAACAGATCGCTGCTGATATCGGTGTTGCAGGACAGGCTGTGGTTCTGGCCGTCGCGCGCCAGCAGTTGCAGGACAAGGTTCGGCTTCTGGTCCAGCAACACATCCAGCGCATGTGTGTAATTGGCCGATACATAACTCTGCTGCGCGGCCTGTACTTTGACCCAGTTTGGCGCTTGCAGGAAAAATTCGGTGACGCGAATATTGTCCGGCAATTTGCCCGCGCGCAGCAACCGCGCATATTCGATCTGCGGGTAGTCGCCGAATAACCGGTCGAGTGCAGGCTCCAAAAAGCGCCGCTCCATATCGGACGAGGGGTCAGGGCGCTCCAACGTCAGGGCAGTGAATATCTCCAACCGGATAGACGGGTCGTTACACGCGCGGCGCACCAATGCGTTGATCAGCGTGACAGGCTTGCCAAGCCCCAGCGGCAGCGCCACCCGCAGATCATGACCGACCGTTTTAAGTATCCAGTCGATTACGGGGTCATCGGATGTGAAATGCTCTGTCGTCTCAGGCATCCTTGCTCCAGTAAGGGTCCGGGGCAAAGCGCGCACCATGCGATTTCTCAAACTCTTTCAGGCACGCATGAAGGGCATCATGGCCACGCGCTTGCGCATAGTGCATCGGCCCGCCGCGGAATGGCGCGAAACCAGTGGCGAAAATCATCGCCGCGTCCAGCTCGTCAACACTGCCGACCACACCCTCGCGCAAGCAATACGCGCAGGCGTTCAGCATCGGCAGGATCAGGCGATCCGTCAGATTGAAGCTGATCTTATCTTCGCTGTCTGGTTTCGGCGTGCCGTCTGACCAGTCATAAAAGCCGCGCCCGGTCTTGCGCCCCAGATCACCCGCTTCAACCTTTTCACGCAGCATCGACGGTATTTCCGCAATTGGCGTGTCGAGCGATTTGTTCAGGCTTTCGGCGACATCAAGGCAGATGTCCAGACCGACCTGATCTGCCAGTGTGACAGGCCCCATCGGCATGCCGAAATCAAGCGCTGCGCGATCAATCTGCGTTTTCGAGATGCCCTCATCCATCAGCAAAAGCGCCTCTAGCAGATAGGGCATCAGGGCGCGGTTTACCAGAAAACCGGGCGCATCTGCGACCGCCACCGGCAAGCGGTCGATCGCGGTGCAAAACCCCATCAGGCGGTCGCGGGTATCAGCACTTGTGCCCTTGTGGCTGACCACCTCGACCAAGGGCACCTTGCTGACGGGGTTAAAGAAATGCAGCCCCGCAAACCGGGCCTTGTCGGGCACATGGTCGGTCAGCCCGGCCAGTTGCAGGCTGGATGTGTTGGTGGCCAGAATGGCCCCTGCTCTCATCTGCTTGGCCAGATCAGCAAAGATGCTGGCTTTCGTCTCGGGGTTTTCTGGTCCGGCCTCGATCACCAGATCGGCGTGGCGCAGGCCATAGCCCTGCGGGTCCGGCATCAGCCGGTCCAGCGTGTCACGGGTGGCAAGGCTGTCCTTATGCGCGTCCTTGCAGATGCGCGTGGCCTGCTTGATCATCTGGCCCAATGCTGCTTCATCCGGGTCAGTGACGGACACCTGTTTGCCCTGCATCGCGGCCCAAGCGGCAATTTCCGCGCCCATGATACCTGCGCCAATCACATGCACATTGGCGATTTTATCGGCCGCCTGCCCCCCTTGTTTCAGGGTCTGGCGCAGCATGAAGGCGCGGATCAGGTTCTTGCTGGTGTCCGTTTGCAGCAATTTGGCGAAAGAGGTGATTTCAGCCTCTTGCATCAAGTCCCGATCATTGCCGTGCTGCGCCCAGTTGTCGATCAGCGCATAGGGGGCGGGATAATGCTCTTTCGGGGCTTTCTTTTGTGTTTCGCGGCGCATTCTCTCTGCCGCCAGCGACCGCGCCGCAGACAGATCAAATGCCTTGGCCATCACACCGCGATTGTGTTTGGCGACCTTGCCATGCGCAATTGCCAGCACGGCGGGGCGCAAATGGCGCTCTTCGACAATCAGATCAACAATGCCAATCTCTTTCGCGCGTTTGGTATGCGCGGTCTTGCCGGTCAGCATCATCTCCATCGCGGCAAGTGGCCCGATCAATTCGGGCAGGCGCACAGTGCCCGCCAGCCCCGGATGCAGCCCAAGGCGCACTTCCGGCAGCCCGAAAGAGGCGCCTGTGATCGCAATGCGGTAATCACAGGCCAGCGCCAGTTCAAACCCGGCCCCCAATGCGGCCCCGTGAATTGCGGCGATCGTCGGACATGACAGCCCTTCCAATCGATGCAGCAGCGCGTGCCCTTCCTTCAGCAGCTTTTCGGTTTCGTCTGCGTCCATTGTGGCAAGGGCGCGAATATCGGCCCCAGCGGCAAAGCCTGCGCTTTTGGCTGACCGCATGACCAGCGCGCGCGGCGGGTCTGCCTCGATCTGCTCAATATGGCGCTCCAGCTCGCGCAGGACGGTGTCCGAGATGGTGTTGACCGACGCATCGGTGCGGTCCAGCACAAGCCAGCCAATCTTGTCGTCATCTACGCCGTAGCGCCAATGCCCGTCGCCCAGCGCCGCGACCGCGCCGCCCAGTTCAAGCTTTGACGCCTTTAGAAAGTCTTTCAGTTCGCCATCCATCACACTGCCTCCAGGATCATCGCGCCGCCCTGACCGCCACCAATACATTCGCTGGCCACACCGCGCTTGCCGCCCGTGGCGTGCAGCGCATTGGCCAGATGCAGGACAATGCGGTTGCCACTGGTGCCAACTGGGTGGCCCATTGAAATGGCCCCGCCATGAATATTCAGTTGCTCGCGCGGGATCATGCCAAAGGTGTCTTTCAGCCCCAGCACATCACGACAGAAATCTTCGTCCTGCCATGCCGCAAGGCAGGCCAGCACTTGTGCGGCAAAAGCTTCGTTGATTTCCCACAAATCTATGTCGTCGCGGCCAAACCCATGACGCGACAGCAGCGGCGTTGCCGACATCACCGGCCCCAGCCCCATGACAGACGGATCAAGTGCGGCCCATTCGCTGTCCACCAGCCGGGCGATTGGCGTCAGATTATGCTGCTTGACCGCGTCACCAGAGGCCAGAATGCACCATGACGCGCCATCCGTCACCTGCGAGGAGTTGCCCGCTGTCACCTGTCCGTAAGGTTTCTCGAAAACCGGTTTCAGATTGCCCAGCTTGTCAACAGCACTGTCCGCGCGCACACCATCATCATACTTGTAAACACTGCCTTCTTTGTCAAAAGCGGGCATCACCTCGGTCGACAGGGTGCCATTATGTTGCGCGGCGGCAAGGCGCTTGTGGCTTTCAACCGCATAGGCATCTGCCATTGCGCGGGTGATGCCGAAATGATGCGCCAGCACCTCTGCGGTCTGTCCCATACTCAGGTCGGTGATCGGGTCGGTCAAGCCGCGTTCCAGTCCGACGACGGGTTTCAAGTGCCTTGGCCGGATTTGCACCGCGTTCTGTGCCGTCGCCAAAGGGCCGGACGCGCTTTGCATTCCGGCCAGCCAATCGACAGCGTCATCGCGCAAGACCAATGGGGCATGGCTCAGCGCCTCGGCCCCGCCAGCAAGGATCAGATCGCCAGACCCTTCTCGAATGGTGCGAAAGGCCGTATCAATGGATTGCATACCAGAGCCGCAATTGATCTGGACCGTAAAGGCCACCATTGCATCACCCATGCCCAACCGTAATGCCGCCACGCGGGCGGGGTTCATCTCATCCGCGATGACATTGACACAGCCCAGAATAACCATGTCGAACGCATCCGGCGCGAAAGGCTGGCGCGCGAGCAAGGGGCGGCCTGATTGCACCGCCAGATCGACTGGTGTGAACGGGCCGCGCTTGCCGCGCACCTTCAGGAACAGTGTGCGCGCGCCATCTACCAAAAATACCTCTCTGGCTGTCATTCAGCGGCCTCCTTCTGCGTGGGCTTGTTCTTGGAGTCGGCGGATGCGGGCAGCAATGCGGCAAATTCCTCGGGCGAGAAATCATCCACAGCAATCACCCTTGCGACGACCTCGGCCAATTCATCAAGCTGGGTCTTTTCGGGCTGGCTCAGCAATCCGGCCTCAAGGGCCTGCGCCGAAGTCATGCCCAACTCGCGCAGGCGTTTGCGCAACCCATCTGTCGCAACTGTTCTGGAGTACGCCTCGTTCAAGGCCATGATGCCCACGGCTTGCCCCGGACCATTCAGCACGCCCGACAAACGATTGCGCGTTGGCCCCGGTTCACTGATCAGCGCCGCGCAGCGTGCGATCAGCACGTCGGACGGGCCACGCGTCACAGCACGCGGACGCGTCACAACCCGCAACACAAACGCCGCCCCGCGCGATGGGAAATTGGCGATTGTCTCATCCAGCAAGGCGCTGATGCGCGCAAAGGCGCGCTGCGCATTATAGGCGACAAGATCAAAGTCTTCGGCCTGTCTGCCCTCATCGTTCCAGCGCTTCAGCACCGCCGAGGTGAAATACAATTCGCTCAGTATATCGGCCATGCGCCCGGACAACATTTCCATGCGCTTCAGCCCGCCGCCAATGGTCAGAAACGCCAGATCAGCCGTGATCGCAAATGCCGCCGACCAGCGCGACAATTCGCGGTAGATCGGCGCATCGCGCGCTTCGGTTGCCGAGAGCGGGGCGGGCGCGAAACGCGCTCCGGTCATGGCACGGCCAAAGCTGCGCCCGACCGTGCGGATAGAATGGCCGACATGCTGCCAGAAATGCGTGTCAAAGGCAGCAAGACCCGCGTCTTTCTGCCCATCCTCCAGCGCCAGAATTTCGTCCAGCAAATGCGGATGCGCGCGGATCGCGCCTTGCCCGAACACCATCAGCGACCGCGTGACAATATTGGCCCCCTCAACAGTAATGCCGACCGGCACCGCGCGGTAATTGGGCGAAAGGTAATTGGACGGCCCGTCAATCACGGCCTTGCCCGCGTGAATGTCCATCGCATCATTAACCGCTGCGCGCATCCTGTCCGTGGCCGAATATTTCATCAGCGCCGAAATTACCGACAGCGCGCGCCCTTCATCCAGCCCCGCACAGGTTAGACGGCGCGCCGCCTCCACGGCATAGGCATTGGCCGCCAGCCGCGCCAGCGGCTCCTGAATGCCCCCGAATTTCGAGATTGGCAGATTGAATTGCTCGCGCACCCGCGCATAAGCCCCGCTGGAATGCGCGGCCGCACTGGTCGCAGCACAGGCCAGTGACGGCAGTGAAACCCCACGCCCCGCCGCCAGCGCACTCATCAGCATCAGCCAGCCCTTGCCCGCCTGCTCTGCCCCGCCGATGATATTCTCGATGGGGACAAACACATCCGTGCCTGTCGTGGGGCCGTTTTGAAACATGGTGCCCGCCGGAATATGCCGCCGCCCGATTTCGACACCGGGCAAATCGGTGGGAACCAGCGCACAGGTGATGCCCGGTTCGGGGTCATCCCCCAACAGGCCTTCGGGGTCTTCCAGCTTGAACGCAAGCCCCAGAAGGGTGCAGACTGGGGCAAGTGTGATATAGCGCTTCGCCCAGTTCAGCCGGATGCCCAGCACTTCTTTGCCCTGCCACTCTCCGCGACAGACAACACCCCGATCCACCATCGCGGACGCGTCCGATCCAGCCTCGTCGCTGGTCAGACCAAAGGCAGGCAATTCACGCCCATCGGCCAGACGCGGCAGCCAGTGGTCTTTCTGGTCTTTCGTGCCGAACAAATGCAACAACTCGCCCGGCCCCAGCGAATTTGGCACCATCACGGTCACCGCCGCAGGAATCGAGACCATCGACAATCGCCGCACAACTTCGGAATGGGCAAAGGCGGAAAAACCCAAGCCCCCGTATTCACGCGCGATAATCATGCCAAAAAACCGATTCTTGCGCATAAAATCCCACACAGCGGGGCTGATATCGCCATCGGTGTGGTTGATCGCCCAGTCATCCAGCATCCCGCACAACTCGACGCAGGGGCCATCAATAAAGGCCTGTTCGTCGTTGCTCAGGGTGGGCGCCCGTACAGCGGCCAGTTTTTTCCAGTCAGGGTTGCCGGAAAATAACTCGGCATCCCACCAGACTTCGCCGGCCTCAAGCGCCTCGCGCTCGGTCTGCGACAGGCCGGGCATGGCCCCCTTGGCCCAGTTGAAAATCGGACGTGTGATGTGACGACTGCGGAATGATGACATGATTCCCTCCAGCGAAATTAACGCGCAGGCAGGCGATTTGTTCCCGAAAGCACACCAGCGCAGGGCAAGCGGCGCTATGGGCGGCGCGGCGGCGATACCCCGTTGCGCAGGGACGTCAGCACCAAACCCTATGCCCCGCGCGACAGTGTCATCCCGCCCTGTCTGCCTTGTGCATGGCGGACACGCAGACAGGTTTTTCCTGCCTAAATCATAGGCGGTCGCGCCAAAGTTGTCGCCAAGCGGCAATCTGCCGGAAAAATTGCACTGCCTCGCCCCTCTTTTCCGGTGCTAAAACTTTTTCTTGCTGGAAGACACAAAATCGCCAACAGTAGCCACACACGGATCAACCGTAGAAAAATAATAAACTCAGGGAGAGTTCATGCCGGAAACCGGCCTGTCGGTTCTGCAAGTGCAGAACCTCAAAACTGTATTTGCCACCCGCGCTGGTGACATTCATGCCGTGAATTCAGTCAGTTTCGAACTGCAACCCGGCGAATTGCTGGGGGTTGTGGGCGAATCCGGCTCTGGCAAATCGGTCACGATGATGTCGCTGATCGGGCTGTTGCCCAGCCCTCCTGCCGAAGTGCGCGCAGGGTCGGTGCAGTTCGACGGCAAGGATCTGCTGAAACTGTCACAGCGCGATCTGCAAGCGCTGCGCGGGCGCGATATCGGGTTTGTGTTTCAAGACCCGATGACCTCGCTCAACCCGGTGTTCACGGTCGGTTTTCAGATCATGGAGCCGTTGCGAAAGCATATGGGCATGGACAAGGCCCGCGCACGCAAGCGCGCTGTGGACTTGCTGGAACTTGTGGGCATTCCCGACGCCAGCGCCCGGTTAAGCGATTTCCCCCATCAGTTTTCCGGCGGTATGCGCCAACGCGTGATGATTGCCATTGCGCTGGCCTGCGATCCCAAGGTGTTAATCGCGGATGAACCGACCACCGCGCTGGATGTGACCATTCAGGCCCAAATTCTCGAACTGGTGAAAGACCTGCGCCAGAAACTGGGCATGTCGATTATCTGGATCACGCATGATCTGGGCGTAATCGCGGGCATCGCTGATCGAGTGATGGTCATGTATGGCGGGCAAGTCGCCGAATATGGCCCTGTGCGCGAAGTGTTTGCCAACCCCGCCCACCCCTATACGCGCGCGTTGATGAAAACCGTGCCGTCAGTGCGCGGCGAACGTGCGCCGCAACTCAATGTCATTGCGGGCCAGCCGCCCATGTTGTCGCAACACCCCACTTCCTGCCCGTTCCGCGCGCGCTGCGCCCATGCTTTTGACCGCTGCGCCCGCGAGAATCCAAGCCGCGTTGTGGTGTCCGAGGGGCATGACACCGCGTGTTTCTGGGACCACAAGACAGGAGGGCCGCGTCATGGCTGAGCGGCGCAAACTGGTCGAAGTGCGCGACCTGAAAATGCACTTCCCAATCAATACCGGCATTCTGCGCCGTCACACAGGCAATATCAAAGCCGTCGACGGGCTGAGCTTCGATATCTATGAGGGCGAGACACTGGGCATTGTCGGCGAATCCGGGTGCGGCAAATCCACCTGCGGGCGCGCGGTGCTGCGGCTGTATGACATCACCTCTGGCACGATCAAGATTGACGGTGTCGAGATTGGCGGCAAAAGCCAGAGCGCGCTGCGCAAAATGCGCCCGATCATGCAGATGGTGTTTCAAGACCCACAAGCCTGCCTGAACCCGCGCATGACCGTCGCGGCCATCATCGGCGAGCCGCTGGACGAGCACACCGACTGGTCAAAAGCCAAAAAGCTGGAACGCATTTATGAATTGATGGATGCGGTCGGGCTGAACCGCAGCTTTGCCAACCGCTATCCGCATGCGTTTTCAGGCGGGCAGCGCCAGCGCATCGGGATTGCGCGCGCGCTGGCGCTCAACCCGAAATTCATCATCTGCGACGAACCGATTGCAGCGCTGGATGTGTCCATTCAGGCGCAAGTCGTGAACCTGCTGGAAGAATTGCAGGACAGATTGGGCCTGACCTATATGTTCATCAGCCATGACCTGTCGATGGTGCGCCATATCGCCGACCGTGTCGCAGTCATGTATCTGGGCAAGATCGTTGAACTGGCCCCGCGCGATGCGCTTTATGCCGACCCGCTGCACCCCTATACGCAAGCGCTGCTCTCGGCTGTGCCCGATCCCGATCCGTCGGTCGAGGCGCGTGTGCAGCGCATCATTCTCAAAGGCGATGTCCCCTCGCCCTCGAACCCGCCCAAGGGCTGCAATTTCTGCACACGCTGCCCCAAGGTCATGGACATCTGCCACCAGATCGACCCCGAATATAGAGAGCTGGCTCCGGGTCATTTCGCAGCCTGCCATCTTTATAACGACGCCGGGCAAACCGGCGCACCGAGGACCGAGCGCAACCAACAAGGAGAAGACGCATGAAAACCAGAGTAGCCCTTTTGGGCACTGCCGCCGCCATTGTCATGGCCCCAGCCATGGCGCTGGCAGATCGAGAGCGCGGCTCATCCGGCCATCTGAACATCATCTACTGGCAGGCCGTATCCACAATGAACCCGTATCTGTCGGGCGGCACCAAGGAAATGAACGCAGCCTCGGTCGTGTTGGAGCCGCTGGCCCGCTTTGACAATCTGGGCGAACTGACCCCGTGGCTGGTGGATGAAATCCCGACGCTGGACAATGGCGGCGTGGCCGAAGACCTGAAGTCCATCACATGGACCCTGACCGAAGGACTGTTGTGGTCCGATGGCTCGCCTGTGACGTCGGCCGATGTGGTGTTCAGCTATGAATATTGCACCCATCCCGAAGGCGGCTGTTCGTACCGCGACCGTTTCGCCGGGATCGACCGGGTCGAGGCCGTGGATGACCTGACAGTTACTGTCTATTTCGAGGATGTCACACCAAACCCCTACCTGCCCTTCGTGGGCGCAGGGTCGGTCATCATCCAGCAGGAGCAGTTTCAAGACTGCCTTGGTGCGCGCGCACCTGAATGCACGGACGCAAACTTTGCCCCTATCGGGACCGGCCCCTATGTGGTGTCGAACTTCCGCCCCAATGACGTGATCGAATTTGTGGCGAATGAAAACTACCGCGTGCCAACCCAGCCCTATTTCGAGACAATCACTTGGGCCGGTGGTGGCGATGCCAATGGCGCGGCGCGCGCCGTGTTCCAGACCGGCGAGATGGACTACGCTTGGAACCTGCAACTTGCACCCGAAGTCATCGAACAGATGGAAGCTGGCGGAATGGGCGAATTGCTGGTCGATTTCGGCCCGCTGATGGAACGGATCGAGTTGAACTTCACCGACGTATCGCCGGATCTGCCACCAGATGAGCGCGGAACCCGCGCGCATCCGCACCCGATCCTGTCGGATATTCGCGTACGCGAAGCACTCAGCCGCGCGATTGACCGCGAATTGCTGACTGAAATCGGCTTTGGCCCAATGGGCATGGCGACCTGTAACTTCATCGTCGCCCCGCCTGCTATGGCATCACCGAACAATGACAACTGCCTTGTGCAGGACATTGACCGCGCCAATGAACTGCTGGACGAAGCTGGCTGGGAACGTGGCCCCGATGGCATCCGTGTCAAGGATGGCGAGCGGCTGGAATTGCTGTTCCAGACATCGACCAACGCTGTACGGCAGGACTTTCAGGCGCTGATTCAAGCCGACTGGCGCGAAATCGGCGTTGAGACCCGTTTGCGCAATATCGATGCAGGCGTGTTCTTCGGGTCCGACCCCGGCAGCAACGACACCTATCTGAAGTTCTTTGCCGATGCACAGATGTATGCGTCGCTGTTTGAAGGCACTGATCCGACACCGCATCTGGAGCAGCGCCGCTGTGGCCGCGAGCCGCAGCCTTCAACACAGTGGCAGGGTCAGAACATCAACCGCTACTGCAACGAAGAGTATGACGAACTGTGGGCAGAGTTGAACCGTGAACCCGATCCTGATCGCCGTCAGGAACTGGTCATCGCACTCAACGACATGTTCGTGCAGGACTACGCACATTTGCCACTGGTCGCACGCGGTCGTGTGTCGGCAGCGTCCACCACAGTTGGCGGCATTGTCATGAATGTCTGGGATTCCGAGCATTGGAATCAGGCTGAATGGTACCGGATCGAAGAATGATCCCGCGCTGAAACCTGACCTGCCCTGCGCCCGCGCGGGGCAGGTCATCACGACTGACCAAGGCGGACCACATGCTTTCCTACACGCTGCGCCGATTGGCTTTTGCCATACCGACAGTGCTGGTTATCAGCCTGATCGTGTTTTTGATGCTGGACATGGCTCCGGGTGATCCGACGGGCAGCCTGCCCTTGACTATCCCGCTGGAAGTGCGCGAACAGATACGCCAGTCGCTGGGTCTGGGTGACCCGGTCATGGTGCGCTATTTCAAGTGGCTCTACATGATGTGCTTCATCGAGCCGATGCATATTCTGGCAGGCATGACCGGCTGGGACATCGCCCCTGATGGCCCGCGCATCCTGTCATGGCAGACCCGTTCGCCCGTTGGCGATATTCTGGTGCAGCGCGTGCCGCAGACCTTGTGGGTTGTGGGCATGGGCTATCTTTTCGGCATTCTGATCGCATTGCCCATCGGGGTGATTTCCGCTTACCGCCAGTATAGCTGGTTCGATCAAGTCGGCACGTTCGTGTCGATGATCGGCTTTTCTGTGCCTACATTCTTCACCGGTGTTGTGTTCATCTTGGTCTTTTCGGTCTGGCTGGGGTGGTTTCCGTCGATGTATGATACCACCCATAATGTCACGAACTGGGACAGCTTCCTGTTTCAGGTCAGGCAAATCGCCATGCCGGTCGCGGTGCTGGCCTTGTTCAACGCCAGCCAGATCAGCCGCTTCATGCGCGCCTCGATGCTCGACAACCTCAATCAGGATTATGTGCGCACAGCCCGCGCCAAGGGTCTGGGCGAAAAGACCGTGGTGCTGGTCCATGTGCTGCGCAACTCGATGATTCCGGTTGTGACTGTCATTGCCATCGGCATTCCCACTGTCTTTACCGGCGCGATCATCACAGAACAGATTTTCCGCGTGAACGGTCTGGGCGATGCGCTGATCCGCGCGATCTATGTCAGCGACTGGCCAATGGTGCAGACCATCACCTTTATCTTTGCGATCCTGATCGTGTTGTTCAACCTGATTGCAGATGTCCTCTATGGCATCCTTGACCCGAGGATTCGCTATGACTGACACCGCCACGCCCCCCATCAACCCGGATGAAGCCTTTCGCCCGCCGCGCAACCAGTGGTGGGATGTCTGGGACCAGTTCAAGACCCATCGCGGCGCCCTTGCGGGGCTTGCGGTGTTCGTCTCGATCATCCTGTTCGTAGTCGTCGGCCCAATGGTCTGGCAGGTTGATCCGGGACAGTTGAACATTCGGATGCGAAATCAAGGGCCCAGCTTGGACTTCCCTTTGGGCACCGACCAGTTGGGCCGCGATCTTCTGGCGCGGCTGATGTATGGCGGGCGCATCTCGGTTGCGGTCGGGCTGGTCGCCATGTTCCTTGGGCTGGTCATCGGCACGCTGATTGGCGTGTTGGCGGGCTATTTCAAGCTGCTCGACAGCCCGCTGATGCGCGTGACCGACCTGTTCCTTGCGCTGCCCCTGCTGCCCTTGCTGCTGATCCTTGTGACCCTGTTTCGTGACACGCTTGCGCGAACTTTCGGCGAATCCATCGGAGTGTTCCTGCTGATCTGCTTTGCCATTGCGATCACAAGCTGGATGCAGACCGCGCGGATTGTGCGCGGCGATGTGCTGGCGCTGAAAGAACGCGAATATGTGCTGGCCGCGCGCTCCATCGGCACACCGTCGCTGCGCATCAACACGCGGCACATTCTGCCCAATGTGCTGTCGCCGATCATGGTCTCGGCCACATTGGGCATTGCCAGCGCCATTATCACAGAATCCGCGCTCAGCTTTCTTGGGCTGGGCTTTCCGCCAGATTTCCCGACATGGGGCCGCATCCTGTATGAAGGGCGCGACTGGATCGAGCAGTACCCCGCCCGCGTCGTCTGGCCCGGCGTGCTGATCTCGTTGACAGTGTTGAGCGTCAATTACATTGGCGACGGTCTGCGCGACGCGCTGGACCCGCGCATTCGCGGCCGCTGACCCCCGACACCGGGGCCGCGCATTGCGGCCCCGCTCCAGGACCGCTATGCATATACGGCATAAATGACGGAAAGGGAGAAAGCCATGAAACTGCTGCGTTGGGGCCCTGCGGGGCAGGAAAAGCCCGGCATGCTGGATGCACAAGGCACCGCCCGTGACCTGTCAGGGCTTGTGCCGGACATCGCTGGCCCTGTGCTGTCGGATGCGGGGCTTGCCATGCTGCGCGGGCTGGACCCCGAAACCCTGCCAGAGGTGCCACAGGATGCGCGCCTTGGCGTTTGCGTTGGTGGCACCGGCAAGGTCATCTGCATCGGTCTGAACTATTCCGACCATGCCGCCGAAACCGGCGCCGAAGTCCCGTCAGAGCCGATCACCTTCATGAAAGCGACTTCGGCGCTCTGCGGGCCGAATGACCCCATCATCATCCCGCAAGGATCGAAATCGACGGATTGGGAAGTCGAGCTGGCCATCATCATCGGCACCCAAGCCCGCTATATTCCGCAATCCGAGGCGTTCTCGCATATCGCGGGCTATACGATCGGCAATGATGTCAGCGAACGCGACTGGCAAAAGCACCGCTCCGGGCAATGGACCAAGGGCAAAAGCTCTGACAATTTCGGGCCGGTCGGGCCGTGGCTTGTCACCCGCGACGAGGTGACCGACCCGCAAGACCTGAACCTGTGGCTGAGTGTCAACGGCACGCGCATGCAGGACGGCACAACCAAGACGATGGTGTATGGCGTCAGCTTTCTGGTCAGCTATCTCAGCCAGTTTTTCACGCTGCTTCCCGGTGACATTATCATGACCGGCACCCCCCCCGGTGTGGGGCTTGGGATGAAGCCGCCGCGCTTTCTCAAACCCGGCGATCTGGTCGAGTTGGGCATTGACGGGCTTGGACAGCAGCGACAAGAGGTGATCGACGACCCGCGCGTGTGACGACACAGCGCGCGCACCTTTTGTCGTGAACCACCTGAACCGCCCGCGCCACCGCGCCACAAGCCTCGTGGCGCAGCGGCATGGTGCAGGAATGCAAGGCCTATGGGCATAACGGTTCGGGAGTGCAAAGCGATTGTTGCCCCTATCGGGTATCTTGTGTCAGCTCGCGCATAGCAGGCTCGGCAGCATCCCTTTACGATCAAGACCGGCACAGGCCGCCTAGGGGCGCGGCACTTCCAGCCCGCTTGGCACCGCATCCGGCACGCCCAAGCGCCCCAATAAGGCTTGCGGGTCGGACAGGGTTTCCAGAAACGCCACCAGATCGGCAATATCGGCATCACTCAGCGCGATGGGCGGGGTGCTGACAGCCTGTGCAATCGCGGCGCGCTCAGTGGGGTCATCCATGATCTGCCAATCCTGAACATCCAGCGCGGGCAAGATGACCTGAGATCGGTCATAGCGCGCAAGTGCCGCGACCGGGTCGGCGTGGTCACGGATGAAACCTGCCAGCGTGGCATGTGATCCGGCATGACCATAAGGGGCCGTGTGCGCGATATTGCGCAAGGATGGCGTGCGAAAGGCAAAGGCATCTTCCGCGCGCCCGGTGACGCGCATACGTCCGGTATCGCGCCTGTGCGATTCAAACCGTGCGGCCTTGCCCGGCCCCAGTTGCGGGGTGCCGCGCGCATGAAAACGGTGATCGGTCTGGAACGGGCCAGAGTGGCAACTGGCGCAGGTGGCCGCGCCATAGAACAGGTCCAGACCGCGCTGCGCGGCGTCCGGCAACGCCCCCTCACCGCGCAGATAGGCATCAAACGGGCTGGTATCCGAGCGGAACTCGACCGCCACAAACACCGCAATGGCGTTCGAGACATGCGGGAAGGTGATTTGCGCAGGGCTGTCGATATCGTCTTTCAACGCCACGAAGCGGTCGGCATAGTCGGGAATGTCGCGGATACGCGCGGCGATCAGATCCCACGCGCCGCCCGGCCCTGTCAGACGCCCCTGCCGCACGGCCTGCGCGATGTCATTCTCGTTGTAATGGCCCGCCATCTCGTCCGGGCTAAGGACAGGAAACATGTTTTGCGCCGACAAAAGCGAGGCAAAGCCTGCGACCATGTCCTCTTCCAGCGGGGTGCGCAGTCCCGAGGGGCGGGTTTCATCCACCTCGATCCGGCCATCATGGAACATGCGGGTAAACTCTGCCGCGCCAAGGTTCCACAGCGCAGGCGAATTGCGGGGCATGCGTTGCTCTGGCGGGGTGTCGGGGTTTGCGCGGCGCTCAGGGCCAAGCCCCTGCGCCTTGGCCCCAAGGCCCAGCGACACCCCGTCAGAGCTGCCAAATTCGGGGTGGTGGCAGGTCGCACAAGCCACATCGCGGTTGCCCGACAGGATCGGGTCGTAAAACAGGTGCCAGCCCAGTTGCACCAAATCAGAAGGATGCTGGGCAAAAATCGCATCTTCTACGGGGTCGGGCAAACTGGTCTGCGCAGCACTTTGTCCCCCGACCAGCAGCGCCGCGACCAGACCGCCCCCCAATACCGATTGCCGCATCCCGCGTTTCCCCCCAACGGTTTTTGCCGATCACGAGAGTGCCGTGTTGCAGCCTCTGACACAAGCCCCGAGGCCGTCCGCGGTTCAGGCGGAGAGAGGGGGCGCTGCCCCCTCTTGGCCTATGGCCAATTCACCCCCGGAGTATTTGACGCAAGAAAATGGGGCAGGGTCACGCACTGATGGCGCGTTCGATCCAGTAGCGCGCATCGGGCAGGGCCTGTTCGATCTGCGGCAAATCGTTGACGCAAAGAAATTTGGCGTCGGGTAGAACCGAGCGGCGCAGATAAGCCTGCACGGCCTCAATCGGGAAGTCGATTACGGCACCGCTGCGCAGATGCAGGTAATCTGTCTGTCCAGGGGTGACATGGTGGCCGTTGCGGATGCAGGTGTGATTGTGCAGCGCCATCGGCTGGAATTGGGACACATCGCGGAAGGGATGCGCGAGATTGGCGATGAACGGCTGCGTGAACTGCGCGAAGAGCTGCGCCAGAATGGGGCGGCTAAGGGGGTGCACGACATGGGCGCTGGTCCATAGATGACCGGGCGCTAAGCCTGCCATGCGGGCGGCGTTGATCTGGGTGAAATGGTTGAACAGGGCGGGGTCGTGTTTCTTCTCCGGGTCGGCCTCCAGGGCTGTGTAATCGGCCCATTTGCCGCGCAAGACAGGCACATCACCTTGAAACACATCCTCAGGGCTGAGCGGCGCGGTCAGAAAGACATCATCATTGAAATACAAGAACCTGTCAGCCAGACCGGGAATGCGCCACAGGACTGTTTCGATGGACAGCGAATTGAAGGTCGGCAGATACTGCGTAAACCCCGCGAATATCTGGGTGTGGTCGATGATTTTCAGCCGCTCTCTCAGCAGGTCCGGCACGGCGGACAGGTCCGGCGTCTGGTCATCGGTCACGATCCAGATATGGCGCAGCCAAGGCGCGTTATTGGCAATCGACTGAAGGCAATAGCGCAGCTCGTCACTGCTGCCCCACCGGTGCGGATTGACCCCGTTCGGATGAAGCGGGAGGCGTGCTGCGCCCATAGCTTTGGCGCGTTTGGCCGCGTGGTTGCGGTCAGAGCCGTCAACCCATGTGATGACCGCGTCGATAGGCCCTTGCGCAGGGGATGGCATGTCAGGTGTCACAGCATGTTCCCGTCGTTGCGTCCGTGCCGCCCAAGGGAGATACCAGACGCAAGGTTGCGGGCCAGATTCGGCCCTGCCGCTGCGCGACGCGCCACATATCTGCATGGTTTTTCAGCGCACAGGCGGGGTTTGGCTGATTTAATGTGCATTTGGGGGGATACTCTCCTTCTTTGCGCGACGTGCTGCATCGGGATTTGCGTCGGCGCGGGCAAGTGTCAATAACAAAGCACGATTATATCAAAGAATGCATGTCCGACGGCCCGATCCTGGCAGACCCTGACTGCCGGACATGCGCAACATATGACTGCTGCCCTGGGTGATGTGGTGTGTGCAAATTCGCTTTCAAGTCAGCCTTTCCAGACGCATGCAGCCGTTTCACAGGAGTATGCATTACATGATCAAGAAAACCCTTCTGACCACTGCTGCCACAACAGCCTTGCTTTCTGCCACGCCCGCATTCGCAAATTGCCCTATTCAGGTTGGCGTACTGCATTCGCTGTCAGGCAGCATGGCAATTTCGGAAACCACGCTGCGCGATGTCATGCTGATGCTTGTCGACCAGCAAAACGCCAAGGGCGGCGTGCTGGGATGTGAGCTGGAAGCCGTGGTCGTTGACCCCGCCTCTGACTGGCCGCTTTTTGCGGAACTGACCCGCCAGTTGCTGACCGTGAATGAAGTTGATGTCATTTTCGGGGCCTGGACCTCGGTGAGCCGCAAGGCGTTGTTGCCGGTGCTGGAAGAATTGAACGGCCTGTTCTTCTACCCTGTGCAATATGAAGGGCAGGAAAGCTCGCGCAATGTGTTCTACACAGGTGCGGCACCAAACCAGCAGGCGATCCCTGCGGTTGATTATTTCCTTGAAGAACTGGGCGTCGAGTCATTTGCGCTTCTGGGCACTGACTATGTCTATCCGCGCACCACGAATGCGATCCTTGAATCCTATCTGCTGGACAAGGGAATCGCGCCTGAGGATATCTTCGTCAACTACACCCCCTTCGGCCATGCCGACTGGTCCACGATTGTGGGCGATGTGATCGGCCTTGGGGCCGGTGGCAAGCAGGTTGGCGTCATCTCGACCATCAATGGCGATGCAAATATCGGCTTCTATACCGAGCTTGCGGCACAAGGTGTGAGCGCGGATGACATTCCGGTTGTCGCCTTTTCGGTCGGTGAAGAAGAGTTGTCAGGGCTGGATACATCGCGTCTGGTCGGGCATCTGGCAGCATGGAACTACTTCATGTCCGCCGACACCCCTGTAAATGAAGAATTCATTGCGGCATGGCATGAATTCATCGGCGACGAGAACCGCGTGACCAATGACCCGATGGAGGCCCATTACATCGGCTTCAACATGTGGGTTCAGGCGGTTGAAGCGGCTGGGACCACCGATGTGGACGCTGTGCGCGAGGCCATGTGGGGGCAGGAATTCCCCAACCTGACCGGTGGTATGGCCGTGATGAACACCAATCATCACCTGTCCAAGCCTGTCCTGATTGGCGAAATCCGCGCAGATGGTCAGTTTGACATCATCAGCCAGACCGAAGAAGTGCCCGGCGTTGCCTGGTCACCCTTCCTAGAAGACAGCGCCACACTGGTCAGTGACTGGCAAGAGCTGGAATGCGGCATGTTCGACACAGCGACGGAAACCTGTGTTCAGCTGACCTCCAACTACTAAGCTGAAAAAGGGGTGTGGGGCATAGCCCCCCACACCCCGCCCCATGACCAAACCGAAAGTCCCCCGCCCATGCTGCGACTGCTGCCCCGCATCGCGAGTTTGTTCGCATGCCTGATTGCATTAGCCACGCTCGCCCCCGCCCGCGCTGTGGCGCAGGCCGAAACCCCGCTTCAGGATGTGCTGCAAACAGTGCAGCCCTTGGTCGCAAGCCCGTCGCGCGGCAGCGTGCCGGATGTGCTGGCCGCGCTGATGGACGCAGACGCCCCCGGCACCGTGGCGTTCTTGCGCGCATGGTCGGATCGGGACGTGTATGAGCGCCCCGAGGATGGACTGTTCTTCTTTGCCCGCGAGGGTGACGACCGCGACCTTGTGCTGATCGACATTGATACGGGCGAAGAGGTCGGCACCGCCAGTTCGCGCGCACTGAACCATATCCGCCCCAATGCCGGTGTGCGCCGCGAGGTGAACGCCGCGCTGGTGCAGTTTGAATTGCTGAACCCCGATCCTGCCCGCCGCATTGCCGCGCTGGAAAGCATCGCGCGCAGCCCCGATGCCGAACAGATCGAGGCGCTGGAAATCGCGCTTGAGGCCGAGCAAGTCAACGCCATTGCAGTGCGGATGCAGCGCCTGCTGGATCTGCTGAATGCCCGTTTCGCAACCGATACGCCCACGCGCGTCGAGGCAATTGAGGGCTTGCGCGGCGATATCAGCACCGAGGCGCGGCGCGCGCTCAACCAGATTTTGCAAACCCGCTCCGACTTTGCCGAGGCAGTGCCCGAAGGCACGAATGTCGCGCGCATCCGGGTTCCGGGCGATGATATGACGCTGATCGCCGCCTATACTGTGCTGTCAGACGCCGAGTTGTTTCCTGTCCGCCCCGGTCGCAATGCCATCCGCGATGTGCTGCGGGCCAATGTCGTGGACGGGGCGGTCGGCGGCATCCCGGTGCACCAGCTGGACACGGACGCGGCGCGGCGCGCGGCCTATCTCGCGTTGGAGGAGGCAGGCACTGTCGCGCCCTTGGTCACAACGGCGGATATGGAAGCCGCAGTGGCGCAATTTGTCTTCTATGACGCCTATCTCGAAGCGGACGCGGCCGTGACCGACGCCGCGCGCGACGCGCTGGACAGCACCCGCACGCGCATCTCGGTCTGGCAATTTGTGGGCATCTCGATTGATGCGCTCTCGCTGGCGTCGATCTTCTTTCTGGCCGCGATTGGTCTGGCAATCACCTTCGGGGTGATGCGGGTCATCAATATGGCGCATGGCGAATTTATCATGATGGGCGCCTATACCGGCTATGTCGTGCAAACGCTGATCCCGGATTACACGGTGTCCTTGGTGGTGGCGTTGCCGCTGGCGTTCCTGGTCACCTTCGCTGCCGGTGTGGCGATGGAACGGCTGGTGATCCGCCATCTCTATACCCGCCCGCTAGAGACATTGCTGGCGACCTTCGGCATCTCGATTGCACTCCAGCAACTGGCCAAGAACATCTTTGGCACGCAAGCGCGCCCCCTGACCTCGCCCGACTGGCTGGCAGGGGCGATTGCGGTGAATGATGTGGTGTCGGTGTCGACCATCCGGGTTGCGATCTTCTTCATGGCCTTGTTCTTCCTTTTGGCGTTGCTGGTCATTCTGAACCGCACGCGCCTGGGGCTGGAAGTACGCGCCGTCACGCAAAACCCCGGCATGGCAGCCAGCATGGGGATCAACCCCGACCGGATCAATATGCTGACCTTCGGGCTGGGATCGGGCATTGCCGGTGTTGCAGGGGTGTCGATCGGGCTGGTGGCGCAGGTCACCTCCGAGATGGGCGCGAATTACATCGTACAAAGCTTCATGACAGTGGTTGTAGGCGGTGTCGGGTCTGTCTTTGGCACACTGGCAGGGGCCACGCTGATCGGGTTCCTGCAAAAGGGGATCGAGTGGTTCAACCCTGCCAATACGCTGGCCGCCCAGACCTATATGGTCTTGTTCATCATCCTGTTCATTCAGTTCCGGCCCAAGGGTATCGTTGCCCTGAAGGGCCGCGCCGCCGGAGATTGAGGCCATGTCGATAGAAATTCCGCGCGTCACCTCTGCCTCAAAACCCCAAGGGCGCTTTTTGCGGGCAAACCCGTCTGTGATGTGGTTCATGGGGTTGTTGGGGCTGTTTACGCTTGGCGTCACAATCCTGTCCGAAGGCTTTGGGATCGGGGCGATTTCAACCAATCTGGTCAAGGTGCTGGGCATGACGCTGTGCCTGTGCCTGATCGCCATAGCGATGGATGTGGTCTGGGGCTATTGCGGCATTCTCAGCCTTGGGCATTTCGCATTTTTCGGGCTGGGGGGCTATGCCATCGGCATGTGGCTGATGTATGCGCGCACGGAAATCGTGATCCGCGACAGCCTTGGGCGCGGGACCATTCCGCCGACTGAACTGGAAGTGTCCGAAGGGGTGGCGGCGCAGATTTTCGGGGTCGTCGGGTCGTCAGAATTGCCCCTGATCTGGTCTTTCGCAGGCTCTTTGCCGTTTCAACTGGCAATGGTGGTTCTGGTGCCGGGGGCGTTGGCGCTGGTCTTTGGCTGGCTGGCCTTTCGCAGCCGCGTCACAGGCGTTTACCTGTCGATCCTGACGCAAGCCATGACACTGGCGCTGGCGCTGTATCTGTTCCAGAACGACACGGGCCTGCGCGGCAATAACGGGCTGTCGGGGTTGCAGAATATCCCCGGCTTTCTGCATGTACCGCAATCTGTGATCTCGATGTGGTTCTTCTGGGCCTCTGCCTTTGCGCTGGGTGCGGGGTATCTGTTATTTGCTTGGGTGGTGTCGGGCAAGTTCGGTTCTGTCATCCGCGCGATCCGCGACAATGAGGCGCGTGTGCGCTTCCTTGGCTATAATGTCGAAGGCTACAAGCTGTTCGTCTTTACCATCACGGCGATCATCTCGGGCATTGCGGGGGCGCTCTATTATCCGCAGGCAGGCATCATCAACCCCGCTGAAATCGCGCCCATCGCCTCGATCTATCTGGCGGTTTGGGTGGCCATCGGGGGCAGAGGGCGCTTGTACGGCGCAGTAATCGGCGCGGCTTTCGTGTCGCTTTTGTCCAGCTGGCTGACAGGTGGCGGCGCGCCGAACATTGATCTGGGGCTGTTTCGCATCGTCTGGACCGATTGGTGGCTGGTGTTTCTTGGCCTTGGCTTTGTCGCGGTCACGTTGTTTTTCCCCAAGGGCATCGGCGGGCTGTTTGATTATCTGGTGAGGAAACAGTCATGACGACCTTGCTGGAAGTCTCTGGCGTATCGGTCACCTTTGACGGGTTCCGCGCCATCAACAATCTGTCCATCGCCATAGGCGAGCCGGAATTGCGCGCGGTGATCGGCCCCAATGGCGCAGGCAAGACCACTTTCATGGATATCGTCACCGGCAAGACCAAGCCTGATGAGGGCAAGGTTCTGTGGGGCGAGCGGTCGATTGATCTGCTGAAGCTGTCAGAAAGCCAAATTGCCAAAGCGGGGATCGGCCGGAAATTCCAGAAACCCACTGTGTTCGAGGATCAGTCCGTCAACGACAATCTGGCGATGGCCCTGAAGAACAAGCGCGGCCCGTTTTCGGTGCTGATGTGGAAAGCCGCCGACAGCGACCGCGCCCGGATCGTGGAACTGGCCGAGGAGATCGGCCTGACCGACCGTCTGGCCCACCGCGCGGGCGATCTGAGCCATGGGCAGAAACAATGGCTGGAAATCGGCATGTTACTGGCCCAAGACCCGCGCCTGTTGCTGGTCGATGAACCGGCCGCTGGCATGACCCCCGCCGAGCGCGAACATACCACCGACCTGCTGAAACGTGCCGCGCAAACGCGTGCGGTGATGGTGATTGAACATGACATGGAATTCATCCGCCGCCTGAATTGCCGCGTGACCGTGCTGCATGAAGGGTCAGTTCTGGCCGAGGGCAGTCTGGACCATGTGACGAAAAACCAGCAGGTGATTGATGTATATCTGGGGCGCTAAGACATGCTGAAAGTTGACAATCTGACCCTGCATTATGGCGCGTCGCAAATCCTGTGGGGTGTCTCGCTTCAGGCGCGTGTGGGCGCGGTGACGGCAGTGATGGGCACCAATGGCGTGGGCAAGACCAGCCTGCTGCGCGCGATTGCGGGGCGGCACCCCTATTCGGGCGGCACTTTGTCGCTGGATGGGCAAGTGCTGGATCATCCCAACGCGGCCCAAGCTGCACAGGCCGGAATTGCCTATGTGCCCCAAGGGCGCGAGGTGTTCCCGCTGCTGACCGTGACCGAGAATTTGCAGACCGGCTTTGCCTGCCTGCCCCGCTCCGACCACCGGATACCCGACCGGATTTACGAGTTGTTTCCGGTTCTCAAGCAGATGAAAGACCGGCGGGGGGGCGATTTGTCAGGCGGGCAGCAACAACAGCTTGCCATCGCGCGCGCGCTGATTGCCAAGCCGAAAGTGCTGTTGCTGGATGAACCGACCGAGGGCATCCAGCCCAATATCATCAAGCAGATCGGCAAGGTGATCGAGCTTTTGCGCAGCGAAGGGGAAATCGCCATTGTGCTGGTCGAGCAATATTTCGATTTCGCCTACGGGCTGGCCGATGAATTCTGCGTGCTGAACCGAGGCGAGGTTGTTCTGGCCCAGCCCGCCAGCGCCGTGACCAAGCAGGAGATTCTGGAGCGCGTCTCGATCTGATCACTTTGCGGAAGTTGACCTGAAGCACCAAGCCGCGCAGCGTCGGGCCGCGGTGCGGCGATCCCCCATCGATTTATAGCACTTTATGCCAGCCAAATCCGAGCAAGATCAGAGCTTCGCGCATGGGGCAGCCAAATCGCCGTGCCTGGGGGCGGCCCGGCGATGCGCGGCGGGCTGACGCCCTTGATTCTGCGCGCGAGGGGCGACCACTAACTGTCCGGCGTCAGGACAACTCGCTGGTTCACGCCTTCAATCTTGCGACGGCTTGTCTGTCCATCGGGCCAGTCCACGACGATCACGGCTTGCGCGGCCTCTCCCAGCCCGAAATGCAGCGACCCCGCCTGCCCGCCCGCATGGCCACCGCCCACAGACACTTCCTGCCATTGCGCGCCCTGCGCCGTTTCAACCCGGACCCGCGCACCTATGGCAAAGCGGTTGCCGCCCTCCATGCGCAAATCCACCGCCAGCCAGTTGCCCATATCTTCTGTCACATTGCGGTACAGGCGCGCGGGCGCGCGGCGGTTGACCACCACCAGATCCAGCCGCCCGTCGCCGGTCAAATCCACCAGCGCCGCCCCACGAGAGCGCGCAGGGTCAGCCACCCCTGCCAGATGCGCTGCTTCGGTAAACTGCCCATCCGCGCCTTGCAGCAACAGGTTGTTGGGG
Organism: Roseinatronobacter monicus; assembly: GCF_006716865.1. NCBI lineage: Bacteria > Pseudomonadati > Pseudomonadota > Alphaproteobacteria > Rhodobacterales > Paracoccaceae > Roseinatronobacter > Roseinatronobacter monicus. The sequence continues at coordinate 462,896 of NZ_VFPT01000001.1, read as the reverse complement.
TCCGACATCGCCAGATCGGGCATCTGGTCGACATTGCCCTTGGCCACGAACAGATCGGCCCGTCCGTTATTCGTCACATCGCCCCATTGCGCGTGCCATCCGGTCGAGGGGCGACCATCATCGCCCATAAACGGGCGATGCGCGGTATGGCCCATCTCGAACGGGGCCGTGCGGTAGGTGCCGTCGCTTTGCGCCAGTTGCAGCATCTGATCGGCCATTGAGGTCAAATAGACATCCGCCAGCCCGTTGCCGGTAATGTCGCGGCTGGCAATGCCCATGCCCCAGAGCATCTGCTCTTGCCAGCCATCTTCCGGCCCAAGATAGCGGGCATCGGCAATGTCCCACATCTGCTCGTATCCGCCGCGCACATAGTAATGGCGGTCATTGGACAGGCGCAAAGTCATGCGGCCCCGCGCATCGCGGGCAGCAAGCGCCGAGAGCGGGCAAAATCCGGGCGTCATGGCGGATGAGGCATAGCCTTGCGCCGCAGAGCGCAAAAGCTGGTTGTCGTCACAGGCGAAAAACGGCCCCTCCGGGTCGTCCAGATCGACATAATTGCCGACAAACAGGCTCGGGCGCGCTGCCCTATCGTCCCACCATGCCGTGAAGGCTGTTGACCAGCCCTGCCCCGGATCAACGCCCAGCGCCTCGGTCGCATCTTCAAATGCGCAATCGCCAAGGCCCCGCAGAACAACATTCGGCCCGACCCGCAGCACGAACAGGTCCAGCACACCATCGCCATCCATATCCAGCGGATAGGCTCCGGTAACACTGGTCAAGGGCACCTCTTGGGGCACGAACTGCATGTCGCCCTGATTGCGCAGCAATAGCGATGGCCCCTCGCCCCCCGCCAGAAACAGGTCCGGCAGACCATTCTCGTTGCAATCCAGCGCCGCGACACCACCGCCAACGAAATGTTCCCACCCGCCCGCGTAATGATGCGTTGGAATGTGCGCACTCATATCCTGATAGGCGGGCATCTGCGCCACGACTGGCGTGGCCGCCATCAGACATGCAGCAAGTGCGGCCTTCATGCGGCACTGCCCCGCGCCGAGGTGTTGCCCAACAGCTGCTCGGTCAGCGCCCCGAGTGCGAGCGCAACCGCCCCCTGCGCCCAGACCAGATCGCCCCATGCATGGATTTCCACCCGCGCGGGCGGGCGTGCACCGGTCAGGGTCATGGCCTGCATCTCGCTGAGCACCTCGCGCGCATAGAGGTAGTCATATTGCATACGCCCGCCCGACAGAATGATCACCTCGGGGTCGAACATCTGCGCCACATTCGACAGGCCCAGCGCCAGATAGCGCCCTGCGCGGCGAAAGATCGACAACGCGGCCTCATTGCCGCCGCGCGCCTCGGCAAACAGGGCCTCTAGCAAGACAAGCGGACTTTCGGACAGGCTTTCATGCTGATCGAGCGCAGTCGCCGCTTCGCGCGCAAGCGCGTAATCGGCGACATAGGCTTCCAGACAGCCGCGTTTGCCACAGCGGCACAGCGCCCCATCGAGTTGCACCTTGGTATGCCCCAACTCCATGCCCACCCCGCGCGCGCCGCGATACAGTTGGTTGAACAACACCAGCCCCATGCCCACACCATGTTCAATCGTGACCACGGCGAAATCGGATTTGCTGCGCCCGCCGCCGAACCACAATTCCGCCAGCGTCAGCAGATTGGCGTCATTGTCCAGCCATGTCGGCACACCAAAGGCTGTTTCAAACTGCCCGCGCAATGCTGTCGATGGCGCATCCAGCATTGGCGACCACGCGACATCGCCGGTTGCATATTCGACCATGCCCGCCATGCCCACCCCGACACAGCTTATATCGCGCCGGCTCATGCCGCGTGCAGACAACAACTGGTCCATCAGCGCGCGCGCCTCGGCGATCAGGATCGCGGCACTTTTGCGGTTGGGGCGGGTGGGCATACTGGTTTCGGCAATGCGCCGCCCTGCGAAATCGCTCAGCACTGCCGTATGGCGAAGATCGCCCAGCTTCATGCCGATGACATGATGCGCTTCGGCTGCGACCTGCAATTCCACCGGGGGCCGCCCGCGCCCGATGCGCGGCGTGTCCAGATCAGGCAGCGCCGCCACCGGACTTTCGCGCAGGAACCCATCCGCAATAAGATCACTTGTCACCGAGCTGACCGAGGCTGCGCTGACACCCAGCGCGCGCCCCATTTCGGCGCGCGTGGTACTGCCTTGGGCGCGCACATGGTCAAACAACACTTGCCGCAAGGGGCGCGCCGGTGCGACACTGTTCAGCAACGGGCCACAGCCCGCAGGTGCGCCCTCATTGCTTTGATCTGTGCTGCCCAGCCCTGACGCAATCATGACCCCGGCCTCCCCACCCAAGTTAAATTCGCGCTCTGAACAAAATAAGCCAGAATAACGCGGGTCATGCAAGAAAAAATCCTGAATACTGCTCGTTTTGGCAAAGTTCAGGCATGGAATCGTCAAATTTAATTTGACAGCCGAAAATTATATGGCATGCTTTCACTGTCGGCCGATCATCAGAAACTCGGCCCGATTTCGTTCTAGGGAGGAACACATGAACAAGATTCTTACAGCGGCTGTGGCCGCCACCATCGGCTTCAGCTCGGCCGCATGGGCTGATTCGCTGACAATTGGCGTCAGCTGGTCAAACTTTCAGGAAGAACGCTGGCAGACAGACGAGGCCGCGATCCGTGCCGCACTCGACGAAGCGGGCGCATCATATGTGTCTGCGGATGCGCAGTCATCGTCGTCCAAGCAACTGTCAGATATTGAAAGCCTGATTTCACAGGGCGTCGATGCGCTGATCGTTCTGGCGCAGGATGCCGCCGCGATTGGCCCCGCCGTTCAGGCCGCCGCAGATGAGGGGATTCCTGTCATCGCCTATGACCGCCTGATCGAAGATGACCGCGCGTTCTATCTGACTTTCGACAATGTCGAAGTCGGGCGGATGCAGGCGCGCGCTGTGTTAGAACAGATGCCATCGGGCAATTACGTCATGATCAAGGGCTCGCCCACTGACCCGAACGCGGATTTCCTGCGCGGTGGCCAGCAGGAAGTGCTGCAAGACGCGATTGACGCAGGCGATATCACCATCGTGGACGAAGCCTATACGGATGCATGGCTGCCCGCCAATGCCCAGCGCAACATGGAACAGATCCTGACCGCACAGGACAACATGGTCGATGCGGTCGTCGCCTCGAATGACGGCACAGCAGGCGGCGCGGTTGCGGCCCTGACCGCCCAAGGCATGGATGGTATTCCTGTCTCTGGTCAGGATGGCGACCATGCGGCGCTGAACCGGATCGCCCTTGGCACACAGACTGTTTCGGTCTGGAAAGATGCCCGTGATCTGGGCCGCAACGCAGCGGAAATCGCTGTGCAACTGGCAGGCGGCACTGCAATGGCCGATATCGAGGGGGCCGAAATGTGGACCTCTCCCGCCGGAACAGAGATGGTTTCCATGTTCCTAGAGCCAGTGCCGATCACCAGCGACAACCTCAGCCTTGTTGTCGATGCAGGCTGGATCACACAGGAAGCCCTGTGTCAGGGTGTCAGCGGCGGCCCCGCGCCCTGCGACTGATCCTAAGCTGAAATCCCACAAAAGGGGCGGCCCCGTGCCGCCCCTGTCTTGAGCGTGCGTGCAGATGCCACGCAGCGCAGGTTCCCTGACAGGACGGAACAGATGAGCACCCAAAACACGACAACCAGCACCCCCGCCACAAAGGCACGTCCCGCCCCGCGCGCCAAGCTGACCGACACGCTGGAACTGGACACACGCCTTATGGGCATGATCGGCGCTTTCATTTTGGTGATGGTGGTTTTCAACGTCCTGACCGACGGGCGGTTTCTGACCCCGCGCAACATATTCAACCTGACAATCCAGACTGTCAGCGTGGCAATTATGGCCACTGGCATGGTGTTTGTCATTGTCACGCGCCACATTGACCTGTCCGTGGGCGCGCTTCTGGCGACCTGCTCGGCCGTGATGGCCATGATGCAGACCGCGTGGCTGCCGCAACTGCTGGGCCTGCCACTGGGCCACCCACTGATACCATGGTTGGCGATTGGCGCAGGCATCCTGACGGGTGGGCTGATCGGGGCGTTTCAGGGGTATTTGTCCGGTTATCTAATGATCCCGGCCTTTATTGTCACTTTGGGCGGGTTGCTGGTCTGGCGCAATACGGCATGGTATCTGACCAATGGCCAGACCATCGGCCCGCTGGATTCCACCTTCCAGATGTTTGGCGGCATCAACGGCACCTTGGGCGAATTCTGGTCCTGGGTCATCGGGATTGTAGCCACGCTGGCCGCGATAGCGGCCCTCTGGGCGAAGCGCCGCGACAAGATCCGCCATGATTTCCCTGTAAAACCCATGTGGGCCGAAATCACGCTGGGCGCGATCATCGCAGGTGCAATCTTGGGCTTCATTGCGGTCCTGAATTCCTATCAAATTCCCGCCGCCCGCCTGAACCGCCAGTTCGAGGCGCGTGGCGAGGTGATGCCCGAAGGTTACAGCGCCGCTTACGGCCTGCCCATCTCGGTGCTGCTGCTGATTGTCGTGGCAGTTGTCATGACGGTTGTGGCGCGCAAGACGCGGCTGGGGCGCTACATCTTTGCCACCGGCGGCAACCCTCAAGCCGCAGAACTGTCAGGCATCAACACCCGGCTGCTGACGGTCAAGGTGTTTGCGATCATGGGCGCGCTTTGTGCCATCTCGGCGGTCGTGGCCTCGGCCCGATTGACCAACCATTCCAACGATATCGGCACGCTGGACGAATTGCGCGTCATCGCCGCTGCGGTCATCGGCGGCACGGCGCTGGCAGGCGGGATCGGCACGATCTATGGCGCGATCCTTGGTGCGCTGATCATGCAATCGCTGCAATCCGGCATGGCGATGGTGGGGGTCGATGCGCCCTTGCAGAACATCGTTGTGGGCAGCGTGCTGGTTCTGGCCGTGCTGATCGACATCATCTACCGCCGCCGCACCGGGAAAGGATAAGACATGCAACCCCTTGTAGAAATGCGCAATATCTCGATTGCTTTTGGCGGCGTGCAGGCGGTGGATGACGTCTCCATCGACCTGTATCCCGGCGAAGTGGTGGGGCTTCTGGGCCATAATGGTGCCGGCAAATCCACCCTGATCAAAATCCTTTCAGGGGCCTACCGTGCGGATAGTGGCGAGATTCTGATTGATGGCGAGAAAGTCACCATCAACAGCCCCCGCGATGCCCGCGCGCATAATATCGAGACGATCCACCAGACCTTGGCGCTGGCCGATAACCTGCCCGCGCCCGCCAATCTGTTTCTGGGGCGCGAATTGCGCACCATGTTCGGGTTTCTGGATGACAGCCGCATGGAATCCGAGACGCGCAAAATCATGGCGCGGCTGAACCCCAACTTCAAGAAAGTGGCCGATCCTGTCAGTGCGCTGTCGGGCGGGCAACGTCAGTCGGTGGCGATTGCGCGCGCGGTATATTTCAACGCACGTATCCTGATCATGGACGAACCGACCGCCGCTTTGGGCGTGCATGAAACCAAGATGGTGGCCGACCTGATTATGGAATTGAAGGCACAAGGCCTTGGCATTTTCCTGATCAGCCATGACACGCGCGAAATGATGGCGCTGTGCGACCGTGTCAGCGTCATGAAAAACGGCCAGCTTGTGGGCACAGACCGCGTCGAGGATGTGACCGAAGATGACATCCTGTCCATGATTATCATGGGCAAGAAGGCAGAGAAGGCCGCGTAATGTATCTAGGGCTTGATCTGGGCACCTCTGGCCTGAAAGGGCTGGTCATCGACGCCTCTGGCGCAGTGATGGCCGAGGCCAGCGCCCCCTTGCAGGTGGCGCGCCCCCATCCCGGCTGGTCGGAACAAGACCCCGCCGATTGGGTGGCGGCGGCGAGTGACGTGCTGCGCAAACTGGCGGGCAAGATCGACATGGCCGCGATTGCGGGCATCGGGTTGTCAGGCCAGATGCACGGCGCAACCGTGCTGGACGCCGCCGACAAAGTCTTGCGCCCTTGCATCCTGTGGAACGACACCCGCGCACACGCACAGGCCGCACGGCTGGACGCAGACCCGCGCTTTCGCGCGATCAGCGGCAATATCGTCTTTCCGGGCTTTACCGCGCCCAAACTCGTCTGGATGGCCGAGCAAGAACCAGAATTATTCGCGCGCGCCGCCAAGGTGCTTTTGCCAAAGGATTATCTGCGCCTGTGGCTGACCGGCGCGCATGTGGCTGAAATGTCCGACGCCGCAGGCACAAGCTGGCTGGATGTCGGCGCGCGTGACTGGTCGGATGATCTGCTGGCGGCCACGGGCATGACGCGCGACCAGATGCCCGCGCTGGTCGAAGGCGCGGCCATTTCTGGCAGCTTGCGCGCAGCACTTGGCGCCGAGTTCGGCCTTAAACCCGGCATCCCCGTCGCAGGCGGCGCAGGCGACAACGCCGCCACGGCCATCGGTCTGGGGGTTGCGCGGGCGGGGCAAGGTTTTGTCAGCCTTGGCACGTCGGGCGTGTTGTTTGCCGCCACCGACGGCTACGCGCCCGCACCCGAAACCGCCGTGCATACCTTCTGTCACGCGCTGCCCGGCACATGGCACCAGATGGGCGTGATCCTTGCTGCGACAGATGCGCTGAACTGGTTCTCCCACATTGCAGGGGCCAGTGCTGCCGACCTGACTGCTAATCTGGGCACACTGCAAGCCCCCGGTCGCGCGCTGTTCCTGCCCTACTTGGGCGGCGAGCGTACGCCTTTGAACGACGCCGCCATTCGCGGCGCTTTCATCGGGCTGGAACATGCCACTGACCGCGCTGCCGCAACCCGCGCCGTGCTGGAAGGCGTGGTCTTTGCACTGAAAGATTGCCAGCAAGCCCTTGCGGCCACCGGCACCAAACTCGACACGCTCATCGCCGCAGGTGGGGGCGCGCGCTCGGATTATTGGCTTTCGGCGCTGGCCACAGCCCTTGATCTTCCGATCCTCGTGCCCGAAGCAGGCGAGCATGGCGCAGCCCTTGGTGCGGCGCGCCTTGGGCTGATGGCCGCCACGGGGGCCAGCCTTGAGGCGATGCCCCTGCCCCCCATCGCGCACGAAATCATCCCCGATCCCACCCTGACCGCTGCATATGCAGACACATACAACCGCTACTGCGCGGCACAAACCGCAATCAAGGATCTGACATGACCGATTTTTTCGCAGGCATCCCGCAACTGACCTATCAGGGCGCAGACAGTGACAGCGATTTCGCATTTCGCCACTACAACCCCGATGAAGTTGTCCTTGGCCGCCGGGTGGAAGATCATCTGCGCTTTGCGGTCTGCTACTGGCACAATTTCGCATGGCCCGGCAATGATCCGTTCGGCGGCCAGACCTTTCTGCGCCCGTGGTTCGGCGACACAATGGCACATGCAAAGCTGAAGGCCGATGTGGCGTTCGAGATGTTCCACATCCTGAATGCCCCCTTCTTTTGCTTTCATGACGCCGATATGCGCCCCGAAGGCGACAGCTTCGCCGAGAATACCCGCAATCTGGAAGAGATGACCGACTACTTGGCCGCCAAGATGGAAGCAGGCGGGCCAAAGCTGCTCTGGGGCACGGCCAATCTGTTCAGCCATCGCCGCTATATGTCGGGTGCGTCCACCAACCCCGACCCCGATGTGTTCGCCTTCTCCGCCGCAACGGTCAAAACCTGCATGGATGCGACCCACCGCCTGAACGGCGAAAACTATGTCCTGTGGGGCGGGCGCGAAGGCTATGAGACGCTGCTCAACACCGATCTGAACAAAGAACTGGACCATATGGGCCGCTTCTTGTCGATGGTGGTGGATTACAAGCATAAGATCGGCTTCAAAGGGGCGATCCTGATTGAACCCAAGCCGCAGGAACCCACCAAACACCAGTATGATTACGACGTGGCAACTGTGTTCGGCTTTTTGCAACGCTTCGGGCTGGAGAAGGAAGTAAAGGTCAATATCGAGCAGGGCCATGCCATTCTGGCAGGCCACAGCTTCGAGCATGAAATCGCGCTGGCCTCGTCGCTGGGGGTGTTCGGCTCCATCGACATGAACCGCAACGATTATCAATCCGGCTGGGACACCGACCAGTTCCCGAACAATATGCCCGAGGTCGCACTGGCCTATTACGAAATCCTGCGCGCGGGCGGCTTTACCACAGGCGGCACGAATTTCGACGCCAAACTGCGCCGCCAGTCACTGGACGCCGAAGACCTGATCCTTGCCCATGCAGGTGCAATGGACGTCTGCGCCCGCGGGCTAAAGGCCGCAGCCGCCATGCTGGAAGATGGCAAACTGGAAGCCGCGCGCGCCACCCGCTATGCTGGCTGGGACAAGCCGGAAGCGCAGGCCATGCTGCATGGCGATCTGGCCAGCATCACCAAGGATGTACTGGCCAATGACCTGAACCCGCAACCGCATTCCGGCAAACAAGAGAAGCTGGAAAATCTGGTCAACCGCTACCTGTAAGTCGTTCTGGTCGCGGCCCCTGTTTCCGGCGGTCAAAGCTGGGAACAGGGCGCTGTAGGGCCGTTGCGGCATAGTGGCAGGTTTGGCATTCGTCACCTGACACAAGAAACCCAAAGTCGGATTTGAGCGCATTTGCGGACTGTCCCCAAGCGCGGAATCAAGGGCGTCAGCCCGCCGCGCATCGCCGGGCCGCCCACGGGCACGGCGATTTGGCTGCCACCAGCACAACGCTCTGATCTTGCTCGGATGTGGCTGGCATAAAGTGCTTTAACTTCAATTGCGGATCGCCGCACCGCGGCCCGACGCTGCGCGGCTTTGCACCCGGAAACGCAATGCCTACAAAGTCCCGCACAGCAGACCTTCGTCCCTGACGGCGTTTGAAGCGCAACAAACTTTTGTCAGGCAACCAGTTTCACGTGTATTCACGCCAAATTACTATGCTTTGGATTGCAGTGACGCGGAATTGTTCGTGGCCGGGCGCTTGAGCGCATCAAACTTGTTGAATATCTGAAAGATACAGCATAATCGTGGGGGCGCTGAAATAGGTCGACCGCTGAATGGTATCCTGCCAAGGCATAGCGAAACCCGCCGGTTTTATACCCGGCCACGACCGACAGGCTCTGATGCACGACAAGACACTACCCCCCCGTACAGCGCGCACCTGGCTAAGCACACTTGCGCGCTACCGTGATCCGACGACACACCGCAGCCTGTTTGAACTGGCCGTGACCCTTGTGCCGTTTTTCGCACTCTGGGCACTGGCTTGGATGGCCTTGTCTGTCAGTGCTTGGCTGGCCTTGGCGCTGGCGGTGATGAATGGCACTTTCCTTGTGCGGATTTTCATCATCCAGCATGATTGCGGGCACGGCTCATTCTTGAAAAACCGCAAGGCCCAAGACTGGGTCGGGCGCATTCTCGGGGTGCTGACGCTGACACCTTATGCTGTCTGGCGGCGCACACATGCGATCCACCATGCCCATCACGGCGATCTGGACCAGCGCGGCATCGGCGATGTCACCACCCTGACTGTCGAAGAATACCGCGCACGCTCGCCCTTTGGGCGGTTCCTGTATCGGCTGTACCGCCACCCTGTCGTGCTGTTCGTTCTGGGGCCAAGCTATCTGTTCATCCTGCAAAACCGTCTGCCGATGGGGCTGATGAATGCAGGCTGGCGCTATTGGACATCGGCCATGGGCACCAATGCCATGATCGGCATCGCGCTGGCGCTGATTATCTGGTTTGGCGGGCTTTTGCCGGTCCTGCTGGTGTTCCTGCCCACTTCGGTAATCGCGGCGACGATTGGTGTGTGGCTGTTCTATGTCCAGCACCAGTTCGAGCAGACACATTGGTCCAAGGGCGAAGACTGGCAATTGCACGACGCCGCATTGGAGGGCAGCTCGCATTACGTTCTGCCCCAGCCGTTGCGCTGGCTGTCTGGCAATATCGGCATTCACCACGTCCATCACCTGTATTCGCGCATCCCCTTCTACCGGTTGCCCGAGGTGATCCGTGATTTCCCTGAACTGGGCGAAGCGCAGCGCCTGACCATTGGCGAGAGTCTGGCCACGGTAAAGCTGCATCTGTGGGACGAAGCGGGGGGGAAACTTATCTCCTGCTCTGACGCCCACCGGCAATACGGCATCGCCTGAAATTGCACCCAGCCTTGCCCCAAGTGACAACCCTCACTTGGGCACGGCCGCCTTGCAGGCCCGCACCATGTAATCTGCAAACAGCCTGATCTTCGGGTCTTGGTGGCGTCTGTGCGGATACAGACAGGCAAATATTGCGGATAATGGCGGCGTGTCGGGCAAAATGGCCACCAACGCGCCAGTGTCCAGATGGGGCGCGAGTTCCATCACGGGGCGGTTGACAATCCCTGCCCCGGCCAGCGCCCAATCCACCAGAACACTGGCATCATCGCAATCCAACTGGCCTGTCAGATCCAACCGCAACAGCCCGTCGAGGGTCTGCACTGTCCAGAAATACTCAAGCGAGCGCGGATAGCGCAGCAGCAGGCAATCATGCGCCTTCAACTCTTCCGCGCTGCGCGGTGTGCCGCGCCGCGCCAGATAGTCGGGACTGGCGGCGATCACGCGGGGCGCATCCGCGATCTTGCGCTGCTTCAGGCTGGATTCAGGCAATTCGCCCAGCACAAAGGCCATATCTATCTGATCTTCCAGAATATCCACCCGCTTGTCCGACAGCCGCAGATTGATCCGGATTTCCGGGTAATCCTGCGCGAAGCTATGCGCGAAAGGGGCAATCAGCCTGCGCCCGATGCCCAGCGGCGCTGTCACCCGGATTGTGCCGCGCAAATGGCCGGACAGCCCGGACACGGCCGCCTCGGCATCCTCCAGCGCGGTGATGACACGGCGGGCATGATCGTAGAATTCGCGCCCGATTTCGGTTTGCGTCAGCTTGCGCGTGGTGCGGTTGAACAGACGCACACCCAGACGCCCCTCCAACTCCTTGATCCGCTTGCTGGCCACGGCAGGCGTCAGCCGCAAATCGCGCCCGCCCGCAGTGATCGAGCCTAATTCGCTGACGCGCACGAACACGCGCAGGGATTCCAGATAGGACATAACCTCACCCCCATTCACCGCGACTGCACAGGAAACCAGCACAATTCCCAACACTGCGTTGAAACAGTCTAACCGTTTTATCACTCACGTTGAAAGTGACATTGTGACAAGGTTTCTTATGTTAGAATAAGACGCAAACAAGGACGCCCAAATGCCCCTGCGCCACACGATCAGAGGCTTGCTCAACGACCGCGCCGTGACCTTGCCTGCGGCAGGGGCCACCGACATGTTGCTGGACCATCTGCGACTGGACCAGCGCCTGCGCGGCACCAAAGAAGGGTGCGCCGAGGGGGATTGCGGCGCTTGCACGGTGCTTGTGGGACGCCTGACCGCGCAAGGCCTGGTCTATGAGCCGGTGAATGCCTGCATCCGCCCGCTTGTGTCCTGCGATGGCTGCCATGTGGTGACGATCGAGCATTTGCGCGGCACAGATGGCGGCCTGCACCCTGTCCAGCGCGCCATGGTGGAACATCACGGCAGCCAATGCGGCTTTTGCACGCCCGGCATCGTTATGGCGCTTTATGCCCTGTGGATGGAACAACCCCACCCCTCTGAGCAGCAGATCGAGCGCGCCTTGCAAGGCAATCTGTGCCGCTGCACCGGCTACGCACCGATCATCCGCGCAGCACTTGCGATGGGCGATTATGGCACCACCGACCCGCTGATGGGTGAGCGTGCGCAAGTCAGTGCGACCTTGCTTGGATGGCAAGACGGCGCGCGCGTCGATGTGACTAAAGACGGCAGCCGGGCGATCCTGCCCGCCTCGGTCGAGGATCTGGCCGATGTGCTGGTGGAACACCCCGACGCCCGCATCATCGCAGGGGCCACGGATGTGGGCCTGTGGGTCACGAAGTTCCTGCGCGATCTGCCCTTGGCGGTGTTTATCGGCCATCTGGACGATCTGCGCAGGGTGACCGAGACGGACACGGCCCTGCATTTCGGCGCGATGGTCAGCTATGAGGGCGCGCGCGCGCCCCTGCTGGCCCATTTCCCGCATCTGGCCCGCTATTGGGACCGCATCGCAGGCTGGCAGGTGCGCGCGATGGGCACGCTTGGCGGCAATATCGCCAATGGCTCGCCCATCGGCGACACGCCGCCGCCGTTCATCGCCATGGGGGCACGGCTGGTGCTGCGCCACGGCGCGACGCAGCGCGACATCCCGCTAGAGGATTTCTTCCTCGATTACGGCAAGCAAGACCGCGCGCCCGGCGAATTTGTCGAAAGCATCATCCTTCCCAAACCCGCGCCGCACAGCCTGCACGCCGCCTATAAACTCTCCAAGCGCCGGGATGAGGATATTTCCGCTGTGGCCGCAGGCTTCAACCTCACAGTGGAGGAGGGCACCATCACCGCCGCGCGCCTTGCTTTTGGCGGCATGGCCGCAACCCCGAAACGCGCCACCCATGCCGAAGCCGCCCTTATCGGCCAGCCCTTTACCGAAGCGACATTGCTGCGCGCCGCCGCCAGCTTGCCGCAGGATTTCACGCCCCTGTCGGACATGCGCGCCAGCGCCGAGTACCGGATGCACGCCGCGCAAAACCTGTTCACCCGCTTCTGGCACGAATCCCAAGGCACCCCAGCCACATTGGAGGATGCAACATGAAGGACGACCCCCGCATTCGCGGTGCCGCCCATGACAGCCTGATCCACGACTCGGCTATCAAGCATGTAACGGGCCGCGCTGAATATACCGATGACATCACCGAACCGGCAGGCACGCTGCACGCCTATATCGGCGGCGCGGGCATTGCGCATGGCCGGATCACCTCGGTCGATCTTGCCGCCGTACGCGCGGCCCCCGGTGTGGTGGCGGTGCTGACAGCCGCCGATATTCCGGGCCGCAATGACGTCTCGCCCACAGGGCTGATGGACGAGCCGATCTTCACCGATGATCTGGTACAATATTACGGCCAGCCGGTTTTCGCTGTCGTTGCAACCACCCGTGACCTTGCGCGCCGCGCCTGCACGCTTGCGAAGATCGACTACGCCCCCCTGCCCCATGCCATCGACATCGACAGCGCCGAAGCCGCCGGTTACCCCGATGTCACAGCGCCGTTGAAACTGGAACGCGGCGATGTGGCCCCCGCGCTGGCCGCAGCCCCCCACCGGATCACCGCGCGTATGCGTGTGGGCGGGCAGGATCACATGTATCTCGAAGGCCAGATCGCACTCGCCATCCCCGGCGAGGACGACGAGGTCGTACTCTTCGCATCCACCCAGCACCCGAGTGAGGCACAGCACATGGTCGCCCATGCGCTTGGCGTGCCGTCCAATGCCGTGGTCATTAACGTGCGGCGCATGGGCGGCGGGTTTGGCGGTAAAGAAACGCAGATGAACCTGTTTTGCGTCATCGCCGCCATTGCCGCAAAGAAACTGGGCCGCGCGGTCAAACTGCGCCCCGACCGCGATCAGGATATGGAAATCACCGGCAAGCGTCATGATTTCCGCATCGACTATGATCTGGGCTTTGACGATCAGGGGCGCATTCTGGCGGTGGATGGCGTCTTTGCGGCGCGCTGTGGCTGGTCGTCGGACCTGTCCGGCCCCGTGACCGACCGCGCGCTGTTTCATGCCGACAATGCCTATTTCTACCCCGCCGCGCGCCTGCAATCGCGGCCCCTGAAAACCAACACTGTCAGCAACACCGCCTTTCGCGGCTTTGGCGGCCCGCAAGGCGTGATCGCCGCTGAACGCATGATCGAGGAAATCGCCTATAGTCTGGGCCGCGACCCGCTGGAAATCCGGCGCGCGAATTTCTACCGTGACGGAGGCGACATCACCCCCTATCACCAGCGCGTCGAAGACAACATCCTGAACAGACTTGTGGACGAGCTGGAAGCCTCCGCCGACTATCAGGCGCGCCGCCGCGCTGTGCTGGAATACAACGCCAAAGGTGGCATCATCCGCAAGGGCATCGCGCTGACGCCGGTCAAGTTCGGCATCAGCTTCACCGCGACATGGTACAATCAGGCCGGTGCGCTTGTGCATGTCTACAATGACGGCTCGATCCATCTGAACCATGGCGGCACCGAAATGGGGCAAGGGCTTTATACCAAGGTCGCCCAAGTGGTGGCCGAGGCGTTTCAGGTCGATATGGACCGCATCAAGATCACCAAAACCACGACCGAGAAAGTGCCCAACACTTCGGCCACCGCCGCCAGTTCCGGCACAGACCTGAACGGCATGGCCGCCCTAGACGCCTGCACCCAGATCAAGGCGCGGCTGGTCGAATTTGCCGCCCGCCATTGGAATGTGAGCGAAGACGCTGTGCAATTCCTGCCGGGGCGCGTGGCTGTTGGCGCGCAGGTCATGGGCTTCAACGAATTCATCCATGCCGCCTATATGGCCCGCGTCCAGCTTTCGGCGGCAGGGTTCTACAAGACCCCTGAAATCCACTGGGACCGCGCGGCGGGCAAAGGCCAGCCGTTTTATTACTTCGCCTATGGTGCCGCCTGTTCCGAGGTCAGCATCGACACGCTGACCGGCGAGACGCGCGTGGACCGCGCGGATGTGCTGCATGATGTCGGCAAATCCCTGAACCCTGCGCTGGATCTGGGGCAGGTTGAAGGGGCCTTTGTGCAGGGGATGGGCTGGCTGACATCTGAAGAACTGGCGTGGGACGATCAGGGTCGCCTGCGCACCCATGCGCCCTCGACCTATAAAATCCCGCTGGCCTCCGACCGCCCGCGCATCTTCAATGTCAAACTCGCCGACTGGTCGGAAAACGTGAAACCCACAATCAAACGCTCCAAAGCCGTGGGTGAGCCGCCCTTTATGCTGCCGATTTCCGTGTTCGAGGCGATTGGCATGGCCGTGGCCTCGGTCGCCGATTACCGCATCTGCCCAAGGCTGGACGCCCCCGCCACGCCCGAACGCGTGCTGATGGCGGTAGAACGTTTGAAACGGTCATGAAAGGTGCGCGCGACATTCTGACGGGGGCTGCGTCCGTCATCCATGCCCGCATTGCCCGCGTACAAGGCTCATCCCCGCGTGACGAAGGGGCCGAGATGTTTGTCACCGCCACCGCACTGGCGGGCACAATCGGCGGGGGGCAGGCCGAATGGCAAACGCTCACACGGGCCCGCGACATGCTCGCGCAAGGTGGGATGCGCGCGCAGCTCGATATCGCGCTGGGGCCGGAGATCGGCCAATGCTGCGGGGGGCGGGTCAGTGTGGAGCTTCAGCGCCTTGGCGAAAGCCAGCGCGCCGCCCATCTGGCGCGGATCGAGAATGCCCAACGCCCGCATCTGCTGATCCTTGGCGCAGGCCATGTGGGCCGGGCCTTGGCGCAGGTGGCGCTGACGCTGCCGTGGCGCGTGATCCTTGTCGACACGCGCGCCAGCGAGTTGGCGTTGGTGCCCGAAGGTGTGGACACCCGCCTGACCCCCCTGCCCGAAGCCGAGATTGCAAATGCGCCCCCCGCCAGCGCCTATGTGGTCACAACCCATGATCACGGGCTGGATTTTCTGCTGACACTGGCCGCACTGCGCCGCAATGATGCGGCCTATGTCGGGCTGATCGGGTCGGCCACGAAGCGCGCGCGGTTTGAACGCTTCGCGCGCGACACCGCCGGCGTGTCATCCGAGGCGTTGATCTGCCCCATCGGGGCCCAAGGTCTGGGCGACAAGCGCCCCGAAGTGATTGCCTTGATGACCGCGCAGGAAATCTTTACCGCCTTGCGCAAACTGTCCCCAGACGTCGCGGCCACTGCGGCCCAAATCTGAAAGCCTTTTTCATGGACCGAAAAATCATCCGCGCGCGGCTGCTGACCTTCCTGCGCGAACCCCAGACCCCGGACGACACCGACAGCTTCCGCTATTTTGAGGATGGCGGCGTGCTGATCGAGGGCGGCCAGATCACCGCGTTGGACGATTTCGACCGGATCGACCCGGCAGGGGCAACCCTCATCGACCACCGCCCGCATCTGGTCATGCCCGGTTTCATCGACACGCATCTGCATTTCCCGCAGATGCAGGTCATCGCCTCATGGGCGGCCGAGTTGCTGGACTGGCTGAACGACTACACCTTTCCCGAAGAAACCCGCTACAGCGACCCCGCCCTGTGCGCGACAATGGCCAAGGCCTTTCTCGACCGGCTGACCGAACATGGCACCACCACAGCTGTGGCCTATGGCTCGGTCCATGCCACATCCGCCGAGGCGCTGTTTTCCGAGGCTCATGCCCGCGACATGCGCCTGATCACTGGCAAGGTCATGATGGACCGCAACGCGCCCGCAGCTTTATGCGATACGCCGCAATCTAGCTATGATGACAGCAAGGCGCTGATTGAACGCTGGCATGGTGCGGGGCGGCTGTCCTATGCGATCACCCCGCGCTTTGCCATCACCTCGACGCCTGCGCAGATGGACGCCGCGCAAGCGCTGGCGGCAGAGCACCCGGACTGCTACATCCAGACCCATCTGAGCGAGAACCACGCCGAAATCGCGCTCTCCTGCCAGCTTCACCCCGAGGCTGTGGATTACACCGATATCTATGCACGCTACGGGCTTTTGCGCGCGAACAGCCTGCTGGGCCATGCGATCCACCTGTCCGACCGCGAGATCGGGGCTTTGGCCGAAGCGGGTGCAAAGCCGGTATTCTGCCCCACCTCGAACCTCTATCTGGGCTCTGGCCTGTTTGATGACGCGAGATTGCGCGCCGCCGGTCTGACCAATGCGATTGCCACCGATATCGGCGGCGGCACCAGCTATTCCATGCTGCAAACGCTGGCCGAGGGCTATAAGGTGCTGCAACTGAACCGCCAGCGCCTGCACCCCTTCCGCGCCTTTCACTGGATCACGCGCGGTAATGCGGTGGCCCTTGGCCTGCAAGACCAGATCGGCACGCTGGACGCAGGCACCGAGGCTGATCTGGTGGTGCTGGATGCGCACGCCACCCCCGCAATGGCCCTGCGCATGGAGCGCGCGCGCAATCTGATGGATGAATTATTCACCCTGCAAGTGATGGGCGACGACCGCGCCGTGGTGCAAACCTATGTCGCAGGGCGCGCCCAGAAGGCGACAGCACCGGCTAGTGCGTGACATGTGATGAATGGGGGCGGTGCTGTGGAGTCGTTTAGTCAGAAATGGTAGCTGTGCGGACTTTGCAGGCATTGCGTTTCCGGGTGCAAAGCCGCGCAGCGTCGGGCCGCGGTGCGGCGGTCCGCAATTGAAGTTAAAGCACTTTATGCCAGCCACATCCGAGCAAGATCAGAGCGTTGTGCTGGTGGCAGCCAAATCGCCGTGCCCGTGGGCGGCCCGGCGATGCGCGGCGGGCTGACGCCCTTGATTCCGCGCTTGGGGACAGTCCGCTCAGGGCTCAAACCCGTCACAACAAATCTTGTACCAAAAGGCCAACACTAGTCCTCATGCGCCGCTTGGCGCAGCCAATAGCTGTGATCGCCCTTTTCGGCAGCTTGCCCGTCCGACGCGTTGCCGTCGCGCAGATAGAGCGGCACTTGTTGCAACAGGCGGCGCAGACGGCGCAGGCCCAAGGGTTTGGTCATCAGCAAAATGCCACACTCTTCGGCCTGAGTGATAAGCTCGGGGCTGTGATTGGCCGTAATCAGCACCGCAGGAACCGGACCGTGGCGCGCGCGCAGTGCCTCGATCAGGTCCAGCCCGGACTCATTATTATCAAGCTGGTAATCCGCCAAAATCACATCTGGTGGCACGCCAAGTTCCGCGACAAGGGCATCAGCCTCGGTCAATTTAGTCGCCTCGATCGGGCTGGCCCCCCAGTCTTCTAGCACGCCCATCATGGCGTGGCGCACATCGGCGTCATTCTCGACCACCAGCACCAGCAGGTCATCCAGTGCCCCGCGCGGTTCGGGCACCGATTGGGCGGCAGTGTCACTGGGTGGGGCGGCGGTCTTGGGCACGGTCACACTGAACACCGTGCCGCGCCCCACCACAGAGCGCAGCATCAGCGGGTGGTGCAACAGCGCGCAGGCCTGCTCGACAATCGCCAGCCCCAACCCCATGCCCCCGTCGCTGCCAGCAGGGGCCAGACGGGTGAATTCCTGAAAGATGTCGGTCTGTTTGTCTTCGGGAATGCCGGGGCCTGTGTCCCACACCTCCAGCCGCAGGGTGCCGCCTTTGTGACGCACGCCAAGCACCACCCGCCCCTGATCGGTATAGCGAATGGCGTTGGACAGAAGGTTTTGCAAAATCCGCTTGAGATAGATCGGGTCGCTGGTGACATGGGCACGGCTGGGCAAAACCTGCAACTTCAGGCCGCGCGCATGGGCGACGGGCATAAACTCCTCGCGCAGCCGTTCCAGTAGCGGGGCAAGCGCAAAGGTTTCGGTTTTCGCCCGCGCCGCCCCGATGTCGAATTTCGAGATATCCAGCAACGCGCCCAATATCTGTTCAACCGACCCAAAGGCGCTGGTGATGCGTTCGGTCAGGCGGGCCTGTTCGCGGGGCTGATCCATCGCCGAGAGTGACGCGAGAAACAGTTTGGCCGCATTGAGCGGTTGCAACAGATCATGGCTGGCCGACGCGACGAAGCGCGATTTCGAGGTGTTCGCGCGCTCTGCCTCGTCGCGGGCGGATTCCAGCTCGACCGTGCGGGCGCGGACACGCGCTTCCAATGTCTCATTCAGGCGGTGCATCTCGGCGATGGCGCGGCGTTCCTTGGTCAGATCGGTAAAGGACACTACAAACCCCCGATCCGGCATGGCCTGCGCCGAGAGTTCCAGCACGCTGCCTTCATCCTGCACAATCTCCAGCGTCAGGGCCGGGCGGTACGGGGGGCCATTGGCCCAGTCGGTCAGCGCGGCGCGGATATTGCCACGCCCCAATTGCTTGCGCCGCATCAGATTGTTCAGCAATGCGGTAAAGGGCGTGCCGGTTCCCAGCAAATCGACCGGCGGCGAGAACAATTCCCGCAAGCGGCGGTTCCAGCCTGCAAGCCGGGCTTTCGCGTCAAAGATCATCACACCCTGATCGATATGGTCCAGCGTGGCACGCACCATCTGCGCCTGTTCATCCAGCAGTTTGACGCGTTCTTCGCGTTCATTGCGCACCATGCCGGTCACATCGGTCTGGGTCACGGCTGTGCCGCCCGAGGCCATGCGCTGTTCAGACACCTGAAGCCACTGGTCATCTATCAAGGGCACCATGAAGTTCACATCGCGGCGGCGATGGCTGTCCATCCGCTGCGTGACCCATTTGTGGCGCGCCTGCGGATCGGGCAGGTTCAGCGCCGGGCTGTCGGACACGATGCGCACATAATCGCGGAACGACAGGCCGGGCCCGATGCGGCGGCGCACATCCGGCAGATCGGCGCAAAAGCGCGAATTCCACATGGTCAGCGTGTCGCTGGCATCGAACATGGCAAAGCCTTCGCCCATCGCTTCCAGTGCATCGGCCAGATTGTTGCGCGCATTCACCGCGTCGCGTTCCGCCTGCGACAAGCGCGCATTGGCGATGCGCAAGCGGTCCAGCGTTTCGGCCAGATCGCGGGTGCGGGTGCGGATTTGCTGCTCCAGCGCCACAACATGGCTGAGTTGCCCCATGGGTCGGCTGGGGCTTTGCGCGCGCTCCGAGCGGTCCATCAGCGCCACAACAATCGCGCGCAGGCGGGCGTTTTCTTCCTCAAGGCTCAGCCCGTCGGTTAACAGGGTTTCAAGCATTTTCAGGCGCTCCGGGCTGGCGGGGCACGAAAGCCGAGACTTCCATCGCATCGGTGTCTTCGTCGGGCGGATAGAAGGCAAGGCCGGTGAAGGTCTGGTTCACATGCACAAGATTGAACTGCTCGCCATAGGTGTTAAAGCCGGTGACCCCGTAGCGGTCGAGCACGGAAGATATCCGGTGGCGCGTCTGAGTGTTCTCTGCCTCCAGCCGTCGCAGGATGCAGTCACAGGCCAGAATTGTGGGGCGTTCGCCCTTGGGGGCAAGCCCCGCCAATTCGCGTTCCAGATGCGCCTCAAGGTCGGTGCTTTGCGCAAGGCGCAGCACAAGCCCCGTCTCGATCGCGGAGAAGAAACGCAATGTGCCGTCAGGCTCTACCCGCTGGATTGCAAGGACATGATGTTCATCCCCGATCTTGGACAAGACCGGATTGGCCGCGAAGATGAAGGGCGACAATTGCTGCGGGTCTTTGCCAAGAATGCGCGCATATTCCGGCCCTGCGGGCATACCGTTGATTTCACGCACCAATCGCTGCGCCGGACAGGCATCGGTGACAACCATGCGCTGCGCGGTCGGTTCCAGATGATCAAAGCGAAAGGCCGTCACACGACAGGGCGTGCGCAGCACCGCCAGCACAGCGGCATCGGTCATAAAGCGGCCCTCATGCAGCACAAAGGTCTTGCCAAAGCGCAACCCGTCGCCAGCAGAGCCGCCGACAAGCGGGCTTTGGCCCAGCGCCTCGGACAAGGCCCAGACAAGCTGATCTTCCATCAGCGACAGCCCGTCCGTCAGCAAGAACGCCACTTCATTGGCCCAATCCGCCGTTGAAAACGTGACTTCGGCGCGCAGTTCAAAGGCCAGATTGCGCGCGGCCTCGGGGTCGAAGCGGCTGAGATTGGTCAGACTGCCCGTCGCCACCCGAAACAGGCTGCGCGGCAGGCCAAGGGCTACGATCTGCCCCTCCAGATAGCCCCCTGCCGCAATCTCGCCAGCGGTGGTGCAGCCGATGATCTGTGTTTTTCCGACAAGGGGCGCGAGCGCTTTCTCCAATGTCGGCAGGTCATGCCCCTCGCCCACGAACAAGATAATCAATGCCAGATCATGACAGGGAAGCTGCGCCAGAATTTCGGCTATCGCGCGGCCCGTATCCGGGGCGGCGGATTGCGCGCGTGTCACAAACACCTCTGACCGCAGCATCTGGCGCTCCTCCCTATGGCGCTTAGTCTAGCGCAGGTTTCGCAGGCCGCGCAAAGGCTTTGACACAGTCAGCCCTTGGGTTTTTCGCGCAGGATTTCGGCATAGCTGGCGGAATTGGCGATGCGCACGGCTTGCGTGCGGCTTTGCGCACCCAGTTTGCGCAAAATCGCCGTGACATGCGCCTTGACTGTGGTTTCGCTGATCGACAACTCATAGGCGATCTGCTTGTTCAGATACCCTTCGCAGACCAGTGCCAGAATACGCCCTTGTTGCGGGGTCAGGTCTGACAGGCGGTCGATTGCGTTGCGTTCGGCATCTTGCTGCGTATCTTTGGTGGGGGGCGCATAGTCTTGCGGCAGATAGCTGCCGCCCTGCGACACAACCCGAATGGCGGCGACAAAGTCTTCGCGCGGGCTGTGTTTGGGCACAAACCCCGCCGCACCGGCATGCAGCACGGCCGTGATGATCCGCGCTTCGGACATGGAGGACACTACGATCACCGGCACACCGGGGGCAGCGTTGCGCAAACGCGCCAAACCATCAAGGCCTGCGACATCAGGCAGGTTCAGATCCAGAATGATGGCGTCAACTTCCAGCCCCGCGCGAAACGCGTCCAATGCGGCACCAAGCGAGCTGCGCGTCTCAATCTGTGCCAGCCCCAATGCTTCGGACAATGTTATTTGCAGGGCTTCGCAAAACAGCGGGTGGTCGTCGATCACCAGTATCATCTCGCCCCTCTCTGTGGTGACAGCGTCCATGGTAATCATTGTTTCACGCATATGCCGCTCGTTTGTGCTGCGTTGCTCCTGAACTCAGTCTAGACACAACTTCCCCGGAATGGTCCCCCTCCATAGGTCTTATACCAAGTCTCGCGAAATCTGACTCTTCTGAGGGTTTTGGGATTCCCAAATCTATGAAGATCTGACTCAATGGCGTCAGATTTTCTGGGGAGGGCCTCTCTATGGGCGCAGCGCTCGCGTTACGGACAGACTACGACGGCATGAAGTTGAGAGAACTTGCGCGAAAGACAAAGGATGCCAACCAAGCCCGCAGGCTTTTGGCGCTGGCGGAGATCTATGATGGCGGTCGGCGCAGCGATGCTGCTCGGATTGGTGGTGTTGGCCTACAAATTGTCCGTGACTGGGTGGAGCGGTTTAATGCCCGCGGGCCTGACGGCTTGATCAACGGCAAAGCTCCTGGTCAGCAGTCTAAGCTTAACGATGAGCAGCGCAGGGCGCTTGCTGCAATTGTTGAGAGCGGTCCGACCTTATCGGTCCATGGGGTCGTCCGCTGGCGCCTGAGTGATCTGAGGAAATGGATTGCAGACACATTTGGGATTTCACTTCACGAGACGTCGATAAGCCGGGAACTCAGGGCGCTTGGTTATGTCAAACTCACAGCACGCCCGCGCCATCACGCGCAAGATACAGCCGCACTGGAGGACTTTAAAAAAAAGGGTTTGCAGCCGCAGTAGCAAAGCTCCGCGCACGGCTCCTGCAAGGCACTGTGATCGAAGTCTGGTTCCAAGATGAAGCGCGTGTCGGCCAGAAAAACAAGATCACGCGCCGATGGGCGAAGCGCGGTACGCGACCTTCCGCCCCACATGATCAGCGCACGAGTTCAAGCTACATCTTTGGAGCGATTTGCCCAGCCCTCGGGAAAGCTGCAGGTCTTGTGCTGCCAGCGTGCAATACCGAAGCGATGGCCCTGCATCTTGCTGAAATCTCCCAAACTGTCGCACCCAAAGCACATGGGGCTGTGCTCGTGGATCAAGCCGCATGGCACATGACTGACAAGCTGGTCATTCCGGACAACATCACCATCATCCCGATCCCCGCAAAATGCCCAGAACTCAATCCAGTCGAAAACATCTGGCAATTCATGCGAGACAACTGGCTATCAAACCTCATCTTCGAAACCTATGAAGACATCGTAGATCATTGCTGCAAGGCTTGGAACAAATTGGTCAGCATGCCCGACACAATCACCTCCATTGGAACCCGCGACTGGGCTCAAGAGTTCTGATCAATGCTGATTGGTATTACAGAGCGGGGCGATTTATCCAAGAACATGCGCAATATGGCGCAACGCCAGAAGGTAGCCTTGCGTGCCGCACCCTGCGATCACGGCATCCGCGCGCGCGCTGACATAGGAATGGTGGCGAAAGCTCTCGCGTTTGTGGATATTCGAGATATGCACCTCGATCACTGGCCCCTCGAAGGCGGATAATGCGTCGAGAATGGCAACCGAGGTGTGGGTATAGGCGGCGGGGTTGATGATGATGCCCTGCGCGGCATGTCGCGCCTGTTGGATCATCTCGACCAGCGCGCCCTCATGGTTCGTTTGCAGGCATTCGGTCTGCAAGCCAAGTTCCTGCCCAAGCTGCGCGCAGGCGCGGGCGACATCGTCCAGCGTCTCATGGCCATAAATCTCTGGCTGGCGCTGGCCAAGCAGGTTCAGGTTGGGGCCGTTCAGAATATGGATCATTGCAGATGACATGATGGCCTCTTGTGTCACGATATCACGTTGATGCCACAGCGCCCGGCATCTGGAAAGAGGCTCAGGTGATTGCGCGCGCGTTCAACTGCTGCCGTGCTTCGTCTTCCAGCCTGTCCGAGGCCGCCTCGACCACCTGCTCCAACTCGGCGATAAAGGCGCGTGGGGCTTTGCCTGCCGGAATAGGGGGCAGAAATTCGACCACTGCCAGCCCAGGTTCGCGGTACAGGCTGTGGCGCGGCCAGAACATGCCGACATTGGTGGCAACCGGCACGCAATCCTGCGCGAGTTCCTCATAAAGCACGGCTGTGCCCACCTTGTAGGGCTTCTTGACGCCGGGGGCCACGCGCGTGCCTTGCGGATAGATAATCAACTGGCCCGCATCCTCGATGCCTGCCTTGACCCGCGCGGTCATCTGTTTGATGGCCTGCCCGCGCTTGCCGCGATCAACCGGCACACAGCCGACGCGCAACGCATACCAGCCCAGAATGGGGGCATAGACAAGCTGCTTTTTCATGATGAAGCGCGGGCGCGGCAGCGCGCCAAAGATCATGAGAATATCCAGAAATGACTGATGTTTGGCCGCGATCAGTACTGGCCCTTGGGGCACTTCACCCCGAACTTCCGAGTGCAGACCCGCAATTGCACCCGCGGACCAGCGCACATAACGGCAATAGACATGCATGGCCTTCAGCGCCCCTTCGCGCCGCATAATTGCATAAGGCAAAAAGACGACTGCCAGCACCAGCATCGCGCCATACATCTGCCCGATAAAGATGACAGATCGCACCCATTGCACTGCATACCGCATCAGGTAACCCCTTTCAGAACGTAAAACGCCGTGGCCATGCTGGCAATCCATGCAAGTGCCATTGCAAGCACAGGAATGACAAGTGGCAAGGCCCAGCCCATTCCCTGAAACCCTATACCCGCCAGCACATGTGCTGTGCCATCCAGTTCAGGCATGGTCAGCAGGGCAGCACAAGCGGCAGCCGTTCCCGCGCTGGCCCCCAGAAGCGCACGGCGCGAGATGCGGCGCACAAAGGCGCGCGCGATAAAGCGGTCTTTTGCGCCCACCAGCCGCAACACCTTGATGACCTGCCCGTTCGACGCAAGGCTGGCACTGGCTGCCAGCGCGATGATTGCGGTCATGACCGCCCCGATCAACACCAGCGAAAACACAGCAAAGGTGCGCATACGCGCCGCCGCCTGCGCAAGTGGTCTGCGCCAGCGGGTGTGGTCATCATACACTGCGCCCGGTGCCTCGGCGCTCAGGCGCAGGCGCAGGCCTTGGCGGTCCGGCCCTTCCTCAGTCTCGCGCAGCTCGATCAGGCGGGGTAAGGGCAGCGCATCCAGCGGCAGGTCAGGGCCAAGCCACGCTTCCAGCAGGGCGGCCTGTTCCTCGACCACCATAACGCGGGCCTCGGCGATGCCGGGGGTCGTGCGCAACACATCCAGCACAATGGCGGTCTGCGCGTCCAGCTCCGCCGCCGCAGCAGAGATCCGCACCGTCGCCGTTTGCGCCAGCGAGGCAGACCAGCCGCGCGCCAGATTCGCCGATGTGACCGACAGCGCCAGCGCGAACACGGCCAAAAATCCCATCGCCGCCGCACTCAGCGTGATAAGCCAGATGCTCTGGCCAGAGCGCGGCACCACCAGATCGGATATCGCGCGCGCACTCACAATTCGGCCCCAGCGATTTGCAGTTTGCGCCCTGCGAAACGCAGCACGCGCGCATTCACATGTGCTTTCGCAAAGCGGATCAGGTTCAGGTCATGCGTGGCGATCAGCACCGCCGTTCCCATGCGGTTCAACTCGACCATCAACATCAACAAGCGCTGCGACATGTCCCAATCCAGATTTCCCGTCGGCTCGTCCGCCAGCAACAGCCTCGGTCCAGCGATGACCGCGCGCGCAAGCGAGGCGCGCTGGCGCTCGCCCCCCGACAGGGTTGGCGGCAGGGCCGAGGCATGGTCGCCCAAGCCGACCCAGCCCAAGAGGTCTGTCAAATCGCTTTCTGCCAACTCGCGGCCCGTTGTGGTCAACGGCAGGCCAACATTCTGCGCGACACTCAGATGGTCCAGAAACTGGCAATCCTGATGCAC
This sequence comes from Roseinatronobacter monicus, assembly GCF_006716865.1. Taxonomy (NCBI): domain Bacteria; kingdom Pseudomonadati; phylum Pseudomonadota; class Alphaproteobacteria; order Rhodobacterales; family Paracoccaceae; genus Roseinatronobacter; species Roseinatronobacter monicus. The sequence continues at coordinate 437,400 of NZ_VFPT01000001.1, read as the reverse complement.
GACCCCGATGCGCTGGCGTGTCTCGGCCAACTGATCGCGGGTCATTTTGCCCAGATCATGATCAAGCACACTCACTGTCCCCGAACTGGGCTGCAATTCGCCATAGCACAGCTTCAGAATCGTGCTTTTACCGGCACCGGATGGCCCTGTGAGAAAGTGAAAACTGCCCTGCTCCAGCCGCAACGAGACATCGCGGAACAGCGGCCCGCCGCCATAATCATGCGAGACATCCTCAAAAGCGATCATGTGCGCGCCAGTCCCATACGACTGCGCAATTCAGCGGATGCGCAGTTATGTGCCAAACTGACCATCTTGCATCTTCCCACCGTAATACCTGTTAATAAACTTGGAGATCGCTTTAGGGCTTGCTACAACATAAGACATGTAACGCCAATGCCTCGTGATGCGGTTTTGCCTGAGGGAACTTAATGCGGTTAATTTGTACCGAATGTAACGCACAATACGAGATCGACGCGGCATTATTGCCCGACGCCGGGCGTGAAGTGCAATGCTCTTCCTGCGGGCATGTGTGGTTTCAGGAAAAAACACCCAAAGCTGTGCGCCAGCCCCCCCTTCAGATGCAGGCCCCGCTGCCGCAAGAGGCACCCCCCGCGCCCAATGACGCCATCGCAGAACCCGACGTCGCCGTCATGGCGGCCCCGCGCAAGGTGGATGAGAAGGTGTTGGAAATCCTGCGCGAGGAAGCAGAGTTCGAGGCCCGCCAACGCGCACGCGAGGCCGGCACGCTAGAGACGCAGCAAGATCTGGGGTTGAGCACCGCAGCCCCGTGGCCAAGTGCAGCAGACCGGAGTGCGAAAACACCCCCCCCTGCGGACGCGCCGGATCTGGCCCCGAAGGCAACGCCTGCGGCCTTTCCCGATATCGAGGATATCAGCGCCTCGCTCGAACCCATCGGCAACAGCCGTATGGGCGGCAAACATGCGGAATTCGATTTGCCGACCACGGTCAGCGAACGCAGGCGCAGCTTCTGGACCGGACTCGCGGTACCTGTTGTGCTGGCGCTGGTGCTGACTGTGCCGTATCTGCTGGCACCGGAAATCGTGACTGCGCTGCCCGCCTCAGAGCCTGCGCTGACCAGCTATGTCGGTGCTGTCGATGAGATGCGCCTGCGCCTGTCAAACCTGATTAACGGTTAAGCGGCGGACCTTGGTCAAGGCCCGCCTGTACTGCCCACACAGCGATGCGGGGTCAGTTTCCGCCGAATATTGACCCCAACACCCCTCTGATCGTTTCTTCCAGAGAATTTGTGTTGCCGCGTTCGGTAAAGGGCTGTTGTCCTTGCGCGGGCGCTGATTGAGGTGCTTCAAGCACCGGGCGCTCCGGCTCCAGCATCGGCAAGGGGCGGGGCGGCACACCTTCATGCACGCGGACCATCGTTTCGCGCCAGATTTCGGCAGGCAAGCCGCCACCTGTCACGCCCTGCAAGGGCGAGTTGTCGTCATAGCCCATCCAGACGCCGGTGACATAATCTGCGGTAAAGCCAATGAACCACGCGTCGCGTGCGGCCTGCGTTGTGCCAGTCTTGGCCGCGACCTGCCGCCCGTCAAGGCGTGCGCGCTGGCCGGTGCCCTCGGCCACGACCCGCGTCATCATCCATGTCAGCACTTGTGCCGAACGCTCGGATATAACGCGATCCCCGATGCCGCCGCGTGCCTCGAACAGTGGCGTTGCTTCTTGCAGCAGGCGCAATTCCTCGATCCCGTAGGGGCGCACGGCATTGCCGCCGTTCAGAATGCCCGCATAGGCGGCAGTCATCTCCAGCAAGCTGGATTCGGAAGCCCCCAGCGCCAGCGCCGGACCTTCGGCCAGATCGCTGTGCAGGCCGAATTGATTTGCCACTTCGCGCACCCTTGCGCGCCCCATCGCCTCGGATACGCGCACGGCCGGCGTGTTCAGCGACCGCGCCAGGGCTTCGGTCAATGTGACAAAGCCGTGGAACTGGTTGTCGTAGTTGCGCGGCGACCAAGGGCCAGAACCGGGTGTGGTGATCGTCAGCGGGGCATCCTCGACAATATCAAACGGCTCGAACCCGTTTTCCAGCGCTGCCGCATATAGGAAGGGTTTGAACGCAGAGCCTGTCTGGCGCATGGCCTGTGTCGCACGGTTAAAGCCGCCGACACTGGCGGAACGCCCGCCCACCATGCCACGCACAGCGCCATCAGCAGACATGACCACCACGGCCACCTCTGCCTCGGACCCTTCGCGGACACGGTTGTCAAAGATATGGGCCACGGCATCTTCTGCGGCGGTCTGGATGCGCGCGTCAAAGGTGGTGCGCATCATCACGTCTTCGGTCGTGTTGCGCGTCAGAAAGGAGGGGCCGGATTGCATCAGCCAATCGGCAAAGCTGATCCCGCGCTGCGTTTCTGCGCTGCTTGACAGGGTCGCAGGGTATGAGCGCGCCTCTGCAACCTCATAGGGCGTCAGATACCCTTGTTCCTGCATCAGGCCCACCACGACATTGGCACGCGCTTGTGCGCGGGCAAGATTGCGTGTCGGTGCGAATGTGGACGGCGCAACCAGAAGGCCCGCCAGCATGGCCCCTTCGGCAGGGCCAACTTCATTGGCAGAGCGCCCGAAATAGCGCTGCGCCGCTGCTTCAAACCCGCGCGAGCCTGAGCCAAGAAATGCGCGGTTCATGTAGATGGTCAGGATTTCGTCTTTGGAAAACTTTGCCTCCAGCGCGAAGGCATAGGGCAACTCTTTGATCTTGCGCCAGATGGTGCCCCGGCGGCAATCGGATTCATACTCGGCCTCGGAACTCCATTCATCGGGATCAAACGGAACGCCAATGCAAAGCAGTTTGGCAACCTGCTGCGTAATGGTTGACCCGCCCGCCCCTGAAAAGGCGCTGCGCCCTGATTGCATGTTGGAGCGGATCGCCCCGGCAATCCCGCGTGGTGATACGCCTAGATGGCTGTAGAACCGCCTGTCCTCGGTCGCAATGATCGCATTGCGCAGATGCGGCGATACGGTGTCGGCGGTGATGATGCCGCCAAATGTCTCGCCGCGCCACGCAAAGACATTGCCAGAAGCGTCGGTCATCGTGACCGATCCGCGTGAACGGGCATCCATCAGATCGCCCAAAGGCGGCATGGTCATGTAGAAATACCCGGTCGCCACGAACAAAAGCATCGCAATCGTGGCACCCAGACGCCACGTGACGCCCCAGATTATGCGCCAGAACAGCGCAACCGTGCCTGCGACGAACCGGACCAGAATATTCCCGGATTTGCGTTTGGCAGGGGCCGCCTTGCGCGCGGATGTGGTGCGCGCCTGAGACTTAGGGGCTTTCGCAGGCCGCGTATTGCGTCGATCCGCTGCCAGTTTGCGACCGCTTCCACCAGAACTGCCCATACCCAAACACCTTTTTTCGTAAATCTGCGCAAGGACGCAAACCCTGATTGTATTGGTCCGTATTTGCCATTGTCGCGTTCAAATTGCTACCTCAATCGCGGTAAATTGTAGACACGAGATCGCACCAGCCCTTGCCAAAATGCCTATTATTTAATCGTTGATGCATTTTTGTGCACATTTTTTTCCCATTTGGGCCTGAGATGCGCGCTGCGGTGCGGCAAATTATTGAGACTCGGTCACTCCAGACCCCTGATTGGCGCGTGCGGTCCGGTGGACTCTCGCTCTCGAAGAAAGGGGATGACCTGTGAAATACATCATAGCGGCAATAAAACCGTTCAAGCTGGAAGAGGTGCGCGAAGCGCTGACCTCGATTGGCGTGCGCGGAATGATGGTTACTGAAATCAAGGGGTTTGGTGCGCAGTCCGGCCATACCGAAATCTATCGCGGTGCAGAATACGCGGTGAATTTCGTGCCCAAGCTGAAGCTCGAAATCGGTGTGTCCGATGCAATGGCGGATCAGGTGGTTGAAACGCTGCAAAAGACAGCGCGCACCGACAAAATCGGGGACGGCAAGATTTTCGTGCTGGATCTGGCGGCCGCGACGCGGGTGCGCACCGGGGAAACTGGCGATGACGCGCTCTGAGGCCACGGCGGGACACTTTCAAAAAGGACATATGCAGATGCAACTGAAAAAGATACTCCCACTCGCGGCCATAGCAGCATTGCTGCCCGGTCTTGCGCTGGCACAGGAGGCAGAGGCCGTCGCGGATGCGATGGAGGCGGTCACTGCCCTGAACACCGAAATGGTGTTCATCATGAACTCGCTGCTGTTTCTGGTTGGCGGTTTTCTGGTGTTCTTCATGGCCGCCGGTTTCTGTATGCTGGAAACGGGCCTTGTGCGTTCAAAGAACGCAACCATGCAGGCCACCAAGAACGTGGCGCTGTTCTCGCTTGCGACGATTGCCTATTTTCTCATTGGCTTCAACCTGATGTACCCGCTGGGCGATTGGGTGATTGAAGGCTGGCTGGGCGGGATTTCCCCCACCGTGCTGGAACCCGTTGGTGTCGCGCTCGAAGATGTCGATGACATCGAATACGCCTCGATCGGGTCGGACTTCATCTTCCAGTTGATGTTCTGTGCTGCTGTCGCCTCGATCGTTTCGGGTGCTGTGGCCGAGCGTATCAAGCTGTGGCCCTTCCTTGCATTCGTGGTCATCCTGACCGGCGTCATTTACCCTATTCAGGCAAGCTGGAGCTGGGGCGAAGGCTTCCTTGACGAGATGGGCTTCTCTGACTTCGCTGGCTCGTCCATCGTTCATGCCGCAGGCGGCTGGGCTGCGCTGGCAGGTGTAATCGTTCTGGGTGCGCGTTATGGCAAATATAGCAGTGACGGCAAGGTTACTGTTATGCCGGGCTCGAACCTGCCGCTGGCAACATTGGGCATGTTCATTCTGTGGCTGGGTTGGTTCGGCTTCAATGGCGGCTCGCAGCTGGCTATGGGCACCATCTCTGATGTCGCAGATGTCAGCCGGATCTTCTCGAACACAAACACCGCTGCTGCTGGTGGTGCTGTAACGGCGCTGATCCTGTCGACACTTCTGTACAAGAAGCCTGACCTGACCATGGTGCTGAACGGTGCGCTGGCTGGTCTGGTGTCGATCACGGCTGAACCGCTGACCCCCGGTCTTGGTTCTGCAACTCTGATCGGTGCTGTCGGTGGCGTGATTGTTGTCCTGACTATCCCACTGCTGGACAAGTTCAAGATCGACGATGTGGTCGGTGCGATCCCGGTTCACCTGTTCGCTGGTCTGTGGGGCACAATGGCTGTGCCGCTGACCAACAGCGACGCCAGTTTTGTGACGCAGTTCATTGGCATGGCCGCAATCGGTATCTTCATGTTCTTTGCCTCGCTGGTGGTGTGGCTGATCCTGAAGGCCGTGATGGGCATTCGTGTCAGTGACGAAGATCAGGTCACAGGTCTGGACAAGACCGAGATGGGTATGGAAGCCTATCCAGAGTTCAGCAACCGCTGATCCTGCACTTCCAAGACATGAAAAGGCCCCGCAGGTTGCGGGGCCTTTTTTATGGGTGCGGCCTATCGCAGACTGCGCCCCTTCACCACGCTGTCCGGGCCAAAGCGAGCGCGCAAGCGGTCCATTGCGCGCTCGGCCTCGGCGCGGCGGGCGGCGTGCGGGTCCAGCAAGTCGGCGCGAAAGCCCACACCTTGATCCGCGCTCAACTCGGAAATCCCGACACCGATCAGCCGGAATGGGGCCGATGTCATGGCCTGTGCCAAAAGCGGACGCGCGGCGCGGTAGATCACATCGGCCAGCGTGGTCGGGTCAGACAGGCTGAGCCTGCGCGTCAGAATGCGGTGATCGGCGCGTTTGAGTTTCAGCGTGACCACGCGGCCCGCCAGCCCCTTGGCCTTGGCCCGCACCGAAACCTGATCGGCCAGCCGCCACAGATGCCCGTCCAGCGTCGCTTCATCACACAGATCGGTGTTAAATGTCGTTTCTTTCGAGATGGATTTCACCTGCTGGTCACGCGCCACGCGCCGTGTGTCCTGCCCGCGCGCCAGATGCCACAGCCGCGCGCCCATAGACCCGAATCGCGCGACAAGATCGGACTGGTCCCAGCGCTTCAGGTCATCAATCGTTGTAATGCCCGCACGTTCCAATTGCCCGCGCATCGCAGCACCAACCCCCCAGATAATGCTGACGGGTTTGCCGCGTAAAAACCCTTCGGTGGCAGCCTGGGAGATCACCGAAAACCCGCGCGGCTTGTCCAGATCGGACGCGATCTTGGCCAGAAATTTGTTATGCGACAGGCCCACGGACCCGGACAGGCGCAACTCTGCCTCCATGCGTTGCAGCAAGCGCGCCAGCATCACCGCAGGGGGCGCGCCATGCAGCCGCGCGGTGCCTGTCAGGTCCATAAAGGCCTCATCCAGCGAAAGCGGCTCAATCGCGGGGGTCAGTTCTTCCATCATCGCGCGGATTTCGCGCGAGGCGGTTGCATAGGCGTCGAAACGCGGCTTGACGATGACCGCTTCGGGGCACAGTTTGAGCGCCTTGAACATCGGCATGGCCGAGCGCACACCGTGGATGCGCGCGATATAGCAGGCCGTGGTCACGACACCGCGCTGCCCGCCGCCCACGATCACAGGCTTGTCGCGCAATTCTGGGTTATCGCGCTTTTCCACACTGGCGTAGAAGGCGTCGCAATCCATATGCGCGATGGACAGATCATACAACTCCGCATCCGCCACGACACGCAGCGAATGGCAGGACGGACAACGCCGCCCCTCAGGAAAACAGGTCAGACAATCGCGGCAAAAGGCAGGCATGGCGACACTATACCGCGAAGACCCGCCCGCTGGCTATGGGGACCATCACGGCTGGGCGATGGAGCAATCCATGCTGCGCGCGGACAGGCGCAGGCAGGCGCGTTCTGCCTCGGTCTGGGTCAGGCCGGCGACGGTTGCCTCGAACCGGCCACTGGCCTGCCGGATACGGCTGACGCCATTGCCAAGTGCTGCCGCCTCGGCCATCTTGACAGTTATCAGGCTGCGCTCTGCGGCGTTGCGCGAATTGAACTGGCCCAAAGACACCCCCCACAGTCGCCCGCCATCCGATGTCGACAGTCGCGTGACCACTTCGGGGCCGGTGTCCGACGCCGTGGCACTCAGATTTGCCTCGATTGCACTGGCAAGGGCTTGCGGTGTGACCTCTGCGCCGCGTGGCTGGCTGGGGGTGCTGGTCAGAATCATGCCGGAATTGGCTTGCGGGGCGGCGGCTGCGCCGCTGTCCAGCGCCGCCATCTGGAACGCGCCATCTTCGTCCTGGATCAGGTCATCCTCGGAAGCGGCCTCGGCCAGCATCGATTCCGATGCACCGATCCAAGTCACCTCACCGTCATCGCCCAATTCCGCATCATCACGGGCCGCAATCTGCGTGTCGGGGGTGTCCTGCGCCGCCTCTGCGATCTGTGCGGGGGCGGTGGCGCTGTCATCTTGGTTCATGTCCACAGCTTCGGACATCAGGACCACATCTTCTGGCGCGGAATTTCCAGTCTCCTCTGACGCAACCACCGCGTCGTCAAGCGACGCGCCGTCCAGGTCGCTGAGTTGCGCGATATCGTCGGGGTCGGCGATCGTGAACCCGGCTGCAATGGCGGCATCCAGCGCCACCTCTGTTGCGGTGTCTGACTGCAAAACATCCGCCGGACGGGGTGGTGGCGTCACACCAAGCGCATCCGGGGCCAGCCCTGCCATATCTGTATCTGCTGCATCCGTTGCCGAGGTATCAGACGCCCTTGTTTCCGCATCTGCCACAGCGGAACTGACAGCCAGTTCGGACACGGCACTGTCCACACTTTCGCGCACGGCCATAAGGATTGCATCATCCGGGCCGCTGGTCGGGCGCGGCTCTGGCCGCAGGCTGGTGCGGACGGCGGTTTGCAAACGGATTGTCTTGGCCGCAGCACTCGGGTCGTCATCACCATTGCGCGTGGGCGCTTGTGCCACCGCCACAGTCCCGCGCCCGCGATAGGCCGGAGTGGCTGGCGCGCGAGTCGCCACACGTGCGGCCGCACGGCTAAACCCAATATCCATAAGCTCCGCAACATGCGCATTGCGCGCCGCGGTGGAGCTGCCCCCGAACATTGTCGAAATGATATGCTTGCCGCCCCGTTTTGCCGACGCTGTCAGATTGAAACCTGCGGCGCGCGTGTAGCCTGTCTTGATCCCGTCGGCCCCGGAATAGGCATCCAGAAAGCGGCGGTTGGTGTTGGGAACTGTCGCCACACCCGCATGGTCGCTGCGGCGTGAGAAGATGTTAAAATATTGCGGATAGTCGAAATACAGCTGACGACCCAGAATGGTCATGTCGCGTGCGGTCGACAGGTGGCCTGCCTGCGTCAGCCCATGCGGGTTGCGAAAGCTGGTGTTGTTCATGCCCATTGCTTGGGCTGTGCGGGTCATACGCTCGGCAAAGGCTTCGACCGAGCCGGAAATCCCTTCGGCGATTACCACAGCGGCATCATTGGCAGAGCGCAACGCCGCAGCCCGGATCAGATAACGCAGGGAAAGGCGCTGACCTTCACGCAGCCCAAGGCAAACGCAGGTCTGCTGCGTGGCACGTCGGCTGGTGGTAAACTGCGTATCCAGTGTTACTTCGCCATGTTTGATCGCCTCAAAGGCGACATACAGCGTCATCATTTTAGTCAGGGATGCAGGGTGCAGTTTGGTGTCGTGGTTGCGTGCAAATATGACTTCGCCGTTGCGCGCATCCATCACCATCGCAGCATAGGGTGCCGCATGAGATATTCCCGCACCAATGGATACGGCCATAAGCAAAACGGTCGCCAACACATGGCGATAGAATCGCATGGAGTGCGCCTGCATACTGTGCCTCTGATTCTGCCCAATTTATTTTTTATTCGGGCTTACTGCTCAGTCAGAGGTTAGCACGACCGCGCCCTCAGGAAAAGCATGAATTTTCAATGCATTTTAGGCGTTTCTTCATCAAGATTTGGGCAAATATTGTGGCCTGCCTCAAGCGCTATACCATATTCGGCACGCGCCTTAGCTGCCATCAATCCAACCGACCAATTCGTCCAATTCGCCCAGATGCGCGATGGTGCGAAAGCGCGGATGATCGCCTGGTGTCTCGGCCCATTCGATCTCCCACTCGATCCCATGCGGCACATGAACCCCCCAACCCCCCGCCATTATGGGAGGAATCACATCGAATCGCATCGAATTGCCCACCATCAGCGCCGCTTCCGGCCCATCGCCGTGGCGGGCAAAAATCTCGGCATAGACCGGCGGGGTCTTGTTCGAGACAATCTCGACCGCGTCAAACATCTCGCCCAGACCCGATTGCGCCAGTTTGCGTTCCTGATCCAGCAGATCGCCCTTGGTGATAAGAACCAGCTTGTGCGAGGGGGCCAGCGCGGCAATGGCATCCTGTGCATGGGGCAGCAATTCGATGGGGTGGCGCAGCATGTCCTGACCTGCGGCCAGCAATTCGGCAATCACGCTGGCAGGGACACGCTGTTGTGTTACGTCAATCGCGGTTTCGATCATCGACAACACAAAGCCCTTAATCCCGAAGCCATATTGCCCAAGATTGCGTCTTTCTGCCGCAAGCAGGCGCGCCATAAGCGTGTCTTTGTCAGTATAATCGGCCAACAGAGCCGCGAAATGTTCCTGTGTGATGCGAAAGAAGCGCTCATTATGCCAAAGCGTGTCATCAGCATCGAATCCGATAGTTGTGATGCGGGTCATCGGCTTTGGCCTTGCAACGGGGGGGGTTTCAGAACGATGTGATACGCTATATTGCTTTGTGCAGCCGCAATCCAGCCTTTGAAAGAGTTGATGATTCATATGAACCGCGACCCACAGATGACCGACGACGACTCGGACGGGCCACAAGATGATGGCGCTGTGGTCACAAAGACGCGCACGCGCACCAAACGCCCGCCCATGTATAAGGTCATGTTGCTGAATGACGACTACACGCCGATGGAATTTGTCGTGCATGTGCTGGAGCGTTTCTTCGGCATGTCGCACGCCATGGCTTTTGACATCATGCTGACCGTTCACAAGAAAGGGGTGGCAGTTGTTGGCGTCTTCTCTTATGAGGTCGCGGAAACCAAGGTTGCGCAAGTGATGGATTTTGCGCGGCGACACCAACACCCGCTGCAATGCACGCTGGAAAAAGAAGAATAGGGCGCGGTGCGCCGCCATGGCAAACATATCCCCAATCATGACTGACCCTGCCCCGCGCGAGGCACGGCTGACACTGGCCTTTGACGAAGGTCTGAGCTTGCCCGAGGGCGACATCTCTGTGCTGCGCCCCCGCGCGGGCGAGCGGTTCGACCCGCTGCCCGCCGCGCGCCTGAAGCTGGCGCAAGGGTTCCGCCCCGACCATGACGCGCTTGTGCAGGCGGGCTTTGAGCTTGCGCAGGCACCCGTCGCGGCCCCTATAGCGCTGGTTTGTCTGCCGCGCGCCAAGGCCGAAGGGCTGGCGCTGATTGCACAAGCGGTGCAACTGGGGGCTGACCTTGTGCTGGTGGATGGTCAGAAAACCGATGGGATCGAGTCGGTCCTCAAGGCCGTGCGTGCGCGGGTTGAGGTGTCGGGAACAGTCTCCAAGGCGCATGGCAAGCTGTTCTGGTTCGCCCCATCGGGCACGGATTTCAGCGATTGGCAGGCACAGCCACAAACCGTCTCGGACCCGGACTTGGGCGATTTCCAGACCTTGCCGGGTGTGTTCTCTGCCGACGGGATCGACCCCGGATCAGCGCTGCTGGCGCAACACCTGCCCGACAAACTGCCAGCGCGCATGGCCGATCTGGGCGCGGGCTGGGGCTATCTGTCCGCCGCCTGTCTGGCACGCAATGGGGTCGAGGCGCTGCATCTGGTCGAGGCAGAGGCCAGCGCGCTGGAACTGGCGCGCAGCAATATCACCGACCCGCGCGCGCAGTTCCACTGGCACGATGCCTGCAATTTTGCCCTGCCCGGCCCGGTCGATGGTGTGGTGATGAACCCGCCCTTTCACACGGGCCGCAAACCGCAACCCGAATTGGGGCTGGCCTTTATCGCGTCCGCCGCGCGCAGCTTGGGCAACCGGGGCAAGCTGTGGATGGTGGCAAACCGGCATTTGCCCTACGAGGTGGCCTTGGCCAGCCTGTTCACCAAACATGAGATCATTGCCGAGACAGGCACATTCCGTGTCTGGCTGGCGCAGAACCCGCGCAAGAAACCCGCATCAGCCCCCGTGGCGCGGACGCGGCGATAAGGACGGCATCATGAGCTTTTCCATAGCAGGCAAGACCGCGATTGTGACAGGGGCTGCGAATGGCGTCGGTCTGGCCATCGCACGGCATTTTGTGGATCAGGGTGCCAATGTGGTTCTGGCTGACCGCGATGAATCGCGGCTGAAAGCCGAAGTCGCCACCATGTCAGGTGCCGAAGACCACGCCACCTTCTTTGCGGGCGATCTGCGCGAACGGCTGACTTTGGCCAATCTGCTCTCGGCGACGATTGATGCGTATGAGCATATCGACATTCTGGTGAACGCAACGCGCCAATGTATTGCGTCTGACCCGCTGGATGACCAAAGCGACACCGTGCAGGAAGCGTTGCAGCAAAACCTGATTGCCAGCCTGAAACTTAGCCAGCTTGTGGCCAAGCGCATGATCACGCAGGCCGAAGGCGCGGACGAGCGCAAGCACGCCATCGGCTCTATCATTAACCTGTCCTCTATCGCGGCACGGCGCACGCAGCCCGAGTTGATGGCCTATTCCATCGCATCGGCAGCGCTCGACCAGATGACACGGTCAATGGCTGTGGCCTTTGCGCAGCACCGCATCCGCATCAACGGTGTCGCACTTGGCAGCGTCATGAGTGCCAATCTGAAAGATCAGATGCACACGCATGACAATTACCGCGAACTGATCCTGCGGCAAACCCCGATGGGCCGGATCGGTGCCGCGTCAGAGGCGGCGGAAGCAGTGCAATTTCTGGCCTCGGATGCTGCGGCCTTCATGACCGGACAGATCATGACCATTGATGGCGGGCGCACCCTGCTGGACCCAGTTTCTGTACCGGCGCATTAAAGCAATTTCAGAAAAAGTTGATGGACTTTTTTCGGTGCGAGATTGCGAGAAAACAAAAGGTTAAAGCGATTTCAGGCAGCGCGGCACTGTGCGATGCGAGTGGCGGTTGCGGCGGCAACCTCGGCGCGCTCTGCGCGCAGCCGGTCAAGTTGCGCCTGCTCACTGGCCCTGTCCACGGCCACGCGCGTCTCAGGCGCTTCCGGTGTATGGCGGGTGCAGAACAAGACCGGTTCTCTCGGCCAAGCGCATAGATGCAGTGTTGTGCGCCGTTCGGTCGCGGGGATAATGCGATGGCCGCGCGCAAGAGCTTGCGCGCTGTCGGCGATCTTTGCGTCCAGCGCAGTCAGTTCGGTTTGCGCCTGACGGACACAGCGGTCTTGGGGCGCGGCACAGGCCGCAAGAAGGGCGGCGGACAAGATCAACATTAGGCGCATGCTCTCTCCCTCGCGACGTCCCTGACAAAACTACCCCGATGGAAGCAGTGTATCGGGCAGTTGTCCAGCATCTTTGACCTAGAGCGTCGAGCCTTTAACCTGATGCATATCCAGCCCCACAGAAGAAGTTCCAGCATTCGTCCGGTGTGAAGAGGTCGCAGATTTCCGTGAGCGCGTCGAACATCTGATCGAATGTTCTGGCTCCAATCCTACGCAGATGTGCCTTGAGCTTTGAGAAAGCCATCTCGATGGGGTTGAGGTCAGGGGAGTATGGCGGCAGGTACAAGAACCAGCATCCCACATCTCTTAAAGCCGTCGCAGCAGCCTTGTTGTAATGGGTGGCGAGGTTGTCGCAAATAACGACAGTGCCTGGCTGTAATTCCGGGGCCAGGACATTTCGGACATAGGCCTCAAAGGCTTCACCATCCATTGCCCCTTTGATGACCCACGGCGCGATCAGATTGTCGTGCGTCAAACCAGCGATAAATGTCTGCGTTCCCCACGCCCCGAACGGGGCATCCATTTCCAGGCGCTTTCCGCAGAGACTGCGTCCGTATTGACGGGTCAGGTTGGTTTTGACGGAGGTTTCATCAATAAAGACAAGCCGATCAGGATGCGCTTGCATGGCAGGCAGGTGATGCCTGAACCAGTTCTTACGCCGCTCCTTCACATGAGCGCGCAACCGTTCGGTGGCAACCAGCGACTTTTTTTATATGTGTATCCGAGCTTGCGCAGAAACCGCCCGATGGAGGCCGCGTGCGCGGTAATGCCAGTGGCAGCTTCCAATGCACCGGCAAGTTCTGGCAAAGTGATATCACCATCCTGCGCCACCAATTCTTCCAGCAACGCTTGATGAGAAGACAGCTTCCCATGACCAGGAGGACGGCCTTGGGGCTCCGGCTCAATCGAACCCGTTTCCCGCAGCCTGCGTTGCCATCGCACACCAGTGGCGGCGGACAACTTCAGCCGTGCTGCTGCGGCACGACCGCTCAATCCTTCTACAATACACTCTTGAAACCGCGCACGAAGCGCTGACGGCAATGCTGATGACATAAGACATCCTCCCAAGGAACATGAATCACAAATCAACCTCAAAGGGAATCCATCGATTCACGTTTCAAGCGCGGCGCTCTAAATGGTCAAATGGTGGCCAGAAGGGCGTTGCGGTCATTGAAACGGCGCACGAGCCGGGCCGCGGTGCGGCGATCCTCGATTGAAGCCAATGCACTTTATACTGGCCGAATCCGCGAAAGATCAGATCTATGCTATTGTGGCAACTAAATCGCCGTGCCCGGGGGCGGCCCGGCAATGCGCGGCGGGCTGACGCCCTTGACGCCGCGCAAAGGCGCTTAGTGGTCCCGCAAATCCATCATCCGTCCAACCGGGCACACTGCACGCAGATTATGTCACACGGGGCACGTCAGCGCGGCGAGCGTTTGGCCAGAATACGCTGAAGCGTGCGGCGATGCATGCTTAATCTGCGCGCCGTCTCCGAGACGTTGCGGTCGCATTGCTCATAGACGCGCTGGATATGTTCCCAGCGCACGCGGTCTGCCGACATCGGGTTTTCGGGCGGCAGCGGCAAGGCATCATCGCCCTGCACCAATAGCGCGCGAACCACATCATTGGCATCGGCAGGTTTCGACAGATAATCAGTCGCGCCGATCTTGACGGCGGCGACCGCTGTTGCAATCGCACCATACCCCGTCAGAACCACGATCCGCGCATCCGCCCTTGCGGCGCGCAATGTCTCGACCACATCCAGTCCATTGCCATCTTCCAGCCGCAGGTCGATCACGGCATAGGCAGGTGGGCGCGCCCGTGCAATCGCCTTGCCCGCAACAACGCTGCCTGCTGTCTCGACCGTAAAGCCGCGCGATTGCATGGCGCGGGCCAGACGTTTCAGAAAAACCTCGTCATCATCGACCAGCAAAAGCGAGGGGTCGGGGCCGAGGTCCAGGGCTGTTTCAGTTTCCATGTGCGCTCTCACTTTCATGGGTGATAAGTAGGGCGCGGGGCGGCAAAGGTCAATTTGTACAACCGCTCAGGCATTATCCATGAAACAGGACAAGACATCTGCCACCTGCTCGGGCGACTGGTCGCGGCGAATGACATCGACAAAGCCATGACCAGGCAGCAGGAAATAGCTGAATGTGGAATGATCGATCAGATAAAAATCGTCATCGGTTTCTTGCAAGGCGAAATAGACGCGATAGGCCTGCGCGGCGGCGCGAATCTGGGCCTCGGTGCCGGTCAGACCGACCATTTCAGGGTGCATGAAGCGCACATACTCTGCCAGCGCGTCTTGCGTGTCGCGCTGATGATCGACAGATACGAAAACCGGCGTCACGTCATAGCCCTGCTCGGCCAACAGATCGACCGCCTGCGCGTTGCGCGCAGTGTCGAGGGGGCAGACATCGGGGCAAAACGTGTACCCGAAATAGACAAGCGTCGGTTTGGCTTCGAAATCAGCCTCTGTCACAGTGCGGCCAGTGTGGTCCACCAACTCGAACGGCCCGCCAATAGACCCGCCCCCCCCCGAAATCGAGGTGCCGCGGCATTGGGCAAGGACCGTCTGGCCCTGCCCGACAAACACCATATATCCAAGCCCACCCAGAAGTGCTGCAATCAGACCTACGGCAAGAGCAGAATACAGTCGAATCATGGCATACCTCATTTCGCGGGATTGCGCCCTTGATGCCGCATGCCTCGCGCCCTAACAATCCCGTATAGCAGAACTGTGACATCACGTCCTGCTGCGACCCCTGTAGCGGAGTGTGCATGACCAACCCCACCTTTGGCGAAATCTCTCAGGAATATCGCGGCGATTGGGTGCGGCTGCGCACCATGACCTATGTGCGCGTGCTGGCGCTGGCCGGTCAGGCCGTGGCGCTGATCGCGGCGCATTACCATTTCGGGTTGCGGTTCAATGTGTCGCTGGTGTGGCTGGTCATGGGGGCAGCGGCGCTGTCGGTCTTTCTGTCGCTGTTGCTGTTTCCCCAGACCAAACGCCTGTCCGATACAGAGGCCATGCTGACATTCCTGTTCGATATCGCGCAGCTTGTTTGCCTGCTGTATCTGACCGGTGGCATCACCAACCCGTTCAGCCTGTTGATCCTTGCGCCCGTGGCCGTGTCTGCAATGTCATTGAAGCCGCGATCAACCTTGTTGCTGGCAGTGATTGCCGTGGCCCTGGTAACGCTGATAACACTGACCTATCAACCCTTGCGGTTTCAGGATGGCACTGTCCATATCGTGCCGCCCATCTTTGCCTTCGGGTTCTGGGCCGCAATCATCATCGGCATCGTGTTTCAGGCCTTCTACGCGCACCGCGTCGCGGCCGAAGCAAATTCGATGGCCGATGCACTGCTGGCTGTGCAAATGGCGCTGTCGCGCGAACAGAAACTGACCGATCTGGGCGGGGTGGTGGCAGCAACGGCGCATGAGCTGGGCACGCCGCTGGCCACGATCAAGCTGATCAGCTCGGAACTGGCCACGGCCCTGCGCGACCAGCCGGAACACGCAGAAGACGCGCAGATACTGGTCGAGCAGGCCGACCGCTGCCGCGATATCCTGCGCTCTATGGGGCGGGCGGGCAAGGATGACACGCATCTGCGCCGCGCCCCGCTGGAAGCAGTGTTGCACGAAGCCGCAGAGCCGCATCTGGGCCGGGGCAAGCAGGTTCATTTCGTCCTGAAACCCGCAGGCAACGGCACCCCGCAGCCCCTGATCCTGCGCCAGCCAGAAATCATTCACGGATTGCGCAACCTGATCCAGAATGCCGTCGATTTTGCCAAATCCGAAGTCTGGGTGCAGGGCGAATGGTCAGACCAGCGCCTGACCATCCGCATTCATGACGACGGGCCGGGGTTTCCGGCGCAAATCCTTGGCAATATCGGCGAGCCGTTCATCCGCCACCGGCGCGACCCCGAACGCCCAAGGCGACGCCCCGCTTATGACGGCATGGGGCTGGGCCTGTTCATTGCCAAGACCCTGCTGGAACGCAGCGGCGCGCAGCTTCTCTTCGACAATAACGACGGCACGCAAAGTGATCTGCCGGGGGGGCCACATCTGACCGGTGCGCGGATTACCCTTGTCTGGCCCCTGCCCCGCATCGCCGCCGACCCGCAGGCCGCACTGGCCCCCAACCTGCCTGTATCGGGTTAGTGTATGACCGCTGTGCAAAGCGTGAGTGGACAATCGCGCGGCATTTGCTAGTCTTGCTGGTATATAATGAAGGATGACGCTCATGGCACTTCCCTTGGCCCCTCTCGCTGTAGTGGCGGCGAAATACGGCGCTGTTGCTATTGCTGGCTATGCGCTTATGCGCCAGATCCAGCCCGGACGCCTTGACCAGCGCACCGAAGATGCGCTTGACGAGGTAGAGGACGGGCTGAGCAGCCACCGTCCGCGCGACCGTGAACAGCTGAATGGAACCGCGCGCTTCCGGCGCGTGATCCGGCTGGGCGTGAACGGGCCGGGGTTCGAGATTGACGCAACCGCCCTAGGGCGCCTGAAAATGCGCCGCATATGAGTGGGCTGACGCTGCATTTCAGCCACACCTCGCCCTATGTGCGCAAGGTGATGGTGCTGGCACATGAGGCCGGGCTGGTGGACCAGTTGGAACTTGTCACCGGCTCTGGTACCCCGCTGGACGCAGGCGGTGCCCCGATTGAGGCGAATCCCCTTGGCAAAGTGCCGACCCTGACACGCGCCGACGGCTCTGCCCTCTATGACAGCCGGGTCATTTGCCAATATCTGGATGCGCGCGCTGGTGGCGGGCTGTATCCCGAAGGCGCGCGGCGCTGGGATGCCCTGACCCTAGAGGCGACAGCGGATGGCATTCTCGATGCGGCGCTGCTGATGGTCTATGAGGCCCGCCTGCGCCCCGAGGAAATCCGCTTTGCGCCATTTGTCGAAGGGCAGTGGGACAAAATTGACCGCGCGCTGGATGTGATCGAGGCGCGCTGGATGGCCTATCTGGCAGGGCCGCTATGCATCGGGCAGATCGCGCTTGGCTGTGCGACCAGCTATCTGGACCTGCGCCATGCGGCGCGCGACTGGCGCGCAACGCGGCCCGCGCTGGCACAATGGGACGCACGCTTTGGCGCGCGCGACAGCATGCGCGCGACACGGCCCCCCGTTGGCTAGGTCGGTGTTTGCGCTCACGGGGTCGGATTGGGTGCTTTGCGCCTTGAAAGAACCCCAAGATTCAGCATGCCTGCGACACCTTTACCCGCTTTCGCGGCTAGACGGGGTGGGTATTCCCCGCTAAATAACGCCTTTGAGAGGCTGCGGAATTCTGTGGCCATATGCAATTCGCAGCCCCGTACCCATTGAAAAGGGAGAATGCTCGTGTCCCACGCTGATGACAACGACAGCACTCGCAGGGATTTCATCTATTATGCCACCGCCGGTGCCGGCGTGGTGACGGCTGGTGCCGCCGTTTGGCCGCTGGTCAATCAGATGAACCCTTCGGCAGATGTTCAAGCGCTTTCATCTATCTTCGTTGATATTGGTGGTCTGGAACCAGGTGGCCAGGTCACAGTAAACTTCCTTGGCAAGCCGGTGTTTATTCGCCGCCGCACCGCCGAAGAAATCGAAGAGGGGCGCGCAGTCGAACTGGACGATCTGAACATCGACCGCGAGTCGCGCAATCCTAACCGGCCGGGCACGGATGCGTTGGATCAGAATCGCACGATGGATGAAGAAGGCGAGTGGCTGGTCATGACCGGTGTGTGCACCCATTTGGGTTGCGTGCCTTTGGGCAACGGCGCTGGCGATTTTGGCGGCTGGTTCTGCCCCTGCCACGGGTCGCATTACGACACCGCTGGCCGCATCCGGCGTGGCCCTGCCCCCGAGAACATGCATATTCCGGTGGCTAGTTTCGTTGACGACGTCACGATTCAGCTCGGCTAAGGGAGAAACACGTCATGTCTGGTATTCCACACGATCATTACGAGCCGAAGTCGAACGCGGAGAAGTGGATTCATCGCAGATTGCCCATTGTCGGGCTGATCTATGATACGATCACAATTCCGACCCCGAAAAACCTGAACTGGATGTGGATCTGGGGCATTGTGCTGATGGTCTGCCTTGTGTTGCAGATCGTGACCGGCATCGTGCTGGCCATGCACTACACCCCGCATGTTGACCATGCCTTTGCCAGCGTCGAGCATATCATGCGCAACGTGAATGGCGGGCATATGATCCGCTATCTGCACCAGAACGGCTCTATGCTGTTCTTCTTTGCTGTCTATCTGCACATGTTCCGCAGCATGTATTACGGCAGCTACAAAGCCCCGCGCGAGATTACTTGGATCATCGGTATCCTGATCTATCTGGCGATGATGGCAACGGCATTCATGGGCTATGTGCTGCCATGGGGTCAGATGTCCTTCTGGGGTGCAACGGTTATCACGGGTCTGTTCGGTGCAATTCCGGGTATCGGCGATATGCTGCAAACATGGCTGCTGGGCGGGCCTGCGGTGGATAACGCGGCACTGAACCGCTTTTTCTCGCTGCATTACCTGCTGCCCTTCGTCATTCTGGGCCTGAGCATCGTGCATATCTGGGCGTTCCACACCACGGGCAACAACAACCCGACCGGTGTCGAAGTCCGCCGCGCCTCCAAGGAAGAAGCGGCCAAGGATACACTGCCATTCTGGCCCTACTTCGTCATCAAGGACTTGTTTGCGCTGGCGATTATCCTTGCGATCTTCTGGGCGCTTGTGGGCTTCATGCCAAACTTCCTTGGCCACACCGATAACTACATCGAAGCCAACCCACTGGTGACACCGCCGGAAATCGTGCCAGAATGGTACTTCCTGCCCTTCTACGCAATTCTGCGCGCCTTTACGTCGGATGTGTGGATCGTGATTGCCGTGAACTGGCTGACCTTCGGGATTGTCGATGCGACCTTCTTCGGGGTGCTGGCGATGTTCGGGTCGATCTTTGTCTGGGCGCTGCTGCCATGGGTGGACACATCGTCCGTGCGTTCGGGCCGCTATCGACCCATGTTCAAGTGGTGGTTCTGGCTGTTCATCATCAACTTCGTGGTGCTGACATGGGCCGGGGCAATGCCTGCTGAGGGGATCTACACCAACATCTCCCTGATCGGCACGACCTACTGGTTTGCGTATTTCCTTGTGATCCTGCCGTTGCTGGGTGTGCTGGAAAAACCACTGCCAGAGCCCGCCAGCATCGAGGAAGATTTCAAGGCAAGCCTGAAATCCAAGTCGGACAATGACCCCAAGGGGCCATCCGCTGAACCGATCCCTGCAGAGTAACGGCACACCGAAAGGATGATACACATGAAACTGAGGAACCTTGCCGTTGCTGCCCTGTCCGCTGTCGTGCTGGCCCTGCCAGCCACGATGGCCGACGCCTCGAAGGTGAAGGGCGAAGTCACAAATTTTGACTTCTCCTTTCAGGGACTGACCGGCACATATGACCGCAACCAACTGCAACGCGGCTTGCAGGTCTTTCACGAAGTCTGCGCCTCGTGTCACGGGCTGGAATATGTGGCCTTCCGCACGCTGTCCGACCGCAATGGTCCAGAGTTGCCCGATGACCAGATGCGCGCCTTCGCGGACATGTACGAAGTCTGGGACGACGAGTTGCGCGACTGGCGTCCAGCGACCGGGCCGGACCATTGGCCCGAATCGCAGTTCGAAGGGGCACCTGACCTAAGCCTGATGACCAAGGCACGCGCGGGCTTTAGCGGCCCCTACGGTCTGGGCATCAACCAGTTGATGAAAGGGATCGGCGGGCCGGAATACATCGCCTCCTTCCTGCTGGGCTACACAGGCGAGGAAGATTTCCAAGCCGGGTCGATGTTCTATGAGAATAAAGCCTATGGCGGCTGGGTGTCGATGGCCCCTGTTCTGTTCGATGACATGGTGTTCTACGAAGACGGCACACCCGCCACCGAAGAGCAGATGGCCCTTGATGTCGCAGCCTTCCTGACATGGACAGCCGAACCCAAATTGGTCGAGCGCAAACATGCAGGCTTTGTCGGTGTGATCTTCCTGTCGGTTCTGGCAGCGCTGCTGTACCTGACCAACAAGCAGCTTTGGGCACCCGTCAAGAAAGCCGCAAAGAAAGACTGACCTTTGCGTCATCGCAGGATCAAGGCGCGCCCCTCGGGGCGCGCTTTTTTGCTTTCAAAGGCCAAGGTTTCGCGTTAGCACTCGCATCCTTAACCTGTGAAGGAACATACCATGTCCGACAATCTGCGCGGTGCGGTCCTGATGGCGCTGGCCATGGGCGGTTTCGCACTAGAGGACATGTTCATCAAATTGCTGGCCGATACGCTGCCCGTGGGGCAGATTCTGGTCTTTCTAGGCGTTGGTGGCGCGGTTGCTTTCGGGGTGATTGCCCATCGCAAGGGCCAGCAACTGCTGTCGCCTGCCCTGCTGACCCCTGCCCTTCTTATGCGCAACACGGCCGAACTGATCGGCACTGTCGGCTTTGTTCTGGGCTTCGTGCTGGCGTCATTGGCGACAGCATCCGCCATTTTGCAGGCGGCCCCCTTGGTCGTGACGCTGGGCGCGGTCCTGTTTCTGGGCGAAAAGGTCGGCTGGCGGCGCTGGACAGCTATCGGCGTCGGATTTTTCGGGGTTATGCTGATCGTCCGTCCCGGCATGGCAGGGTTCGAGCCCGCGTCCCTGTTCGCGGTGATTGGCGTGATCGGCCTGGCCGGGCGCGACCTTGCGACCCGCGTTATCCCGCGCACAGTCTCCAGCTACCAGATTTCAAGCTGGGCCTTCGCCATGATTATACCGGCAGGAATCTTCCTTATGGTCATGATGGACACGCCAGCCATCATGCCCAGTGCGCTGGAAACCTCGGGCCTTGTCGCGGCATTGGGCGTCGGTGTTCTGGCCTATTACGCACTTGTCGCCTCTATGCGGGTGGGGGAATTGTCCTTTGTCACCCCCTTTCGCTACACGCGCATGCTGTTTGCGTTGATCGTGGCGGTGCTGGTCTTTGGCGAGCGGCCAGATGCCCTGACGCTGGTGGGCGCTGCGATCATTGTCAGCGCGGGCATGTTCACGCTGTGGCGGGAAACGAAAGTAACCTAGAAACTGTTGCAAACTGCCGTTATAGAACCTGTGAACCGCATACCAACGCAGCAGGGGCAGCGCATGAGCACGATTATCGACATTATTGGCCGCGAGATTCTGGACAGCCGGGGCAACCCGACGGTCGAGGTGGACGTAATTCTGGAAGATGGCACGCTGGGCCGTGCGGCGGTGCCCTCAGGTGCGTCAACCGGTGCGCATGAGGCCGTCGAGCGGCGTGATGGCGACAAGGCCCGCTACTTGGGCAAGGGCGTGCTGGAAGCCGTGGCCGCCGTGAATGGCGAACTGGCAGAGGAATTGATCGGGCTGGATGCAACCGAACAAGTCGCCATTGACGCGACCATGATCGACCTTGATGGCACCCCCAACAAGGCGCGACTGGGCGCAAATGCGATACTCGGTGTGTCGCTGGCCGTCGCCAAGGCCGCAGCCGATTACACCGGCCAGCCGCTATATCGCTATGTTGGCGGCACCTCGGCCCGCACGCTGCCAGTGCCGATGATGAACATCATCAATGGCGGTGAGCATGCCGACAACCCGATCGACATTCAGGAATTCATGATCATGCCGGTCGCGGCGACCAATATCCGCGAGGCGGTGCGCATGGGGGCCGAAGTGTTCCATACGCTGAAAAAGGAACTCTCTGCTGCGGGCCTGAACACCGGCATCGGCGATGAGGGCGGCTTTGCCCCGAACCTGTCCAGCACCCGCGAAGCGCTCGATTTCATTCTGAAATCCATCGAAAAAGCAGGCTACAAGCCCGGCGAAGACATCTATCTGGCGCTGGATTGCGCGGCGACCGAGTATTTCAAAGGTGGCAAATACGAGATGGTGGGCGAGGGCAAATCCCTGACACCCGCCGAGAATGTGGATTATCTGGCGGCACTTGTGGCCGATTACCCGATTATCAGCATCGAAGATGGCTGCTCGGAAGATGACTGGGATGGCTGGAAACTACTGACAGACCGTCTGGGGGCAAAGGTGCAACTTGTCGGCGATGATCTGTTTGTCACCAACCCCACGCGTCTGGCGACAGGGATCACCAAAGGCTGCGCCAATTCGCTGCTGGTCAAGGTGAACCAAATCGGCACGCTGACCGAAACGCTGGCCGCTGTGGATATGGCCCACCGTGCGCGCATGACCTGCGTGATGTCCCACCGCTCGGGCGAGACAGAGGATGCCACGATTGCAGACCTGGCCGTTGCCACGAATTGCGGACAGATCAAGACAGGCAGCCTTGCGCGCTCGGACCGGTTGGCGAAGTATAACCAGTTGATCCGCATTGAAGAAGCACTGGCCGAAACGGCTGTTTATGCCGGACGCTCGATCCTGCGTTAATCTGCCTTACCCCTGTTCAGACCGGCCCGCACCATCCCGTGCGGGCCGTTTTCATGTGTGTCTCCTAAAATTTTAAGCAGTGAATCCAGAGGTGTTAGCCTTTCGTAAAGGCTGAACTGGCACAATCACTCAAGGCGATTTTTCTATCACGCTTGCACGAAATGGAGGCAAGAATGTCTGCGACACCTATTATGCCTGCCTTGACCCTGCCGCCCTTGCGCGACGCGCAGCCATTGGCCGCACCGCCCGCAGCACAAACGAGTCCCGCAGTTGCCGGAACGCTGACAAAATCCGCCGTCCAGCAGGTGCAATCTAGCCGCGAAAACGAATGGATCGCGCATGTGAACCGGGCACTATGGCAAGATACGCGCGCCCAAATAGCAGGGCCGCCACCATCTTTTCAAGTCAGTCTTTTGCAACAGGTGCGCGACACACAGACAGACCCGATATCGAAGGATGTGGATTCTGACATCTTACCCGCAGCCATATCAGACCCACGCGAAACCGCGCGTGACCCGAAAGAGCACGCACCCTACAAGGCACTCCAAGGCATGTCGGAACCGGCAGTGGCCGATCACAAGGTCGAACTCAACGTCTGACGCGCCGCGCGCGCAGGCGCCGCGCTCAGATACCCCCTTATGCGCGCAGCGTCCCGCCGGTGGCTTTTTCGACCTTCTCGATGATCTTGCGGCTGATGCTTTCGATGTCTTCATCCGTCAATGTGCGCTCAACCGGCTGCAAGCGCACCGAAATGGCAAGCGACTTGCGCCCTTCGCCAAACTGCGCCTCGGCCTTGGGTCCGGTGAATTCGTCGAACACCTGCACACCGGTGATCAACGCCTTATCCGCACCTGCGGCAGCGTTGACAACATTGATCGCCTCGACCTTGCTGTCCAGAACGAAGGCATAATCGCGTTCCAGCGGTTGCAGCGTGCTGATGCTCAGCGATTGACGGGTCGTCTTGCGCGCCTTGGGCTGGGGCGGGTTTTCGACATAGACAGTGAAGCCGACAACCGGGCCTTTCAGATCAAACGCCTTGATCATTTTGGGGTGCAATTCCCCAAACACAGCCAAAGGCAATTTCGGCCCAAGGCTGATAACCCCCGCCCGCCCCGGATGAAACCAGCCGGGCAATTTGCGGTGGATCTGGAACTTGGCCGGTGCCCCGATCGCGGCCAACACCGCCTCGGCATCCGCTTTGGCGTCATACAGGTCCACCGCACGGCGGCTGCCGAATGGGTCGCGCGGCACAGTTGCACCCACAAGAATGCCCGCCGCCTGCACATGCTGCTCGCCCGGCTCGCCACCCGTGAAGACGGGTCCAACCTCGAACAAGGCCATATCCGACGCGCCCCGCGCCTGATTGCGGGCAGCAGCCTGCAACAGCCCCGGCAACAGGTCAGGCCGCATATGGGTCATTTCAGATGAAATCGGGTTCTCCAGTCGCACAGCCTCGGTCCCGCCGCCAAACGCGGCAGCAGAGGTCGCGTCGATGAAGCTGTAGCTGACGCATTCATTATAGCCCTGCCCCGCAAGCATCCGGCGCGCCGCACGTTCGCGCAGTTGCAACGGCGTCAGGATGGGGCGCGCAACACCCGCCTGCGGGCGCGGCAGGGGCTTGCCCTGCAACTTGCTCAGCGACGCGACACGCGCGATTTCCTCGATCAGGTCGGCAGCACCCAGAATATCAGGACGCCACGTTGGCGGGCTGGCCTGATCGCCTGTCAGCGCAAAGCCAAGCGCGGCCAGTGTTTCGCGTTGATCTGCCTCGGGAATGTCCATGCCGACAAGTGAATGCACGCGCATCGGATCAAAGCGGTAGCTGCGGGCCGTGTCGGGCACATCCCCGTCACGCACCACATCTGACGCCTCGCCCCCGCACAGCTCCAGCACCATGCGGGTCGCCAACTCCAACCCGTCCAGCGTGAAGGCGGGGTCCACGCCGCGCTCAAACCGGTAGCGCGCATCAGAATTGATTTTCAGCGCGCGGCCTGTGGCGGCAATGGTGATCGGGTCCCAATAAGCGGATTCGAGGAACACATTGACTGTCTCATCCGTGCAACCCGAATGCGCGCCGCCCATGATCCCGGCGATGCTTTCAATACCCGCATCGTCGGAAATGACCATCTGACCGGCATCAAGACGGTAGGTCTTGTCATCCAGCGCCACCACCTCTTCGCCGCCTGTGGCCGGATGAATGCGCAGCCCGCCCGAAACCTTGTCCGCATCAAACACATGCAGGGGGCGGTTCTGGTCGAAGGTGAAGAAATTGGTAATATCCACAAGGGTCGAGATCGGGCGCAACCCGATGGCCCGCAGGCGCTTTTGCAGCCAGTCGGGCGACGGGCCGTTTTTGACCCCGCGAATGACACGCCCTGCAAACAGCGGGCAGCCTGCATCTTTCAATTCTGGGGCGATGCTGACCGAAACAGGGCTGGGAAATGCGCCTGCAACCGGTGCCACATCCAGCGGTTTCAACTGACCAAGCCCGCGCGCGGCCAGATCGCGCGCAACGCCGCGCACGCCCAGCGCATCGGGGCGGTTGGGAGTGATGGAAATATCAATCACCGGGTCGTTCAGGCCCGCATAATCAATGAAGCGCGCACCCAGCGGCGCGTCATCTGGCAGATCAATAATGCCGTCATGCGCATCCGACAGCGTCAACTCGCGCTCCGAGCACAGCATCCCGTTGCTGGCCTGCCCGCGAATGACACCGGGTTTCAGGTCCACCCCGGTGCCGGGCACATGCGTGCCGACAGGGGCAAAGACACCGCGCATACCTGTGCGGGCATTGGGCGCGCCGCACACGACCTGCACTTCTTCGCTTGGCCCCTCGGGGCCATTGGGCCACGTCTCCACACGGCACAGGCGCAGGCGGTCAGCATCGGGGTGCTGCGCCGCCTCGATCACGCGGGCGATGCGAAAGGCACCAAGGCTTTGCGCGGGGTCGATAACCTCTTCGACCTCCAGCCCGAGATCGGTCAATGCCTCGGTAATCTGGTCCAGCGTTGCGTCGGTTTCCAGATGATCCTTAAGCCAGGACAGCGTGAATTTCATGTCTTTTCCCCGAATTCGCCTAAGATGGCGGTCAGGCAGCGACTAGCCGATAAACAACGCCTTGAAAAGCGGCTTGCGCGCCCTGCATGACTGCACCGACGGCTTACCGATCGCGCTTGTTGGTGCTGTCGTCGTCTTCTTCGTCCTCGTCCTCATCGTCGGGCAGGTTGAAGAAACTGTCAGCATCGCTGTAATCTGCGGCGGTGCTGGTGCGATCCGCTTCGACATTCATGTCGCTGATCGAGAAATTCTCCAGCCCGGCAATGCCTGCGGGCATTTTCGGTTCGGCATCCGCTTCCAGCGACTGTTCGGTCGAGACCAGCTTGCGACGCTCGTCATCATTCATGACACCACCTTCGGCGGCACGCTTGGCCGCAGCTTTCTGCACTTCCTTGTCCAACTCGGACTGGCGGCACAGACCCAGCGCAACAGGGTCGATGGGTTGCAGATTCGAGATGTTCCAATGCGTGCGCCCGCGGATTGCCTCAATCGTGGAATTCGTGGTGCCCACCAGACGGCGGATCTGGGCATCGGCCAGTTCCGGGTGAAACTTGACCAGCCACAGGATCGAGGCCGGGCGATCCTGGCGTTTGGACAGCGGCGTGTAACGCGGGCCACGGCGCTTTTCTTCGCCTTGGGCAGCGGCGTTGTATTTCAACTTCAACGGATAGCGCGGGTCTTTTTCGCCACGCTCGATCTCGATCGGGTCAAGCTGGTTGTTGGCGACAGGGTCAAACCCTTTCACACCGCCTGCGACATCGCCATCGGCAATGCCCTGCACTTCCAGTTCATGCAGGCCGCAGAAATCTGCAATCTGCTTGAAGCTGAGTGTCGTGTTATCGACCAGCCAGACGGCGGTCGCCTTGGGCATCAATGGTTTTGACATCACATCAACTCCTGTCATACGAGCGCGGGCAATGCGCATGCTTCATCGGGCGCCGGAAGATCGGCTGCAGGGCGGACCTGCGTTTCCACGATTTCTGGAATGATGGCCTTATAGCGTGTGTAGCAGGCGAGGGAAAGACGAAATGCGCAAAATCATGCTGGCTGCATTGGTGCTTGTAGCGTTGACAGCTTGGGCATGGCTGCAACCGCGCGAAGATGTGAACGCGCGCGACAGCTATCTGGTTCTCGCAGTTAGCTGGACGCCGAGTTGGTGCGCAGCACATGGGGCCGCGCGCGGCGATCAGCGCTGCGATGCGGGGTCTGGCGCGGGATGGCTGGTGCATGGGCTTTGGCCGCAGCACAGCGTTGGCGGCTGGCCCGAATTTTGCGACACGGATCACCCCGCGCCTGCGCGCCCGGCATTGCAGGGCATGGTCGATATCATGGGCTCTGCGGGGTTGGCGCGTCACCAATGGGCCAAGCATGGCAGTTGCACAGGCCTGGATGCAGAGGGCTATTTTGCCCAGACCCGCACGGCCTTCAATGGGCTGACATTTCCGCAAACCATCCGCGCACGAGCGCAGCCCCAAAATCTGGCCCCTGATACGCTGTTGGCAGAGTTTCGCCGCGCAAACCCTCAATTCGGCCCGGAGAATGTGACACTGACCTGCCGGTCAGGCATGGCGCAGGAACTCAGGCTGTGCCTGACGCATGATCTGACGCCGCAGCCTTGCGACGCAAGGTTACAGGCGCGCGGATGCGCGGCAAACTTAGTGACACTTCCGGCGCTGCCCTAGCTTTCGGCGGCCTGACCGGATCAGGATTCAGAACTGTTGGCAAGATACTGTGCCAATCTGGCCGGATCAGGCCTTGCGCCGGGACAGCCCTTGATTATAACGCGCACAATTTACGCCCCAGTCCCACCGGCACTGGGGCGCATGCGCGCGCAGGTCAGTCAGGGGTCCGTCATGCCAAAAAGAACCGACATCCAATCCATCATGATCATTGGCGCAGGGCCGATTGTGATCGGGCAAGCCTGCGAATTTGACTATTCGGGGGCGCAGGCCTGCAAGGCGTTGCGCGAAGAAGGGTATCGGGTGATTCTGGTCAATTCGAACCCCGCCACGATCATGACCGACCCCGGTCTGGCCGATGCCACCTATATCGAACCCATCACGCCAGAGATTGTTGCCAAAATCATTGAGAAGGAACGCCCCGACGCGCTGTTGCCGACAATGGGCGGGCAGACGGGGCTGAACACCTCGCTGGCGCTGGCCGATATGGGCGTGCTGGACAAATTCGGGGTCGAATTGATCGGCGCGAACCGTCAGGCCATCGAAATGGCCGAAGACCGCAAGCTGTTCCGCGAAGCGATGGACCGGATCGGGCTGGAAAACCCCAAGGCCACGATCATTGCGGCCCCGAAACTGGACAGCGGCAAATATGACATCAACGCCGGTGTTGCCGCCGCGATTGAGGCTATTGAATATGTGGGCCTGCCTGCCATTATCCGCCCTGCCTATACGCTGGGCGGCACAGGCGGGGGTGTTGCCTATAACCGCGACGATTATGAACGCATCTGCCGCTCTGGCCTTGATGCGTCACCAGTTGCGCAGATTCTGGTCGATGAATCGCTGCTGGGCTGGAAAGAGTTCGAGATGGAGGTCGTGCGCGACCGCGCCGACAATGCGATCATCGTCTGCGCCATCGAGAATGTCGATCCGATGGGCGTGCACACAGGCGATTCGATCACCGTGGCCCCAGCCCTGACGCTGACCGACAAGGAATACCAGATCATGCGCAACGGCTCGATTGCTGTGCTGCGCGAAATCGGGGTCGAAACCGGCGGTTCCAACGTGCAATGGGCGATCAACCCCGCCGACGGGCGCATGGTCGTGATCGAGATGAACCCGCGCGTGTCGCGCTCTTCCGCGCTGGCGTCCAAGGCCACAGGCTTTCCGATTGCGAAAATCGCGGCCAAGCTGGCGGTAGGCTATACGCTGGACGAGTTGGACAATGACATCACGAAAGTGACACCTGCCTCGTTCGAGCCGTCAATAGATTATGTCGTTACCAAAATCCCAAGGTTCGCTTTTGAAAAGTTTGCCGGGTCCAAGCCAGAGCTGACCACCGCCATGAAATCGGTGGGCGAAGCGATGGCGATTGGCCGGACCTTCCACGAATCGATGCAAAAGGCGCTGGCGTCTTTGGAAACCGGCCTGAGCGGGTTTGACGAAATCGCCATCATCGGCGCGCCGGACAAGGCCGCCATCATCAAAGCGATATCCGCGCAAACCCC
Source organism: Roseinatronobacter monicus (assembly GCF_006716865.1). Taxonomy (NCBI): domain Bacteria; kingdom Pseudomonadati; phylum Pseudomonadota; class Alphaproteobacteria; order Rhodobacterales; family Paracoccaceae; genus Roseinatronobacter; species Roseinatronobacter monicus. Next base: position 408,295 of record NZ_VFPT01000001.1, on the reverse strand, counting down.
CGACCGCATCCGCCTGATCGCGCAAGCCATGCGCGAAGGGCTGACAGATGACGAGATACAGGCCGCCACCGCCTTCGATCCGTGGTTTCTGGCGCGTATCCGCGAGATTATCGACGCCGAGGCGGAAATCAGGCGCGATGGCCTGCCCGTATCCGCCGAGGGGCTGCGCGGGCTGAAAATGCTGGGCTTTACCGATGCCCGCCTTGCCACGCTGACCGGCCGGGACGAGGGCCAGGTGCGCCGCGCCCGCCGCAATCTGGGTGTGAATGCCGTGTTCAAACGTATCGACACATGCGCGGCAGAGTTCGAGGCGCAGACCCCCTACATGTATTCCACCTATGAGTCGCCCGTCATGGGCGATGTCGAATGCGAAGCGCGCCCCTCTGACCGCAAGAAAGTGGTCATCTTGGGCGGTGGTCCAAACCGGATCGGACAAGGGATCGAGTTTGATTATTGCTGCTGTCACGCCTGTTTCGCGCTGACCGATGTCGGCTATGAAACCATCATGATCAACTGTAACCCCGAGACAGTATCAACCGATTACGACACGTCCGACCGGCTGTATTTTGAACCGCTGACGCTGGAACATGTGCTGGAAATTCTGCGGGTTGAGCAAACGAATGGCACGCTTCACGGGGTGATCGTGCAGTTTGGCGGCCAGACACCGCTGAAACTGGCCAATGCGCTGGAAGAAGAAGGCATCCCGATCCTTGGCACCTCGCCCGACGCGATTGATCTGGCCGAGGACCGCGAGCGCTTTCAGGAACTGCTGAACAAGCTGGGGCTGAAACAGCCGGTGAATGGCATTGCCTCTACCCCGGAGCAGGCCTTCGATATTGCGCAGCGCGTGGGCTACCCGCTGGTGATCCGTCCGTCCTATGTGCTGGGTGGCCGCGCGATGGAGATTGTGCGCGATGACGCCCATCTGGAACGCTATATCCGCGACGCGGTTGTCGTGTCTGGCAAGAACCCTGTCCTGCTGGACAGCTACCTTGTCGGCGCGGTCGAGGTGGATGTGGATGCGCTGTGCGATGGCACAAATGTGCATGTCGCAGGGATCATGCAGCATATCGAGGAAGCGGGCGTGCATTCGGGCGACAGCGCCTGCTCACTCCCCCCCTACTCGCTAAGCCCTGAAATCATTGCTGAATTGCGCGTTCAGACCGAAGCAATGGCGCGGGGTCTGAATGTTGTGGGCCTGATGAATGTGCAATTCGCCATCAAGGACAATGTCATATATGTGCTAGAGGTGAACCCGCGCGCCAGCCGCACGGTGCCCTTTGTCGCCAAGGCAACCGACAGCGCAATCGCCTCAATCGCCGCACGCCTGATGGCGGGAGAGCCGCTGACCAACTTCCCCCTGCGCGCCCCCATTGATGGCAATGTCGCCCCGACAGAGCCGCTGCCGATGGGCGACCCGATGACACTGGCTGACCCGCAAACGCCGTGGTTCTCGGTCAAGGAAGCAGTGCTGCCCTTCGCGCGTTTCCCCGGCGTCGACACGCTGCTTGGCCCAGAGATGCGCTCGACCGGCGAAGTGATGGGCTGGGCGCGCAACTTCGCCCGTGCCTTCTACAAGGCGCAGCTTGGCGCTGGCGTCACGCTGCCTGAAACGGGCCGCGTGTTCCTGTCGATCAAGGATTACGACAAAGGCCCGCTGATTGCAGAAGCGGCCCAAACCCTGACCGATCTGGGCTTCGAGATTGTCGCCACGCGCGGCACAGCGGACTGGCTGGGCACGCAGGGCATCGCCTGCGAGATCGTGAACAAAGTCTATGAGGGGCGCCCCAACATCGTCGATCTGCTGAAAAGCGGCGAAATCGTCATGGTGCTGAACACCACCGAAGGGGCGCAGGCCATCGAGGACAGCCGCGAAATTCGCGCGGTCGCGCTCTATGACAAGATCCCCTATTACACGACCGCTGCGGGCAGCCATGCCGCCGCAATGGCGATCAAGGCGCGCGAAGAAGGGGAAATCGGGGTGCGGGCCTTGCAGCACGCCGCCGACCCGCTCTAGGTACCGCCTAAATTACGGGCAGACAGGCCGCGCGTCATCACTGACGCGCGGCTTTTTCTTTGCGCTCCCCCCCATCCACCGCACATCCTCGCGCAGTTTTTGCGGATTCCTTATTGCAAACGATTTGCATTTGCATGTATAGCTCGCATTCAGAACACACTCCCGGAGGATGCAATGCCAGCCAATCGGCACACAACTGCCATGATCACAACCCTTTCAGCACTCGCGCTGACCACACCGGCCTATGCGCAGGATGCCCCCCTGAACATCCTCGCCACTGTCGGTATGATCGCTGATGTCGCGCAGAATGTGGCAGGGGAATGCGCTGCGGTCAGCACTCTGATCGGCCCCGGCACCGACCCGCATTACTTTTCCGCCACCCCGCGCGATGTCGATGCGCTGGCGCGGGCCGAGTTGATCTTCTATGTCGACCGCACCCTTGAAGAACGCCTTGCCGATATTCTGGACAATTTCCGCGACCGGACCCCCACTGTCGGGCTTGCGGATGCGACATTCGACATGGACACGCTGCTCGAAGACCCAGACGCGCCGGGCACACTTGACCCGCATCTGTGGATGGATGTCAGCCGCTGGGCGCGACTCGCGCCCGTCATCGCGGACAGCATTGCCGCGCAGCGCCCTGATTGCGCCGACGCTATGGCCGACAATGTCGAACGCTACGCCGCGCAGCTCGACGCCCTGCATAGCTGGGTCGGCGACGCCATCGCCACGATCCCCGAAGGGCAACGCCTGCTGGTGACAGCACATGACGCATTCTACTATTTCGCCGATGCTTATGGCATCGAAGCCTCTGAGGCGATTGAGGGGATTTCCACGGCATCCGAGGCCAGCATTGGTGATATTCGAGAAGTCGCAGCCTTTGTGATCGAGCGCGGCGTGCCTGCGGTATTTGTGGAAACCACCATCAACCCGCGCACAATGCAGGCGCTGGTTGCCGAAGTGCAGTCGCAGGGGCATGATGTCACCATCGGGGGCGCGCTATTTTCCGATGCAATGGGCGATGACGGCACGCCCGAAGGCACCTATATCGGTATGATCCGCGTCAATACGGCCACGGTAACGACAGCACTTGGCGGCACCCTGCCCGACTGGCCCGAAGCCTTGGCCGATTGGGCGCAGGACTGGGACATTCCCAACTGAGTGTTGTAAGCATAGCCAACCGCCACTGGCACACAGCCCCCGTGCCACAAGCCAATGAGGCACAGCCCCATGCGTGACGACAGCCTGCACGAGCCGGGACAGGCCCTGCATATCGAGGATATCACCGTCAGCTATGGCGCAAACCCCGCGCTGTGGGACATTGATCTGGATATCCCGCCCGGTGTCATGTGCGCCATTGTCGGGCCGAACGGGGCTGGCAAATCCACACTCATCAAGACTGCATTGGGGCTGGTGCGCCCTGTGGCGGGGCATGTCCGCTTTCTGGGTCGACCCGTCGCGCAGATGCGCGGCAAGATCGGCTATGTCCCGCAGCGCCACAGTGTGGACTGGGATTTCCCGACGACCGTGCGCGATGTGGTGGAAATGGGACTGTATCAGCAGCTTGGCTGGTTTCGCAGGCCCGGTGCGCAGGCACATGCACGCGCGCTTGGCGCCTTGGCGGAAGTGGGGATGCAGGATTACGCGGGCCGCCAGATCAGCCAGCTTTCGGGTGGCCAGCAACAGCGCGTCTTTATTGCGCGCGCATTGATGCAGGACGCGCCGATCCTGATCCTTGACGAACCCCTCGCCGGTGTCGATGCCGCAACCGAGGCGGTAATCATCGCCCTGTTGCAACGACTGCGCGACGCAGGGCGCACGATCATCGTCGTGCATCATGACCTGACAACCGTGCAAAGCTATTTCGACTGGCTGGTCATGCTGAATGTGCGCATCATCGCCCAAGGTCCGATGGCCGAAGTCTACACGCCTGAGAATTTGCGCGCAGCCTATGGCCGGCAACTGGCCATGATCGCCACCCCGCGCGAGGAAAGCACGCTGTGAGCGCACTGGCCGATCTGTTGTCCAGCGGCATTGTCCGCACAGTGCTGATCGGGGCCGCGATGCTGGGCGCGATCAGCGGGATGCTGGGCGCGTTTGCTGTGTTGCGCCGCCAAAGCCTGCTGGGCGATGCACTGTCCCATGCCGCCCTGCCCGGTGTCTGCCTTGGCTTCATCATTGCAGGCACGCGCGATCTGGGCAGCATTCTGGTCGGCGCGTTCATCACTGGTGCATTGGCCGCACTGATCATGATGCTGATCGTGCGCCGCACCACACTGAAAACGGACGCCGCCTTGGGGATCGTGCTCAGTGTGTTTTTCGCAGTGGGGGTGGTGCTGCTCAGTTGGGTGCAGGATCAGGGCGGTGCTGCAAGTGCGGGGCTTGCCAGCTTTCTGTTCGGTCAGGCTGCGGCGATTTTGGCCAGCGATTTGTGGGTCATGGGCGGGGTCGGGTTGGTCGCGCTGGCGCTGGTGCTGGCGCTGTGGAAGGAATTTAAGCTGGTCAGCTTTGACGCCGATTTCGCCCGCGCCCAAGGCTTCCCCGTCACCTTGCTAGAGGCCACACTGACCGTGATGGTCGCACTGGCCATCGTGGTGGGGCTGCAACTGGTGGGGGTGGTGCTGATGGTGGCCTTGCTGATCGCCCCTGCGGCAGCAGCGCGACAATGGGCCACGACTCTGGGGCCGATGGTCGCGCTGTCGGCGGCGATTGGCGCAGCTTCCGGGGCGGCGGGCGCGCTGGTCAGCGCCACAACGCGCGGCCTTGCGACCGGGCCGGTGGTGGTGCTGATCGCAACCGCTGCGGTGGTGATCTCGCTTCTCATAGCGCCGCAGCGCGGCCTCTTGTGGCAGGCATTGGCGGCGCGCCGTGCCCGCGCGCGCATCAGCGACGGGCGCGTGCTGACAACCTTGCAAGGACTGGCCGCCGCGCATGACGACGCAAGCTACCCGGCAGAGCGCGGGATGCTCGAAACGGCGCTTGGCGCGCGCGCGCCCTCTGCGCGCATTGCCGCGCTGGAACGGCGCGGGCTGATCCACCCCGTCACCCACCCGCCGGAGACGACACCGCATTGGGAATTGACCGAAGCAGGCCATGCCGAGGCCGCGTCCCTGTCCGGCAAACCCGCCCCCGCACAAGACGAGGGCACACGATGATCGCATCCTTTTTCGGCTCGATCCCGGCGATGATCTTGCTGACCGGCATTCTGGTGGGCGTGTCGGGTGCGCTTCTGGGCTCATTTCTGGTGCTGCGCGGCAATGCAATGCTGACCGATGCCATCAGCCATTCCATCGTGTTCGGCATTATTGTGGTGTGGCTGCTGACGGGGCAGATGTCGGGGCCAGTGCAGGTGCTTGGCGCGGCCCTGACAGGGGTGCTGACGGTGGTGCTGTCGGAATTGCTGGCCCGCTCGCGTCTGGTCAAGATGGACGCGGCGATTGGTCTGGTGTTTCCCGCCCTGTTTGCCGCCGGTGTGCTGCTTATCTCAATCTATGCCCGCGATGTGCATATCGATGTCGAAACTGTGCTGCTGGGCGAGATTGGCTTTGTCTGGTTGAATACAGTTGTGCTTTGGGGCCAGCAGGTGCCGATTGCCGTCGCCACGCTGGGCGCGGTGCTCGTGGTCAATCTGGTCTTTGTGTTGGTGCTGTGGAAAGAGTTGAAACTGACCACATTCGATCCCGGCCTTGCGGCGGCGCTCGGGTTCCTGCCCGGCGTGTTGCATTACGCGGTGCTGACACTGACCAGCGTGACAGCCGTGGCGGCGTTCGATGCCGTGGGGGCGATCCTGTTCATCGCCTTCGTCATCGTGCCGCCTGCAACCGCCTATCTGCTGACGCGGCGCTTGTGGGGGGTGGTTGTGCTGGCCGTGGCGCTGTCGGTGGCGGCCTGTGTGGCGGGCTATGTGTTGGCGCTGCGCTGGAATGTGTCCATCGCGGGCATGATGGCCAGCATGACCGGCGTGTGGTTTGCACTGGCGCTGCTGCTCGCGCCCGGTCATGGGTTGGTGGCCCAGGCGCTCGGGCAGCGCAGCAAGCGGCTGGATCACGATTGCCGCGCCCTTGTCGCCCATCTGTTCACCCATCAAAACACGCCCGCTATGGCCGAGGAAAACACCCTGCGCGCTTTGGTGGACCATCTGCGCTGGCCAGAACCGCGCGCCCTCGCCGCGATCCTGCGTGCCCATGACCGCGACCTGATCGAGCGGCGCGCAGGCCTGTTGACCCTGCGCCCGAAAGGCAATGCCGAGGCAGAGGCGATCTTTGGCAGGATAGAGCCGGAGCGGTGATATTCTCCGCGCGTTGCTGGCAGATGCCCGGCGCATTTTGGCGAGAGAGGTCAAGATAAATGCGTTGAGGAAGCTGAGACGGCGATCAAGCCGCGCAGCGTCGGGCCGCGGTGCGGCGATGCCCGATTGAACACATCGCACTTTATGCATACCAAATCCGCGAAAGATCAGAGCCGTGCGCTCGTGGCAGCCAAATCGCCGTGCCCGTGGGCGGCCCGGCGATGCGCGGCGGCCTGCGGCCTTGATTCCGCGCGGGTGAGACCAAGCAAATGACGGTTTGGACCCTCAAAACGGACCCTCACGACAATGGCAGAACAATCATGGCTTGCGACATGGACAATCTGAGGGGCCAGACCATCGGCACGAGAAACGCCAGATAGGTGCCAAACCCCAGCAGCTACACCGTCAACTCCAACCGTGACAGCGCCAGATCGGCCCGCATTTCGCGCCCGATTGCCACCAGTCCGATCCGCGCAAGCCGTGCCGGATTGACGGGCAACTCTGTCCGGTGGGGGTGAAAGCGGGTGAAGGGCATATCCAGCCGCGTCCATGTGTCGGGGGCTGTGAACTCTGCACGCCACGATTGCCACACGCGGGTCATTTCAGGGCTGCGCAGATGGATGTTATACCGCTCATTATTGCCCATGACCCAGAGCGACAGGCCAGAGAAGCCCGAAGCATCCAGCGCCGCGCCGGGTTCGGCAAGGTCCAGCGACATCTGCACGAAGCCACCATTGTTTTGCAGGCTGACATCGCCGGTCATGCGCAGGGCGCGGACACTGTCCCGTGTCACGCGCTCCAGCGTGGCAGTGCTGACACCGCCCATGACGCTGTCACAGATGCAGCGCCATGAGTGCCCGTTCTCGGCCCTAAGGCCGGGACCGGTGCCACCTTCCAGAAGCATCGCTTATGCGGGCGGTTTCGAGGGGCTGCTGGCCGCCAGCTTGCTGGCCTGATCCAGCCATTCATCCCGCCCGATGCGGCCCTTGAAGTTCAAAAAACCATCGACCCACGCGACTTCGGCCGCGCTCCAACCCGCGATCTGCCAGAAATGATAGACGCCCAGATCATTCAACTTGCGTTCCAGCACAGGGCCAACGCCGGAAATCTGCTTGAGGTCATCCGCCGTGCCAACAGGGGCTTCCAGCGCTTGCGGCTGCACACCTGCATCTGCGTCGCTCTCTTGCGCAGACACGGTTGTCGGCGCAGCGGGGGTCGCGGCGGTCTTGGCTGTGACTTGTTGCGTCGGCTTGACGGGTTTGCTGGAAGGGGGCGTTTCAGCGATGGTGAAAACCACCCCGACCACCAATGTGATGACAGCGCCGATCAAGACCGAGCCATTGCCCTCGATGCCGATCAGGAGAAAGGACACGGCGGCGGCAACGGCCCCCGCTGCTACGGCGATGGACCAGCCATATAACGGCGGTGCGTTCTTGATTTCCGAATGTGGCATTGTGTAATACCAAGTCTCGCGAAATCTGACTCTTCTGAGGGTTTTGGGATTCCCAAATCTATGAAGATCTGACTCAATGGCGTCAGATTTTCTGGGGAGGGCCTCTCTATGGGCGCAGCGCTCGCGTTACGGACAGACTACGACGGCATGAAGTTGAGAGAACTTGCGCGAAAGACAAAGGATGCCAACCAAGCCCGCAGGCTTTTGGCGCTGGCGGAGATCTATGATGGCGGTCGGCGCAGCGATGCTGCTCGGATTGGTGGTGTTGGCCTACAAATTGTCCGTGACTGGGTGGAGCGGTTTAATGCCCGCGGGCCTGACGGCTTGATCAACGGCAAAGCTCCTGGTCAGCAGTCTAAGCTTAACGATGAGCAGCGCAGGGCGCTTGCTGCAATTGTTGAGAGCGGTCCGACCTTATCGGTCCATGGGGTCGTCCGCTGGCGCCTGAGTGATCTGAGGAAATGGATTGCAGACACATTTGGGATTTCACTTCACGAGACGTCGATAAGCCGGGAACTCAGGGCGCTTGGTTATGTCAAACTCACAGCACGCCCGCGCCATCACGCGCAAGATACAGCCGCACTGGAGGACTTTAAAAAAAAGGGTTTGCAGCCGCAGTAGCAAAGCTCCGCGCACGGCTCCTGCAAGGCACTGTGATCGAAGTCTGGTTCCAAGATGAAGCGCGTGTCGGCCAGAAAAACAAGATCACGCGCCGATGGGCGAAGCGCGGTACGCGACCTTCCGCCCCACATGATCAGCGCACGAGTTCAAGCTACATCTTTGGAGCGATTTGCCCAGCCCTCGGGAAAGCTGCAGGTCTTGTGCTGCCAGCGTGCAATACCGAAGCGATGGCCCTGCATCTTGCTGAAATCTCCCAAACTGTCGCACCCAAAGCACATGGGGCTGTGCTCGTGGATCAAGCCGCATGGCACATGACTGACAAGCTGGTCATTCCGGACAACATCACCATCATCCCGATCCCCGCAAAATGCCCAGAACTCAATCCAGTCGAAAACATCTGGCAATTCATGCGAGACAACTGGCTATCAAACCTCATCTTCGAAACCTATGAAGACATCGTAGATCATTGCTGCAAGGCTTGGAACAAATTGGTCAGCATGCCCGACACAATCACCTCCATTGGAACCCGCGACTGGGCTCAAGAGTTCTGATCAATGCTGATTGGTATAAGCTCCTTTTGGTTGCGAAAGCTGAATTGCGCAAAGAATCTTATCTAACTAACGTTAGTCCTGTTCTGCCCACGGGCAAGGGCCTCTATACCCAAAGCCTGCAAGGCTTTGTGCGCGATATCATCTGCGGTCAGGCAGGCGTCGCGGTACATCTCGGCGGGGCTGGCTTGTTCGATGAACCGGTCAGGCAGGGTCATGGTGCGCACTGCAAGCCCGCGTTCCAACAAGCCGCTATTGGCCATGTAATGCAGCACATGCGCCCCAAATCCGCCCTCGGCCCCCTGTTCAACGGTAATCAGCGCCTGATGATGACGCGCCAACTGGTCGATCAATCCGTGGTCCAACGGTTTGGCAAAGCGGGCATCAGCGATGGTGCAACTGATGCCGCGCGCTTCCAGCGCCTCGACGGCCAGCGTCACTTCCGTCAGGTGCGCCCCGAAGGACAGAAAGGCCACCTTGCTGCCTTCGCGCAGCACACGGCCACGGCCAATTTCCAGCACCTCGCCACGGGCGGGCAACTCCACGCCCGACCCTTCGCCGCGCGGATAGCGAAAGGCAATCGGACCTTCGTCATAGGCAGCGGCAGTGGCAACCATATGGACAAGCTCTGCCTCATCGCCTGCGGCCATCACGACCATGCCAGGCAGATTGGCCATAAAGCCCACATCGAAACTGCCCGCATGTGTCGCCCCGTCAGCGCCCACCAACCCCGCGCGGTCAATCGCAAAGCGGACAGGCAGTTTTTGCAGCGCCACATCATGTACGATCTGGTCATAGCCGCGCTGCAAGAAGGTCGAATAAATCGCGCAAAACGGCTTCAACCCGCTTGCGGCCATACCGGCGGCAAAGGTCACTGCGTGCTGCTCGGCAATGCCCACATCGAACACCCGCCGCGCAAAGCGTTTGCCCATGATATCCAGACCGGTGCCATTGGGCATAGCCGCCGACACGCCGACGATTGTCGGGTCGCGCGAGGCCTCATCCGTCAGGGCGTTGCCGAACACCGCTGTATAGCTGGGCGCATTGGCACGGCCCTTGCTTTGCGTGCCAGAGGCGACGTCGAATTTCGACACGCCGTGATATTTGCAATCTGCCGCCTCGGCAGGGGCATAGCCCTTGCCCTTGACTGTGCGCACATGAATAAGCACTGGCCCTTCGGCGCGGGCATGGGCAATGCGCAAGGTGGCCAGCAGGTCGGGCATGGAATGGCCGTCAATCGGGCCGATATAGGTGAAACCCAGATGCTCGAACATGGTGGCATCGGGCGGGCCACCGCAGGCGCGGGCGCGGGTCGCAAGTGCCTGTTCGCGCAAGGAAGCGGGCAGTGCGGCCATAAACCCCTGCGCAATTTCACCGAGCGAGGCATGTGGCATGTTCAAGCGGTTAAGATAAGAATTCATCGCCCCGACCGGCGGCGCAATCGACATGTCATTGTCGTTGAGGATGACAAACAGGCGGCGCCCTTCACTACCTGCATTGTTCAGCGCTTCATAGGCCATGCCTGCGGTGATGGAACCATCGCCGATCACGGCAATCGCATCGCCCGTAGGCTGGCCCATATCGCGGCCAATGGTAAAGCCAAGTGCTGCGGAAATGCTGGTTGAGCTGTGCGCGGCACCAAACGGGTCAAAGACGGACTCACTGCGCTTGGTGAAGCCCGACAGCCCGTCTTTCTGGCGCAGGCTGTCCATCTGGTGACGGCGGCCTGTCAGAATTTTATGGGGGTAGCATTGATGACTGACATCCCAGATCAACTTGTCAAAGGGGGTGCGAAACACGGCATGCAGGGCGACGGTCAGTTCCACCACGCCCAGCGACGACCCCAGATGCCCGCCCGTTCGACTGACCGTCTCGATCGTCTCGGTGCGCAATTCCTGCGCCAGCAGTGTCAGTTCGTCATCGGTGAAATCGCGCAGGTCCGCAGGGCCTGCTACACGATCAAGATGCGGTTTCGGTGCCATTGGATTCCCCCCTCTTTGTTTTCTGAACGCTTTTTTCATCAGTCAAAAAAGCGGCTCTGTGTGGCATCGTGGTTTTTCATCCCTCGAAAAACGCTTTCAGAATGAAAAAACGGTGCCGTGGGGCTGCCCCACACGGCACCAGTTTCCTGTCGCCAACAGGAAAGGGAACCGGGCGTCACGAGCCCGCGTTCGGACCGGCTATATGGTCCAAACCTCTGCGGGACAGGCCAGCTTGTGCGGGCCTGCCCCTTTGTTATTATACTTTTGCCGTATTCAGTGGCGCATGCAGCGCGCTGAAGGGCATGGGTGGTGGCGCGTTCTTGCTTTCGGCAGGAAGGAGCTGGCCTATGCCCCAGATGATGCCGTAGCTCACCCCGATCGCAAGCAGCAACAAAGCCGCATAACCCGCACCGCGCAACATTTCGGACAGAACCCAGTTTCGCAGTCGTTGACTGGGTGTTTCCTGAATGTAGTCATGTTCAACCATGGTAAGTCGCTCCTTAGTCATAGGTCGGACGGAAGCCGCGTTCCTCGGCCCAGACGGCCCAGTTATCGACAACAGTTCCTGTCAGCAGAATACCGATACCGCCTGTCAGTGTGGTCAGCACAGCAAACCACCAGGCCCAACGGTGAATCCCTTCCATTGTGGCATTGAAGCCCATCGTCCAGCGCCAGAACAAAGCGGCGCGTTCCGACGCCGTGCCACGATCCACGATCTGCTCCAATTCACGATCACCGCCAAAGCGAGAGACAGCAAGAATGGTCGCCCCGTGCATGGCAAACAGCAGCGCCGAGCCATACAGGAACACGATCGAGAGCGCGTGGAACGGATTGTAGAACAGGTTTCCGTAGCGCAAGGAGAACAGGTTGGTCCAGTCCAGATGGGTGAAGATGCCGTAAGGCACAGCCTCGGACCATGAGCCCATCAGCATGGGCCGGAACAGCCCCAGCACAAGGAACAGCCAGATGGCGCTGGCAAAAGCCCAAGCCACATGTTTGCCCATGCCCAGTGCCTCGGCGCGCAAATATGTGCGCACCCACCATGTCATGACCGAGATCAGCAGGAAGAACGAGGCAATCAGGAAATAGCCCCCTTCGCGCATCGGCGGCATACCCAAACCGTATTCAGGGCTGGGCGGGTCCAGCGACAGCCAGAACAGATCGCGCAGAAAGACAGCCGGGTTATAGCCCGCCTGATCCCAGAACCACAGGCCCACCATGACGAACCAGATCGTGCCGGTCACCAGCGAGATGAACCCCATCGTGCCCAGATAGATCGGCCCGAGTTGGGCATTGCCGAACCAGCCCGCCAGATTGGAGAAGCTTGCGCCTTTGGTGCGGTTTCCCAGCTCTACGCCTTCGACCAAGCCCATTTCCGGGGCGGCGCGCACCTGCACCTGGGTAAATATGTTCTGATACTCAGCCATTTACGCCTCCTGCGATATCGCGCCACCAGGGCAGATCAAGCCAGAAATCCCACCAAAAGACCCACTGGTCGAACCAGATGGTGCCCGAGATGACGATACAGACAGCCGACCAGAACCCGGCATTCAGCGCCAGCAACAGACCCAGACGGTGAATGCCCAGCGTGCCGACCGAATAGCCGATAAGGTCACGAAAGAACGTGTCCTCATGGTCGGGCGTCTTCATTGTATCGCCTTTTTTGGCGGGATTTGCCGCTGACAGAACCAGCGCGCCATGCAGCGCCAGCGCCAGCGTCGTGGTGAAGAAGAAGGTCACCGCGATCATATGCGCCGGATTGTAATGAAAGTTGCCATAGGTGTAGCCGACATTGGACACCCAATCGAGATGCGTCCAGATCCCGTACGGGAAGGCATGACCCCAAGCGCCCATCAGGATCGGGCGAAAGACAACCAGTGTAAGATAGGCAAAGATCGCCACACCAAAAGCAAAGGGCACATGCATGCCCATGCCCAGCTTGCGCGCGATTTCAACTTCGCGCAACATCCATGAGACAAAAGCCCCGATGGCGCAGATGGTCACGATTTGCCACAGCCCGCCTTCAAGCAGCGGTGCCGGACCCAACCCATAAGACAGGGGTGGGGGATTGATTGAAATTAGCCAGGGATTCCACGTGCCTTGCAGCACGGCCCCCCAGAAAATCAGCAGTGTTCCGAGCAGGGCAAAAAAGACCGTCGTTACACCGAAAAAGCCGACGTAGAATGGCCCAACCCAAAAGTCGAACAGATTTCCGCCGACCAGCGTGCCTCCTGGCACGCGGTATTTTCGTTCGAAGCTGAGCAGTGCCATGCTTCCCTCTCCACTCTCAGGCGGTCAAACCCTTGGAAGGGCCACCGCGTTGGGAAAATCCCATTTGAAGTTTGTCGTGGGCGATACACAAATCGCCCATCGCCCACGACATTTTGGTGCCTCTCGCCGGCTCAGCTGCCCGCTGCGCGAGCTGCCGCAGCAGCGAACCAGTTGATGCCATTCGACAGCACCACCAGATGGATCATTGCAGCAAGCAAGAAGAGGAAGACGCCCTGTGCCACGAATACGCGGCGCGGGTCGAAAATGAGCCAGATCTTGTAGAATTTTGACATTGCTTGTTCCTCCTCAGAACCACGGGCGCCAGATATAAGTCGCGATATGTGCGACCACTGCCACGCCGACAAAAAGCGTCAGACCGCTCATGTATACTGAATGCAGCTCTTGAGCTTGCTCATCAGTGAGACCTGTAAAAGACAGATCAGTATTTTCAGCCATAGTATCCTCCGGATAATCAGACTGCGCCGCACACCCTGCGGCGAGGATGGCAGCCCTTCCCCGAAAGGCAGGACCACCGCACCCAAAGACAGTGCCTTTGGGAATTCGGAACCCTCAGCGTTTCAGCTGCGGAAAATGATCGGCGCGATGACGCTGGCGTCATTCAACGCACGGCCCACAGGGCCAAGTGCCGGCAATTTGCCAGTTGAAGCGACGCGCCACGACCAGGTGATTACGCCAGTCGCCAGCGCGAGTAGAAAAATCACGCTGAAGTAAAGCTTATATTCCCATTCCCGTGCGCGTTCGGCGCGGGGGCGGGGGGCATTGACAGTATAGTCAGCCATGGTGCGTCCTCCTTTTTATCAGGCGCGTGTCAGGTTGGGGCGCAAGGCCGCAACCAGATCTGTGTCAACTTCTTCGGCCCCGCGTTCGAGCGCGGCCTTCTCCACCGCGTCGCGCATGGTGCGCGCGGCTGAAATGCGGGTCAGAATGGGGTGCTCGCCCACGATGCGGTCCAACTCGGCCTTGGCCGCATCGGACCACGGCAAGTCGCGTTTCAGGTGCGCAGGTGTCTGATCGATCGCATCCATCGAGCTGCCCAGCGGCAGAATATGGAACAGCGCGTCAAACAGCCCGTTGCACACTTCCTGCAACAGATAGGTGGCCCCGGCATAGCCCATCATTGGCGTGCCGGTATGGCGCCGGATGGCTGCCCCCGGAAAACTGGCCGGAATAAAGGCAGGCGCAGGCCCATGCCCGGCCTTCAACTCGGCCAGATACATTTTCTCGTTGATCGACCCGAACACGATCAGCGGCCGTTTCTGGGCCAGCAAGTCGCGCACACGGTCATTGTCGGTCTTCTGCCCGCGTGTGCGGGCCACCGCAAAGGCGCAGGGCATGCCCAGATCATTTTCCAGATAATTGCGGATGCCACGCGCATATGTCTCGCTGGCCACCACGGCGAAGCTGGCCGTTGCATAGAAATCCTGCGTGACCGAGCGCCACAAATCCCACATCGGCTTCAGGGTCGAATGCTTCTCGCGGGTGATGAAGGGCTCTACGTCCAGCCCCAGCATGTCGCCCAACTGGCGCAGGAAGCGGGTTGTGGAGTCCATGCCGATGGGGGCTTGCAGATAAGGTTTGCCCAGGCATTCCGCGAGGCCGCGCCCGAATTCGCGGTACATCACGATATTCGCGTCGGCATTCACCAGATTGCGCATCTCGGCCAGATGGGCGCCCAGCGGCATGACCATATTGACCTCGGCGCCGATCCCCTCGACCAGACGCCGAATTTCGGCCAGATCAGAGGGCATGTTGAATGTGCCATACATCGGCCCCAGAATATTGACGCGCGGGGCCGAACCCTCGGGGCGCTTTTTCTCGGGCGGCATACGACCCTTGGTCATGCCGTATTCAGTGAAAATCCATGTCATGGCGCGGTCGGCGGCCTGCCACTGATCTTCATCAATGGTGCGCGGCAAAAAGCGCTGGATATTCGTGCCTTGGGGCGTCACACCGCCGCCGATCATCTCGGCGATGGACCCTGTGACAACGACAGCAGGCAGGGCCGGGTCCAGCACTTTCCACGCGCGTGCCATCGATTCCTCGGTCCCCGAGGACATCTCTTCCTCACCCAGTCCGGTGACAACGATGGGCAATTCATGCGGTGGCAGTGCATCAGTATAGTGCAGCACCGACGTAACCGGCAGGTTCTCGCAGCCCACAGGGCCGTCAATCACCACTTGCAGACCCTTGACGGCGCAGAAGGCATAGACTGCCCCCCAATAGCCGCCCGCGCGATCATGATCTTGCACAAGCATCAGATCATCTCCTGCGCGCGCGCCGCACGTGCGGCTTTGTCGAGTTTCTTCTGATGCGCTTCGCGGAAATCGGGGCGAAGATTGGGCGACCCTTCCCAGATACCGGCTGTGTCGTCAGTCCCTACGCCCTCGAAGAAGTCGCGCATCTTGTCCATGCGCTCTTTGCCTGCGATGGCGGCATTGACCACCTCGCCCAAAGACCCCGCACCGGCTGGCCCCATCAAGGGGCGCGCGGAAATCAGGTTGGTGAAATAGAGTGACGGCGTGCCGCGCTGCTTGGCATGTTGCACAACAGGCGTGGTGCCGATCACCAGATCGGGGTCCAACCCATCCGCTGCGGCCAGATCATCGGCCAGGGAGGCACGGAATTTCACAACAACGCCGCGCGCTTCCAGCCAGTCCTTATCCGCCGCCGACCACTTTGATGCCGCACAAGCCGTGCCGACATAGGCGACATCTGCGCCACTTTCGATCAGCAGACGCGCGACCAGAAGTTCCGAGCCTTCATAGCCCGACAGCGTGATCCGCCCCGTGATCGGCGCCTTGGCCAACGCCGCTTTCACCGCAGGCACAAAGGCATTCTGCGCGGCGGCAATCTGCGTCGGGGCCACATTGAAGGTCTGGCCAATCGCGGCCAGCCAATCATGCGTGCCCTCAACCCCCACTGGGGCAGAGCCGATGACGGGTCGGCCTGCGGCCTCGAACTCGCGCACAGCGCTTGAATAAAACGGATGGATCGCCGCAACCGCGCCGCAATCCAGCGCGGCATACATTTCGCGCCATTCGCGGCAGGGCACAACCGGTCCTGCGGCCAGTCCCATAGGGGCCAGCATCGCGCCGATAATCATCGGGTCTGCGGGGAACATCTCGCCCAGCAGGGTGACGGTCGGGCGATCCTCTCGGCCCGCTTCGGGTGCAGGAACCGGCCCCGCCATCGCTTCCTGACGGGCATAATTCAGCATCGCGCCAGCCAGCACATCCTTGGCCTCGGCATGGGTCGGCACACCGAATCCCGGCACATCAATGCCAATGATCCGCACGCCGTTAATTTCCTTGGGCAACAGCCGCAGCGGCACGCCGCTGGCTGTGGGCACACACAGGTTCGTCACCACAATCGCGTCATAGCGGTCAGGGTCTGCCATCTCATGCACACCGTCGCGGATATCCTCGAACAGCTTGCCTGTGACCAGCGATTCCGAATTGAACGGCACATAGCCGACCGAGCGGCGCGCCCCGTAGAAATGGCTCACGAAGGTCAGGCCATAAACGCAACAGGCAGACCCGCTCAGCACAGTGGCCACCCGGCGCATCCGCAGCCCCACCCGCAACGACCCAAAGGCCGGGCACATGGATTCGGGCTTGTCATGCGGCCCGCGCGGGTAGTCCTTGGCGAACTGGTCCAGAATTTCACCATTGCCAGCGGCGCGCGCGGCGGCCTCCATCTTTTCAGACGGGGCGTGGCAGCCCATGCCATCCGCTTGCACCGGTGCCTCTGGCGCGGCCTCGGATGAAGTCAAAACCTCGATCGGGGTGTCGGCAGCGGCATCATAGCTGACCTCTGCGCCCATTTTCTTGCCCGAAATACTCCGGGGGGAGGAGGCGGAGCCGACGGGGGGCTGGCCCCCCTTTTTCTCTGGTCCAAAATCCTCAGGCATCGTCATACACCACTTCCAGCGACGCCTTCACAACCGCATTCTTGCCGCGCATATCCGCATCGGTTGCAGGTTCCAGCACGACATCGCCGCCGGTATCCTTGCTGTCGAACAGCGCCAGCAAACCATCTTGCGTCAGGGGTTCAGGGCGCACGGGGGGCGCAATGCCCACGGCATCGGCCAGTCCGGCAAACAGAGAGCCCCATTGGCTGTCAGCCGTGCCGACAATCTGGTAATTCGCGGATTTCTTGCGCAGATCATCATTTGCCGGGATCGTGGCCAGCACCGGGATCTGAACGGAATTGGCGAAGGCCTGCGCCTCGCCCGTGCCGTCATCCTTGTTAATGACCAGCCCGGCCACACCGACATTGCCCCCCATCTTGCGGAAATATTCAACCGCCGAGCAGACATTGTTCGCCACATACAGCGACTGAAGGTCGTTCGAGGCGACAAGGATCACCTTCTGCGCCATGTCGCGCGCAATCGGCAGGCCGAAGCCGCCGCAGACCACGTCGCCCAAGAAATCCAAGAGCACATAGTCGAAATCCCAGTCGTGGAAGCCGAGTTTTTCCAGCAGTTCGAACCCGTGGATAATCCCGCGCCCGCCGCAACCGCGCCCGACTTCCGGGCCGCCCAGTTCCATCGCAAAAACGCCGTTGCGCTTGTAGCAGACATCGCCAATCGCCACTTCTTCGCCAGCCAGCTTTTTGCGGGTCGAGGTCTCGATGATGGTCGGGCAGGCCTTGCCTGCGAACAGCAGGCTGGTCGTGTCGGATTTCGGATCGCACCCGATCAGCAGCACGCGCTTGCCCATTTCCGCCATCATGCACGACAGATTGGCCAGCGTGAAGCTTTTGCCGATGCCGCCTTTGCCATAGATCGCAATGATCTGGGTGTGTTTCGTAGGCTCACTCTGCGGCACTTCGAGTGACGGCTCCTCATGGGCTTCTTCGCGCAGGCGCTTGTCGAAATCCTTTAGGTTCGGGATGTCGAGGGTCATGAATGGGCCTCCCAGTCCAAGATCATTTTAAGGCAATCAGGGTTGCTGAAAGCAGTCTCATAGGCGCGCGCCGCGTCGGCTGTATTGGCGTGATGCGTGATCAGCCCCCCCAGCGACAGGGCGCTTGCCTCTATCAGATCGCGCGTGGCGATCAGATCGTCAGGCTGCCATTCAGCGGCGACGCGCAAGCGCGCCTCGCGCATGAAAGCAGGAACAAAAGAAAATTGCAGCGGTTTCGTGTAGAACCCCGCCAGCACCACTTCGCCGCCCTTGGCGACACGTCCGATCAACTGGTCCAGCAGATCTTCGGCACCCGAGGCGTCCATGATGCAGGTATAGTCGCGGCGGCTGTCATCCTGAGGCAGGCAAACATCATAACCTTGCGCCCCGGCCAGTCGGCTTGGATTGGTATCCCAGACCTGCGGTGCGGGTGCCCCCATTGCGATGGTGATGCGCGCGATCAGACGACCCAGAACGCCGTGTCCGACAATCAGATCAGGCGGTGTGGCATTCGGCCCGGCCACGGCATGGCGCGCGGTCGCGGCCAGCGCCAGAAGCGCGCCCTCGGCCCCCATGCCGGGATCAATGCGTGTGACCCTTTTGGCATCGGTCACCAGATGGCGTGCGGCCCCGCCGAACAGTCCGAATACCGGCCCCTGTTCTGAGGGTTGGAAACAATTGGCCCCCGGCACGAACACCCGCTCGCCGGGCTTGAAGCCCGTCTCGCGGCCCGCCTCGATCACTTCGCCCGTCGCCTCGTATCCCGGCACCAGCGGATAGCCCATGCCCGGAAAGGGCGGCATCTCACCGGACCAGAACAGTTTTTCGGTGCCTGTGGAAATACCCGACTGCGCAATCCTGACGACCAGATCGCCCGGCCCTGCTGGCTTCAGGCCGACCTGACCCAAGGCAAGCTGGCGCGGTTCGGAAAGGATGATGGCGTCAGTCTGCACAGGTCCCTCCAGGTTCGGTTATCCATGTTTGTCAGGCAGACAGAACACGACTCGATTGCTGCTTATGTAATCATAACAAGACACATCATACTGTCAACTCTTATTGACACTTTATTCTGTGCTCAACCGGCAGGCTGCGGCTTGGACGCCGTCAGAACACACGTAATAAAGGGTCTATCCGCATGTTCTTTCGAGATTTCATCAAAACCCGCCTCGCGCAGAAGCTCGGCAATTCGGGCCGCGCTGCGGGTTTTCCCCGTTTGCATCGCCAGTGTGTAAACTGAAAAATACACATCTGTCTGCGGGTCGGGGCGGGTGCCGCCGGACATCGGCTCGATAATCAGCACGCGCCCAGCGGGGGGGAGTGCTGCGAAAGCCTTGGCCAGCAGCGCGCGCACTGTGTCATCGGAATGATCGTACAGAACCCGCACAAGGCTGATGACATCCGCCCCTTGCGGCAGCGGGTCTGTGCGGAAAGACCCGCCATGCCGCGCGATATCGGCAGGCAAGGCCGCCTGCGCTACCACATCGGGCAGATCGAACAGGGCAAGTTGCAACTTTGGATAGCGCGCGCGCACTGCGCGTATGAACACACCGGTGCCGCCGCCCACATCCAGTAGCTTACGCGTGCCTTTCAGCGACAGATGGGCCAGTGCCTCTGCCGCGACAAGGCTCTGGCTTTCGGCCATCAGCCGCGAATAGCGCGCGGTCTGCGCCGGGTCCATCGCGCCCTTAGCGCCAAAGACATAGGGCCAGAAATCGGCCAGTTCGGTCGTGGTATCCCCACGGATGAATGCCACCGGGTCGGCAAGATCGCGGTAGAGTACGTCATGATGGCGCACCATATCCTGCAATCCGGGAACGGTCAGAAGGGCTGTGCCGCGCCGCGCCAGTGCAAAGCGGTCACCGCGCCGCTTGAGCAGGCGCATCGCAGCGCCCGCTTGCAGCAGGATTTGCAAGCGCTCAGGCGGTACATTGCAGCGCGGGGCCAGTGCCGCCGCGGTTGCAGGACCATCAGCAAGCAAATGCAGAATGCGCAATTCGACCAGCGCCATCAGCATCTGGCTTTGCACGAATCCCTGCATCAGATCGAACAGGGCCGCCCCTTCCCGCCGCGCAACCCCGCGCAAGCCCGGAACGCGCGCGCACAGCGCTTGAAACCGCGCTGAGGCCACAAGACGATTGACAAGGCCCGCTGGCCGGAATGGCAAATCAGGTGCCGGAATGTCGGCCATGCCCCTCAGACCCGGACAGGCGCGACCGGCGTCATGCGTTCGGCATAAAGCCGGACAAGCTGCGCCAACTCGCCCTCGCCGGGGCAAGAGGGGATAGAGGCAATCGCACCGCCCAAGATATCTTGCAGACGCTTGATCGCACCCTGAACGCCAAATTCCTCAACGGCCGAGGGGCGCTGGTGAATCGCGTCCTGCCCGGCAGGCTTGCCCAGCGCTGCTTCGTCATACAGCGCATCGCGCAGATCATCAGCGACCTGAAACGCCTCGCCGATGCGCGCGCCCAGCTCTTCCCACGGCTCTGGCTCGTGGCCTGCGGCCTGGGCGCCCATTTGCGTGGCCGCGACAAACAGGGCGGCGGTTTTCGAGCGGTGATAGGCCCCCAGATCAACTTTCGCTTCGCTTTCCCAGCCCTGACCGGCGCAAATACCGTAGGGCATACCCGTATGGCGCGCCATCAGACGCAACAGGCGCAATGCGCGGACGGCATCCATATCAGACGCGCCTGACAGCACATCAAAGGCCGAAATAATCAGGCTGTCGCCCGTCAGCACCGCAAGTGGTTCGGAATAGGCCATATGCACGGTCGGCTTGCCGCGCCGGAAATCGGCATCATCAAAGGCAGGCAGATCATCATGCACAAGGCTGGCGCAATGGATTAGTTCCAGCGCGATGGCGGCGCGGTCCGAAAGATCGGGCCGGTCATCACCGCAGGCACGGGCCACAGACAGGCAAATTGTCGGGCGAATACGTGCGCCGCCCGGTGTCACCGCGTAGTTCAGCGCTGCGGCCAGGCGACCGGGCGCTTTGCAGCTTGCGTCCCCCACACCTTGCGCCTGCGTAATGGCAGATGTCATGGCTCTGTCGATCCGTTTGCTCAAGTCCATGGCATCCTCGCTTTGCTGTGTGTAATCTATATTAGACATGTGACTGTAAATAATACTGGACACTTTCGCATAAAGAGTCAAGAATCTCTGACATGGATATTCAGAAAGACTCGGTAGTGGTCATCGGGGCCGGAATTGGCGGATTGGCAGCCGCCATCCGGCTGGCCGCGTCCGGGCAAGCTGTCACGCTGCTGGACGCGCAGGACTGGCCGGGCGGCAAAATCCGCGTCATGGACAGCGCTGCCGGGCCGGTCGATGCCGGGCCAACCGTGCTGACCCTGCGCGATGTGCTGGACGAATTGTTCGACGCCGCAGGCACCACAACAGAGGCGCATCTGACGCTGACACCCCTGCCCGTGCTGGCGCGCCATTTCTGGCGGGATGGGCGCAGGCTGGACCTGATGCCCGACGCGCGCGCCAATTCAGACGCCATTGGCGCGGCCTTTGGCACAGGTGCGCGCAGCGAATTTGATGCTTTCCAGCGCGAGACGCGCGCATTGTTTGACGCGTTTGATGCGCCGATCATGCGCGCGGCGGCCCCAAGCACGCTTGGGGCCGCGCGTGCAGTATTGGCGCGCCCGCATTTGCTGCCTTGGCTACAACCCGGCAAGACGCTGCAAACCATGCTTTCGCAACGGTTTTCCGACCCCCATCTGCGCCAGCTTTTCGGGCGCTATGCGACCTATGTGGGCGGCAACCCGTTGCACGCGCCTGCTGTGCTGGGCCTGATCTGGCAGGCCGAGGCGGCGGGCGTCTGGGCGGTTCAGGGGGGCATGGCCGCATTGGCGCACGCGCTGGCGGGGCTGTTCACACAGTTGGGCGGCACTTTGCGGCTGAACACGGGCGTTGCGCGAATCCAGACATCGGGCGGTCAAGTGTCGGGCGTTCAGCTTGCCGATGGCGAGGTTATTGACTGCGCGCAAATCATCTTTAACGGCGACCCTACCGCATTGCCCTATCTTCTAGACAGGCCAACCCATGCGCCAAAGCGCCGCCAGACCCAGCCGCGCAGCCTGTCGGCGCAGGTCTGGACCTTTGGCGCGCTGGTGCAGCCCCAAGGGCTTGGGGCTGATGCGCTGGCCTATCACAGTGTGTTCTTCGCTGATGATCCGGCGCAGGAATTCGGACCCTTGGCGCAGGGGCGTCTTCCGCAAGCGCCCACGATTTACGTCTGTGCACAGGACCGCGCGCAGACCATCCCCACGGGGCCAGAGCGGTTTCAATTCATCCTCAACGCGCCCGCACTGCCTGAGGGCGCACGCGGCAGCAAGGACATGACATGTCACACACATCCATTCGCGCGGCTGGCGCAGTTCGGGCTGCATCTCAGCCCGCGCCCGACCCTTTCAGCAGTGACGCAGCCGCAGGATTTCGCGCAGATGTTCCCGCACAGTCAGGGCGCACTTTACGGCCTCAGCCCGAACGGGGTGATGGCGACATTCCTGCGCCCCACAGCGCGCACCAAGCTCAGGGGCCTGTATATGGCGGGGGGCGGGGTGCATCCGGGGGCGGGGGTGCCGATGGCGGCACTTTCGGGCAAACACGCAGCGGCGGCGGCCCTCAGCGACCGGATTTCCGCCGCGACGTGGCGCCGAACGGCTATGCGTGGTGGTATATCGACGGGATCAGCGACGACGGCAGCCGCGCCCTCTCGGTGATCGGGTTTATCGGCTCGGTGTTTTCGCCGTGGTATCGCTGGTCGGGGCGGCGCGATCCGCAAAACCATTGCTGTATCAATGTTGCGACCTATGGGCCAAAGGGGCGGTTTACTATGACCGACCGGGGCCGCAGCGCGCTGCGGCAGAGCGAAGATGTGTTCGAGGTTGGCCCCTCCTCCATCCGGTGGGAAGGGGACCGGCTGGTGATCGAGGTGAACGAGATCTCCTCGCCCCCGCTGATCAGCCATGTGCGCGGCACGATTACCCTGCACCCCGAAGCCCTGTTTGGCCAGACCCATAACTTGACCCCAGATGGTCGCCATAGCTGGCAGCCTTTTGCCCCGATTGCGCGGATCGAAGTGGACATCTCACCCGGTCATCGTTGGCTGGGGCATGGGTATTTCGATGCGAATTTCGGCACTGCCGCGCTGGAGGATGATTTCAACTACTGGACATGGGGGCGATTTCCCAACCGGGGCGGGGCCACCTGTTTCTATGATGCGGAATTGCGCGATGGGCAGGCACAGGAAACCGCGCTGCATTTTCACCCCGATGGCCGCATGGACACTGTCACCCCACCGCCCATAACACGCTTTGCCCGCAGTCGCTGGGCCCTGCGGCGCGAGACGCGGGCCGATGCAGGCTTTCAGCCAAAGCAGGAATTGGCGATGCTGGACGCGCCCTTCTACACCCGCGCTGCGGTGCGCACCCAAATTGACGGGGTCGAAAGCGTGGGGGTGCATGAAGCGCTGGATTTGCGGCGCTATGCGCAACCGCTGCTCAAGCCGATGCTGGCTGTGCGGGTTCCGCGCCGCAAGAATTGGGCGTTCTGATCAGACCGGACCTGCGACCAATGACAGCCCGCCACTATTCTCATCCAGAAACTGCAAGATAAGGTCGCAGACGCGGTCTGGTGCTTCTTCATGCAGCAAGTGCCCATAATCGGCAATCTCGACATAGCGCGCGCGCGGCATGCGTGCGGCGGCATCACGCGACACGCGCGCAGGCACTGCGCGGTCCTTCTCCGACGCGATCAGCAAGCTTGGCACCATGATTTGCGGCAAGCGTTCGATCAGCGGTTCCAACTGCCATTGGGCCATCATACCCAATGTACCCTCGATATGGCGTTTGTCGCTGACCAGCCGTTGATACAGCGCCACCCCCTGCGCATCGAGCGTCGAGCCTGTCCCTTTCAGCAACATCTCGACCTGATTACGGTTCGAGACAAGCCGCGTGACAATCGCCGCCACGAAAGGGCTGGCAGACATGGCCTTGGCCAGCTTGGGAAACAACCAGCCCGCAAAGCCGTCAAACGGGCCAAGGGCGGCATTCAACCCGATCACTGCGCGCGGCGGGTTTGGCAAAACTTCGGTCATGCGCAGCGCAATCGCGCCGCCCGCCGAATGGCCGATTATGCCGGCGGGACGCCAGTCCTGATCGCGGCACAGCGTGGCCAGATCATCGGCCATCGCATCCAGCCCCAGCCGCAGCATTCCGCCCGCGCGGGTGAAACCCTGCCCCGGCAAATCCGGCATAATCAGCCGGTAGCCAGGCAAGAGCGGGGCCAGACGGTGAAAGCTATGCCCCGATGCGCCCGCGCCATGCAACAGCAACAGATCAGGCCCCTGCCCCATCACCTGAACATGCCATTCATGGGGGCGGCACCGGATGACATGGGAATGGTCGCGCAGGGGCCAGTCCGCAGGAATCACCTGCATATCTAGCCCCCCAACGCAGCAGAAAGCGTGCTGGACAGGCTGCGCGCATCGGCCCGTGGCAAGGCAATCATCGTGGCCCCCATCTGCGCGCTCAATTCGGCCAGTTGCGGCTTGGGGCGCAGGCTGGTGTCGATCACCAGCGCCGGAATCGCCTTGGCGGCGATGATCTTGGCAAGGCGCGTTGCATCAAGGGTGGCTTGTGCGCGGTTGGCGCTGCCATCCAGCGCGATATTCCCGCGCCCGTCCGTCAGCATGGCCAATGTCGGCGTCATGCCGTGGCGGCGGGCTTGTTCTGCCGTGGCCAAGGCCACCTCCAGCGCATGGGCCAGCGGTGTGGCCCCGCCCCCCGGCAAGCCCGCCAGCCTGCGCTTGGTCTGCACAAGCGAGCGGGTGGGCGGCAGACTGAGTTCCGCCCTATGCCCGCGAAAGGTCACGAGCGCCACATGATCGCGGCTGGAATAGGCTTCGGCCAGCATCAACTCAACCGCGCCCTTGGCCTCGGCCAGTCGCGCAAGGGCGGCAGAGCCAGAGGCATCGACCACGAAGATCAGAACGCGGTCGGTCTGTTCCTGATAGCGCTTGATGCGGATGTCGGACGGCATCAGCAACAAGCGGTCCGCCACGCGCCCCGGCATCATGGCGCGGCGCATTTTCTGCCAGGGGGCTGCTTGGCGCAATGTGGCAATCACATCGACCCGCGCACCCGATCCGGGCTTGCCTGCGCGCGAAGGCATGGGGCGGCCCCGGCGCATGGATTTACGTTTGGCCCCTGCGCCGGAATTGGCGCTGGCCGCTTGGCGCGCCGCCCGCGCGGCTTGCAACTGCGCCAGCAATCCGGGTGGCAAGGCGGTGCGTGCGGCCTCGATCAGCATCTCGTCGGGGATGTCCAATGCGCTCTGGTCGCGGTCGCGGTCTTGATCCGGTTGGTCCTGTGGCGGCTCTGGCGGGGGGGTGTCATCGGGTTCGGGCGCATTTTCGGGAAAGGCCAGCGCCTTATGCGCCATCACCAGGGCAACAGCGACTTGCAAATCCTGCTCCTCAATCGCGGACCCGCCACGCCATGCGGCATGTGCACGCGCGCAGGCCAGTGCCAGAAGTGGTGCACGCATACTGGGAATGGCCAATTCTGCGGCAACCCGCGTCAACCGCGCCAGCGCATCACCCGGCGCGATCTGGCGCAGCCGCACCTGTGCCGATGCGATCAGGCCGGGGTTCAGCGCAATGTCAGTGCTGTCAGACCATGCAAAACCGTCAATATCCAGAAACAGGCCCAAACGGTCGGCCAGTGCGTTGGGCAGGCCCTCGCCTTCCTCTGCCGCCTCGTCCAGCGCGATCAGGCTTGGCCGGGCGGCATTGTCCAGCGCCTGCCCCAAGCGCACGGCCAGCCCCGGCGGGCAGCGTTCGGCCATTGTCAGCATCAGGCAGCCGGCATGGTCCAACAGGCCCGCATGGCGGTGCATCTCGCCTGTGGCCAAAGTCGCGCTCAGGTCCATGCCGCCCATCAACGCCTCGTCCGAGGTGAAAGGATGGAGCTTGCGCGGGTGCAGCGCGCCAAGCCCGGCCAACACACGGTCGCGCACAGGTCCGGCGCGGCCCCGCAGCCACAAGCCGCGCAAGCCATGCGGGTCCACGGCCAGAAGTGTCAGCGCAAGGGAAACCTGCGCCCAAGGATCGGCCTCGGGCGCAGGGCGGCCGGGTTGGCCGCTGGCCTCGTCAAAAGGGGTCAGGGCAGCACCTCTGCCAGTTGGCGCGCAACGCGTGCGCCGGTGCCCGCTTCATCCAGCGGATCGCGGCGCAAACGGTGGCGCAGCGCCATCGGCGCACCTGCACGGATATGGGCGCGTGTCACTTCGGGTGCTCCTTCGAAGGCGGCAAGGGCGCGGGCGGTGCGCAGCAGCGTCAATTCACCCCGCAACCCGTCAGAGCCCAGCGCCACACAGACCGATGCGCAATCATGCAGCACCACGTTGGAACTGCGCACCCCTGCAAGGGCTGCGCGGGCCGCGAGTATCCGCGCGCGCAAGGCGGCGTCCTGTGGCTGCCATTCGGCCATGAAGCTGTCATAATCGTTTTCATAGGCATCACGGCGGCGGATAACCTCCACCCGCGTGTCGATTTCCTTGGGGCTGGTCACTTCGACCGACAGGCCGAAGCGGTCCAGAAGTTGGGGGCGCAATTCGCCCTCTTCCGGGTTGCCAGACCCGACCAGCACAAACCGCGCGGCATGGCGGATCGACATGCCTTCGCGTTCGACCACATTCTCGCCTGACTGCGCGACATCCAGCAGCAGATCAACGATGTGATCTTCCAGCAGGTTCACCTCATCAATATAGAGATAACCACGATTGGCGCGCGCCAGAAGCCCTGCTTCAAACGCCTTTTCGCCCCGCGTCAGCGCGCGTTCAATGTCCAGCGCGCCGGTCACGCGGTCTTCGGTCACGCCAAGGGGCAGGTCCACGACAGGGGTGGGGCGGGTGACGATTTCAGCCTCGGTCACCTGCGCCCAGTCGGGGCAATCCTCGAACCGTGCGGAATTGACGGGGCAGCCTTTGACGGCCTCGATGGGCGGCAATAGGGCCGCAAGCGCGCGCACGGCTGTCGATTTGCCTGTGCCACGGTCGCCAAACACCAGAACGCCGCCGATCTTGGGGTCGATGGCGGTCAGGATCATTGCGGTTTTCATCTCATCCTGCCCGACAATGGCAGCGAAGGGGAAAGGCGTCATGCGGCCTCCTGTCTTGCGGTTGCGGCAAGCGGGTCGCGCCCGTGCCATGTGCCCACGCATCCGGTGATCCGGAAGCGGGCGTAAAGTTCCTCATTGAACCAACCCTCATCACGCACAGCGCGAATAGCCTCGGCATGGGGGCCGCGCCGCGCGAAGGCGGCCATAGATTCTGCGTCAGGCCAGATCGAGAACGTCACTTGATGCAGCATCGGCACCTCGCCAATGCCGATCTTGAAGATGATATTCTGGTCTGCGCCCACGCGCGCGGAAATATCCGGCACCCGCCCCCAGAAGCGCAATGCGCGCGCAGGTTTGACGGTGGCGCGGGTCATGACGGCGATGGGGCCATCCGGGCCGCCAGCGGGGGCAAAGGGCTGCACCCCCGCCCATTGTCCGCGTGCGGAATAAGGTTCCAGAAACAGTGTCATGTCTTCGTCTGCGCGCTTGCGCCACTGGCTGAACGGGGGGCGCTGCAATCCGGCATCGGCCTGATCGCGGCTGTCCCATCCTGCAAGGATCGCCCATGTGCCCCAATTGGGCCGGGGCGTGAACCCCTCGCCCGTGCCAGAGCCGCACAGCTTCCAGAAATTCAGGCCTGCAACACGGGGCAGCACGAAACGCGCCGCGCCCATCTGCCCCAGCACCCATAGCCGCGCCAAGGCCCGGTCAAAGCGAAACAGACTGAGCGTGACGGTTTGCATGACGATTCCAATAGCTACAGTGTAAACCCAGATTGTCACATGAACTGGACAGAGTAAAGAGCACAATGTAAATCTTGATTGACACATCTACAAAGTGTAAGCTTGATGGAACACAAAAAGACGGGAACCGAATATGTCTGATTCTGCGGCGCCACAACGCGCAATTGTCATTGGCGCGGGCCTTGGCGGGCTTGCCTCTGCCATGCGACTGGGGGCCAAAGGGTATAGTGTCAGTGTGATCGACAGGCTTGATCTGCCCGGCGGGCGCGGGTCATCCATCACACAGGGCGGGCATCGGTTCGATCTTGGCCCGACCATCATCACAGTGCCACAAGGTCTGCGCGACCTTTGGGCCGCATGTGGGCGCGATTTCGACCGCGATGTGACCCTGAAACCCATGGACCCGTATTATGAAATCCGCTGGGAAGACGGATCGAGTTTTACCATGCGTCAGGACGAGGCCGCGATGGAGGCAGAGGTCACGCGCCTCTCGCCCGGTGATCTGAAAGGGTTTCGCAAATTCTTGGGCGATTCCGAGGATCGCTACTGGTTCGGCTACGAAAATCTTGGCCGCCGCCCCATGAATGAGCTGTGGGAGTTGATAAAAGTGCTGCCGCGTTTTGTCTGGCTGCGCGCGGACCGGTCCGTCTATGCCCATGCTGCGCGCCGTGTGCGCGACCCGCGCCTGCGCTTTGCGCTCTCGTTTCATCCGCTGTTTATTGGCGGCGATCCGTTTCGCGTGACGTCGATGTATATCCTTGTCAGTCATCTGGAAAAGGCATTCGGCGTGCATTATGCGATGGGCGGGGTGCAGGCGATTGCGAAAGCCATGGCGCAGGTGGTGCGCGATCAGGGCGGATTGGTCCGCATGGGGGCCGAAGTTGATGAAATTCTGGTCGAGAATGGCCGCGCCGCTGGTGTCCGGTTGGTGGGCGGCGAGCGGCTGGAGGCGGATATCGTCGTCTCCAATGCCGACGCAGGCCATACTTATACCCGCCTGTTGCGCAACAAGCCCCGCCGCCGCTGGACTGATGCGAAACTCAAGCGCCAGCGTTGGTCGATGGGCCTGTATGTCTGGTATTTCGGCACGCGCGGCACGCGTGACATGTGGCGCGATGTCGGCCATCACACCATCGTCGTTGGCCCGCGCTACCGCGAACACATCAAGGATATCTTCATCAGGGGCCATTTGTCCGATGACATGAGCCTGTATGTGCATCGCCCCTCGGTCACCGACCCCTCAGTTGCGCCTGATGGCGATGACACGTTCTATGTCCTATCACCTGTGCCGCATCTGGGCCATGACAATGGCGTGGACTGGACGCAAGAAGAAGAACCCTACCGCCAAAAGATGCTGGCCATGCTGGAGGACCGCCTTTTGCGCGGATTGTCTGACCATGTCACTGAAAGCCTTGTTTTCACCCCCGACACATTCCGCGACCGCTATCTGTCGCCGCTGGGGGCTGGCTTCTCGATTGAGCCGCGCATCCTGCAAAGTGCGTATTTCCGCCCGCATAATGTGTCCGAGGAAGTGCCGGGCCTGTATCTGGCAGGGGCGGGCACCCATCCGGGCGCGGGCGTGCCCGGCGTGATCGGCACGGCCGAAGTGTTGGGCCAGCTTGTTCCCGATGCCGCCCCTGTGGCCCCGCTCAGGATGGCCGCAGAATGAGCGCCGACATGGATATGGAGGCCTGCCGCGCCGCGATCCGCACCGGATCATTGTCGTTTCACGCCGCGTCAAAGCTGTTGCCCGCGCATGTGCGCGACCCTGCACTGGTGCTCTATGCTTTCTGCCGACTGGCCGATGATGCGGTGGATGAGGGGCAAGACCCAACTGCCGCTGTCTTGCATCTGCAAGACCGGCTCGACAGTGCCTATGCCGACCGGCCCCATAATTCCCCCATCGACCGCGCCTTCGCGCGCATGATCCAGACCCATGACATGCCGCGCGCCCTGCCGGACGCGCTTCTGGAAGGGCTGGCATGGGATGCCGAGGGGCGGCGGTTTGATACGCTGTCGGGGGTGCTGGACTATTCCGCGCGTGTGGCCGCTGTCGTCGGCGCGATGATGTGCGTGCTGATGGGGGTGCGCGACCGCCACCGCCTTGCGCGCGCCTGTGATCTGGGCCTTGCCATGCAACTGACCAATATCGCGCGCGATGTCGGCGAGGATGCGCGGCTGGGCCGGATTTACCTGCCACTGGACTGGTTTGCCGATGCCGGGCTTGAACCGGCGGCATTTCTGCGTGCACCGGCCGCATCGCCCGAAATCCGCGCCATGACAAACCGTCTTCTGCGCGAGGCAGACCGGCTCTACCAACGTTCCGAGCCAGGCATTGCAGCGCTGCCGCTCAGTTGTCGCCCCGGCATCTTTGCTGCGCGCACGATTTATGGCGGCATTGGTGGGGTGATCCGCACGCAGGGCTGCGACAGCATCACCCGGCGCGCCGTCACCGGCAAGGCCCGCAAGATCGGTTGGCTTGCCACCTCTGGTTTGCGCGCGGCCTTTAGTCTGGTGCAGCCGACAATGGCCACGCTCTATGGCAAACCCTGCGCGGAAGTGGCCTTTCTTGTGGACACTGCCGCCCATGACAGCACCAAATTCAGCCGCTCGGACACATTGATAAACGCGCTTGCACGGCTGCGCGCGCAGGATATGGCCCGACGTGACCGCCATCTTGGCTTGGATCGGCGCTCCGCCTGAGCTACATCATGACAGATAGGGTGTGCGCCACCGCGCCCGCACGGGCGCCCAAGCCAAGGCTTGCGCCCGCAAGGGCGCGCATTCAGGTCAGACTTGGAACGCCGCGCGCGATGGCAGGAACAAAGGATACGCGATGGACTGGCCGCTTTTTCTGACATTTCTTGCCGCCTGCGGTGCCGCAGGCGCGACAGGGTCCATGTTCGAGCCGGGAAACTGGTACCGCGATCTGGACAAACCGGTCTGGACGCCGCCGGGCATCGTTTTTCCGATTGTCTGGATCACGCTTTACATCGCCATGGCCTATGCGGGCATGCGCATCGGGCTGCTGGACAATTCGCAACAGGCGCTTGCCTTTTGGGCGGCACAGATTGCCTTCAACACACTGTGGTCACCGGTCTTTTTCGGGCTGAAGCGCATGCGCGCGGCCCTTGTGATCGTCGGGTTTATGTGGGTGTTTGTGGCCGCGACGATGGTCAGCTTCTGGGCGCTTGATCCCATCGCGGGGATGTTGTTCGCACCCTATCTGCTGTGGGTCACCATTGCAGGGGCGCTGAATTTCTCGGTCATGCAGCGCAATCCGCAATACGCGTAAGCGCTCAGTTGGTCAGGGCATGGTGCGGCTTTGCCGCGCTATGCGCCCCAAAGATCATGCCCAGATGCTTGGCCAGATAGATGCGCAGCCAGGGCGTGAACCGTTCTGGCACGCGCTCCACAACAGCGCGGAGCGCGGGCAGGTTGATCCAGTCCGTATCGGCCACCTCATCCGGGTTGGGCGTGATGCTTAGATCCGGCATGACGCGAGCGGTATAGACCTGCACCAGTTCATGCTCGATCAAGCCCGCCCCGACATCGGCGCGGTACTCGATTTCGCCCGCGTGGCGCAGCGCCAGACCCGTGATGCCCAACTCCTCGCGCAGCCGACGCCCCGCGCAGTCCAGATCAGATTCGTCCCAATGCGGATGCGTGCAGCAGGTATTCGCCCACAGCCCCGGCGTGTGATATTTGCTCAAAGCGCGGCGCTGGATCAGAACCCGGTCGCCTTCGGTCACAAAGACCGAAATCGCCTTATGCCTTAGCCCGCGCCTGTGCACGTCCATCTTGTCGATGGGTTGCAACACGCCGTTCTCCCAGGCCGGGATCAGCGCGCTCATGTGTGGCCCGGTCGGACAAGGCCGGTCAGGTGCAGCATGTTCTTGATGCCGATCTTGATATGCGCCATTGGGCGCGCGGCCACCAGTTTCTTGTTCATATACGCCTCGAATGTCAGGCGCTGCACGTCTATATCGTGGCACAGGCTCACGAAACGTTCACGCCGCTCATCTGATTTGTAATAGGCATCCTGCATCTGGCGCAATACCCGGAACACGGTCTTGTGCTCGCGCATGAACAGTTTGCGCGCAAGTTTCAGGTCTTTCATCTTGCCAGAGGCCAGCGCCGCCTGTACCGCCGTTGCGGCCACGCGCCCGCCGACCATGGCATAATATATCCCCTCGCCCGAGCTGGGCGCGACAACGCCTGCCGCATCGCCTGCCAGCACCACATCGCGGCCATTGTCCCAGCGGTCCATCGGGCGCAGCGGAATGGGCGCGCCTTCGCGCCGGATCGTCTCGCAGCCTGTCAGGCCCGACATGGCGCGCAGATCAGCCGTGGCTTTCTTCAGGTCTGCGCCATTGATCTCGGTGCCCATGCCCACGCTGGCATGTTCGCCATGCGGAAACACCCAGCCATAAAAATCGGGGCTAATGCGCCCGTCATAGATCACATCGCAGCGCAGCGGGTCATACACATCGTTGGCGGGTGGGGCCTTGATGATCTCGTGATAGGCAATCACATAGGGGGTCTTGTCGCCCCCCGGCACTTCGGCCCGCGCAACATTCGAGCGCGCGCCATCTGCGCCAATCACCAATTGGGTTTGCGTGCGCCGTTCCTCGCCGCTTGTCTTGTCGCGCCAGATGACATGCGTGCCTTGCACGTCGCGCTCAATCCGCAGAAAGGTGCCGGTCAGGCGCGTAGCCCCGTTCCCCTCGGCGCGGTCGCGCAGAAATTCATCGAAATGTTCGCGGTCCACCATGCCGACATAACCGTTTTCAATCGGAATATCGACCGCGCGGCCAGTGGGCGAAATCATCCGCGCTGTGGTGATCTGCGCCACGACCTGGCTCATGGGGATGTCAAAATCCGCAATCGCGCGCGGGGGGATTGCGCCCCCGCAAGGCTTGATCCGCCCTGCGCGGTCCAGCAGTGCCACGCGCTTGCCCGCGCAGGCCAGATCATCCGCCGCGGTTGCACCCGAAGGCCCACCGCCCACGATAAAGACATCATATTGCATCGCTTATTCCCCCGGAACCATCAGCACCCTTGGGCGCGGTGACATGATGCGCGCGGCCAAAGCCGCTGACGCAATGAAAATTATCGCCTGAAACAGAAAGACAGCACCAAACGCATCAGCCACCGGCAACAGACTGCGCGCGATATCCACCAATGCCGCGCCCGTCAGCCCGCCAAAGCCTGCTGCAATCGCCTGCGATGCGCCCCAAAGCCCGACACGCGTGCCTTCGCGCTTGTCACGCCCCTCGCCTGCAAGCTGCATCATCGACCCAATAGCCGCGACCGCGAACATGCCGTTGAAGAACCCCAAAGCGACCACCAGCAGCACCAAGGGCAGCATCCAGAAGGTTGCGCCCGCAATCGCCACCAGCGTCAGCGCCGACCCCATACAGCCCGCAACAACCCAAGCCCGCAGACTGCCGATGCGCAAACCCGTGGCGGCAACACCGACCAGCACCATGCCAAGGAACACGCCGCCATTTTGCGCGCCCGACATTTGCGTGGATTGCCCCGGCGTGTAGCCAAAGACCAGCCCGGCATAGGGTTCAAGGATCAGTTCCTGCATGAAATAGGCGGTCA
This sequence comes from Roseinatronobacter monicus, assembly GCF_006716865.1. NCBI lineage: Bacteria > Pseudomonadati > Pseudomonadota > Alphaproteobacteria > Rhodobacterales > Paracoccaceae > Roseinatronobacter > Roseinatronobacter monicus. The sequence continues at coordinate 374,703 of NZ_VFPT01000001.1, read as the reverse complement.
TCGACAGGAATACGAAAAAGGTAAAATTCCGCGCACGGCTGTCGGCCCATATCTCGGCGATGCCGTCCCGAAAGCGTTGCGGCGCGGGTGCGGGGCGCGCGATCACGCGCCGCTCTATCCCCCAGACCGCGATTGTGGTCAGCGCCACAGCCCCCGCACAGATAATCGCCACAACCGTCAGCAGCCGTGCATGGCTGTAAGGGTCAAGGAATTTGCCTGCGGTGATGGCGGTCAGCGCAATGCCGGCGATCATCATCAGCCATGTGATTGTGGCTGCTGCGGGGCGGCGGTGTTCTGCTGTGGCCGTGGCCAGAAGTGCCAGAAGCGATGTGCCCGACGCCCCCACGCCCAGACCGATGACCGCATAGGCGATGACCGACAGCGCAAGGCCCGCGCCGAAATGGGTTTCCAGCAGCGGAATGGCCAGCGCCGCGCCAAGCCCCCCAAGGGCCAGCAGGCCCATGCCCGCAATGATCCAGCGTGTGCGGTTGCCGCCCTGATCGGCCAAATGGCCCCAGTTGGGCCGCGTGATCTGCACGCCGTAATGCAGCGCCACCAACAGCCCCGGCAGCACCACAGGCAGCGACAATTCCACCACCATCAGCCGGTTCAGGGTCGAGGTCATCAGCACCACAATCGCACCAAGGCAGGCTTGCACCAGCCCAAGGCGGAAAATCTGCACCCAACTCAGCGTCATGCGCCAATCCCCCTGAGCGCGAAGGCCGCGACCATCATGCCCAGAACGTAGGGGCCAACCCCTGTGCCATTGAACCACGGGGCCAGTTTCGCAGGGTCTTTGCGCCAGCGCCCCAGCGCCCATATCTGCACGCCAATGCCAAGCGCGATAATGCCTGCGTGAATGGGTGCGCCCCAGATCAGCAGCAGGATGACGACGACCAGTTGCGCCATTACCATGACCGTGCCCGCAACGGTTGCCGCATCGACAGGGCCAAGTGTGACGGGCAGTGATTTCAGGCCCATCTGGCGGTCGCCCTCAATCGCCTTGAAATCATTGATTGTCATGATGCCATGCGCGCCCAAGCCATAGAGCACGGCAATCGCCACAATCTCGAATCGCGGCGCACCTGCGGCGATAACGGCCGCACCCGTGAACCACGGCAGCGCCTCATAGCTCAGCCCCACCAGCCCCGGCCCCCACCAGCCGGACCGCTTGGCGCGCACAGGCTCGGCGGAATAGGCCCAAGCGGCCAGCACGCCTATGATTGTTGCGCCAAACCCCCAAGGGCCAAGCTGCCAGCCCACGGCCAATGCCAGCACGGTCATCATCAGCGCAATATACAGCCCCCAACGGCCCGGAATGCGCCCCGAAGGGATGGGGCGGTTCGGTTCGTTGATCGCGTCCACGTGCCGGTCGCACCAGTCATTCGCCGCTTGTGACATGCCGCAGACAATCGGCCCTGCCAGAAGCACACCAAGCACCACCAGCGCCCATGAGTCCGGCCAGACACCGACCGAGATGATGCCGCATAAATAGGCCCACATTGGTGGAAACCATGTGATCGGCTTTATCAGCTCCAGCATGGCGCGGGGTTGCGGCACACGAGAGGGGTTCGGGCGGGTTTCAAGACTCATATCGCTCATGCTGTAAACTTTGCCTTACATTTTTGGTTCCATCAAGTGTTAATTTATGCTGACACTGCGCGCATTTCCGCGCAGCCCGAAGCAGGCACATTGCAGGGCTGCGCGATATCCTTATGTGTCTGGTCAAGCCAGAACCGGAGACGACATGAAATTGCGGTATATTTTCCCGATGGCCCTTGCCCTCAGCGCCGGCCCCGCCTTGGCCGACCGCACTCCACCTGCGAAAGCGTTGGCGCTTTCTGAAATCGTAGCTGCCCTCGAAAGCCAGTATGATATTCACTTCATCGACGATATTGATTGGGATGATAACGGGTATTGGGATGTCGAGTTCTTCACCCGCGACGGGGCCAAGGTGGATTTGAAAATCGACCCCGTAACGGGCAAGCCGCATGGCTAGGCGCGGAGTTGCGCAGGACCAATCTGAAAGCGGCACGCAGGCGCGCCGGTGGCAGCGCAACTGACCTCTGTGACCTGTACGTCCGGCCAGACCAGTGCAGCAAACAACCGCTCGAACACGGCTGAGTGCCAGTGGCAGACGGGACCATCCGCGCGCGTTTGCGCCAGCGGGTTGCGCTTTATCTCAAATATCAGGGGTGCATGGCTGACCACACGAAACTTGCCAGAGCCCGCGAAGGTCCAGGAGTGTTTTGCGATCGCCATCGACAAAAGACGTGCGCCCAGCGGGGCAGGAAGCGCGCGGATCAGGCGCTGCGCCACGCGCGGAATGCGATTGGCAAGAATGTAATCCCCTGTCGCCAGCCCGGCGGCACGCTGAATGCGCGCGGCGCGGTCTGGCAGGAACAGCCGCACCGCATCATGCAGGCGCACCACGTCCTCTTCGGGAAGCATGCCCGCATCTGGCGCAGGCTCAATGATATCCGCACGATAGAGCAGCGCCGCGCGTAATGCCGAACCTATCTCGGCATCCAGCACCGGCAGATGTTGCAAAACCGCGTTCGGCCCGATCCGCGCCTGCGCTATCATGTGACGCTACTCCGCCGGTTCGCGGATTGCGGGGGTTGCCCCGTTTGGCATGCGAAAGACGCGGGGGGGTGCGACACCCTCATCCATTTGCCCGCCACCGCCACAGGCCTTGATCGCGTTGCGTTGCTCGGCGCGCGCCTTGCCTTGGGCGCGCAGCGCCTCGCGCCGCTCTGCCGCCTTGCGTTTGATATCGGCGTGATCTTCCCAATCGGCCATTTGCGCATCTGCAATGGTGCGGGTCATGTCGAAGCCGAAATCCATCTTGTCGCGCGACTCGAGCGTGAAATAGCCGTTTTTGCCAAGATCATAAAACTGGCGCTGCACACCCGCCTTGAGAAACGCCTTCAGGCAGCCCAGCAGGTATTTCCGCCGATACCCTGTCCCGCGCCACGGGTAATGGAACAGCGCCTTGCGCATGTAAAAGCGGCGATAATTCTTCAGCACCCCTTCCAGCAACCCGCCCCGCGTCATTTCCTTGGGCTTCATGATCGGGGTGACGAAATTGTATTTGGAATAGTCGAACACCTCGACCTGATCGCGCAATTCCTGAAACAGCGGCGTGAAGGGCCAAGGCGTATACATCGCCCAATTGGCCAGATCGGGCTGCCAGTCCCATGCCATTTGAAAGGTTTCTTCCAACGTTTCGGCGGTTTCATTGTCGAGGCCAACGATAAACTGCGCCTCGGTGAAGATGTCAGCCTCGCGCAGCAGGCGGATGGCTTCCTTGTTCTGCTCGACCGTGGTTTCCTTGTTGAACTGGTCGAGTTTCAACTGCGCCGCCGCCTCGGTGCCAAGTGACACATGCACCAGCCCTGCCTTGCGGTAGAAGGGCAGCAAATCCTTGTCGCGCATAATATCGGTCACGCGGGTATTGATGCCCCATTGTATCCGGCGCGGCAGGTCGCGGGCGATCAGTTCTTCGCAAAACTCGATGAATTTCTTGCGGTTGATGGTGGGTTCTTCATCGGCGAGGATAAAGAAGCCGACGCCGTGGTTCTCGACTAGATCTTCGATTTCATCGACCACTTTCTTGGGGTCACGCACGCGGTAATCGCGCCAGAATTTCCACTGCGAACAAAACGAACAGGTGAAGGGACAGCCGCGCGCCATATTGGGAATCGCCACACGTCGGTTCAGCGGCACATAGATGTATTTGTCCCATTCGAGGATCGACCAGTCCGGCTTGATCCCGTCAAGGTTCTTGACTGTTGCGGCGGCCTGCGTGGCGACGATTTCACCCTCTTCGGTGAATGCCAGCCCTTGGATTTTGCGCCTGTCCGTGGGCCAGCGCCCCTCGGCAATGGCCTGCATCAGCTTGACGACAATTTCTTCCCCTTCGCCACGTACGATCACATCAATCCACGGCGCTTCACTCAACACCTGACGGAACATGAACGTGCCGTGAATGCCGCCCAATACGGTCACAGCATCGGGCGCGACATCCTTGGCGATGCGCAGCACTTCTTCGGCGACATAGATTGACGGGGTGATGGCGGTTGTGCCGACGACATCGGGCTGCAACTCTGCCAGTCGCGCGCGCAGGGCGTCGTCGTCAACGTGATTGGTCATCGCATCAATGAAATGGATGTCGTCGAAGCCAGCAGCCTTGAGTGACCCGGTCAGATAGGCGACCCATGCGGGCGGCCAGCTACCGGCAATCTCGGCGCCGCCAGAATGATAATTCGGGTGAACAAAGACGATTCGCATGGGTTCCCTCCACTGTGTAAACAGAGGTTGACACACAAAGTGGAAACTTTAATTGACACAGATCAAGTTCGTGCAGGTGCCCGACTGAAAAGCCGGATCACCCTTCGTCCTTGCTGACCAGATCATACTTCCGAAGCTTGACATAGAGCGACTGGCGCGACAGCCCCAGCATTTCCGCAGCCGCAACACGGTTGTTGCGCGTCAACTCCAACGCTGTCTCAATGCAAATCCGCTCGATCACATCTGTCGTCTCGGACACGATATCCTTCAGCGTGGACGACCCGACCAGCTCGATCACACCCTGCATGTTCTGATCTTGGCCACCCGCAGCATCGGGGCGCACGGCGCCGGAACTGGACGAATTGCGCACCACAAGCGCGATCACAGGATCGAACTGGTCATCCAGCCATGTCGCCGAAATTTCGACGCCCACTTGCGCCCCGTAATCCGTGTTGAGTTTGGTGGCATACATGCGCAACTGCCCGGCGCGGCGCGCATTCTCCAGAAGCACGCGCAAATCGACCGCACCGCGCGCCAGAAACTCTGCCAGCGAGCGCCCGCGCACAGCGGCGGCGGATGACACATCGGTCAGGTTCAAAAATGTCTCGCTTGCGGCCAGAATACTGCCCTCACGATCCGCAAAGACAATCGCATCGGACCCGTGGTTGAACAATTGCCGCAAATTGGATGACAGCCGCTCATCTGCGACAACCCCGGCACCGGGTTCAGCCAGACGGATAATCGCCAATTGCTCACCTGAGGCACGGAACATTTTGCCCGCCAGTTGCAATTTGCGCTGCGATGCCTTGACCTCAACCTCGAAATTCGCAGGCGCTCCGGCTTGCTGTGGCTTTTCCAGCGCAGAAACAAGGCTGTCGCGGCTGTGGCCGACAAAGAAATCCGCCAGCGACTTGCCCAGCAAATCACTGCGCGCGCGCCCCAGAACCAGCGCCGCACTTTGGTTAATATCCACAATCAACCCCGAACCGACCGAAATCAGCGCGATGGAGTCATTGGTGAAATCCATCAGCAGCCGATAGCGGGTGTCAATCTCGCGCTGCGCCTCGTGGTCACGTTCCAGCGCGATCTGGGCATTCAGCAACATTTGCTGCATTTCAATCGTCGGCCGCTGATCCTGCCCCAGCATCAGGACATGCCGCTTGTCATGCATCAGGTGCAATGCATAGCGCACCGGCAACGTGTCGCCATGCCCCAGAACATGCTGCAACTCGACCCAACGTGGCGGGCTTGATGGCCCTGCCCCGTCGCCCTTGCTGATCTGAGTGATCCGCTTGCGCAGCTTTTCAGTCGACATATCATCAACCAGATCGGACAGCGCCTTGTCTTTCCACCCGGACAAAGCGCCCGCCAAGGTTGAACCGGGCCGCGCGGTCACGGCCTTGATGCGACCTTCGGGCGACAGTATCATGCAGATATCAGCCATGCTTGTCAGCACGTTCGACGTCAAGGGATCATCAATGAACCTTGCTATATCTTCTGGCCCAGACAGCCCACTGTGATCTGGCAAGGTCACGCGCTTCCCTCCTGCTGCCGCATTGGCAGCCAACTTGTGGTCTTCAGCAACGACGCCTTATTCAGCGGCCGCACTGATCTGCTGTATGCCGCAAGATTGCAGGGCGCAGACTATGTCACTTGTAACAAGATCAGCACCAGAAACTTCTGCGATTCGGCGGTGTTTAGTATCGCTTTGCGCGCTTGAAACCAAGCCCCCTCCGATCACGATCGGAGTGTGGCCTTGTGACCATGTCCGTAACTCCTGCACCATAGTGGCGCAAGGCAGAAGCGACGTTTCGTTCGACACCGAGATGAATACGGCATGAAACTGGTTATGCGTCAGGATATCGCGCAATTCGGTCGCGCGCGGCAACAGCATGACCTTGACCGAAACGCCGATCCGCCGAAGCTGGTTCGCCGCCAGCATTGCGCCAAGCGTGTGCTGCTCTCCTGCGGGCAAGGTCAGCAAGATCCGGCCATCGCCAACAAGCCCGCACCGGCTTGACGCCCAAGCCCGGCCCAATTCGCGCAACAGCCCTTGCAGCCGCGCACAAGCCAGCGAAGCGTGCAGGATATCTATTTCCTCGTCATGCCATTCCTGCCCGATCGCGCCCAAAGCATCGGGCAGATAGGCATCCATGACATCTTCTGCCGAGACGCGCCTTTGGCGCATTTCAGCAAGCAAGGCGCTCAGGGCCTGTTTGTCCCCACTGCGCGCAAAATCTGTCACCAGTTTGGCGACAAACGCGCTCGCGGTATTGCGCCCGCCATCAGACGCGCGCGTCAACTCCGCGACAACGCGCATAGCAAACCTGCGCAGCGGCATATCATCCGCCCGCTTCGCACATGTTACAGGCTGTACCAGACCATTCATGTCACCCGCCCTCTCAAATGCGCGGCAGCTACGGCCATTTAATGCAAAGGGCCTTGACGACGGCGCGTCGTCACCTAGTAGCGTCTCAGGAACCCAGAACATTGTCAAACAAAACTTACACTCCTGCGGGGGGAAAGCGCAGTTGATCCTGAAATTTGAACCTATGCTTATGTTTTATATGAATAATGCCTCACTATACCCTGCACCCTCATACAGATCGCATAGACCGTATCTGTCAATTTCAACATGTAAGTTTTAGTTGACACTTATGACGGTCAAAGGCTAAGCTCCTCTTAGGAATCGCGATTGGGGGGCCTTATGGCGCAGAATTTGCAGACAGCGCTCTACACGCCAGAGCAGCGCAAAAAGCGCGACGCCTCGCGCTGGACGCTGGTGCAAGGCATTCTGGCGCCAGTGCAATTTGTCATCTGCATCGTCTCGGCGGCCCTTGTTCTACGCTTCCTGATGACAGGCGACGGCTATATGGCCGCGACCATCTCGGTCCTGATAAAGACGCTGGCGCTGTATGCGATCATGGTGACCGGCGCGATCTGGGAAAAAGAGGTGTTTGGCCAATATCTGCTGGCCCCGGCCTTTTTCTGGGAAGATGTCGTCAGCTTTGGCGTGATTGCGCTGCATACGCTGTATCTGGTCGCGCTGTTCATGGGCTTCATGACGCCGGATCAGTTGATGATCCTCGCGCTGGTCGCCTATGCGGCCTATTTCGTGAATGCCGCGCAATTCATCTGGAAACTGCGGATGGCCAGATTGTCAGCCGCCCCACAGCAGGAGGTGTCCGCATGACAACCGGTTGCCGTGACACCCCCGTCCTGAAACAGCGCGGCCAGCGCGAAGTCTTTTGCGGCCTGACCGGCATCATCTGGCTGCACCGCAAGATGCAGGACGCCTTTTTCCTTGTTGTCGGCTCGCGCACCTGCGCGCATTTGCTGCAATCGGCGGCGGGCGTCATGATTTTCGCCGAACCCCGCTTCGGCACCGCCATTCTGGAAGAAAAAGACCTCGCCGGTATGGCCGACGCCAATGAGGAACTGGACCGCGAAGTGGCCCGCCTGCTGGCGCGCCGCCCCGATATCCGGCAGTTGTTCCTTGTCGGCTCCTGCCCGTCCGAAGTCATCAAGCTGGACCTTACGCGCGCCGCAGAACGCCTGAGTGTGGCCCATGGCCCCAATGTGCGCGTGCTGAATTTTTCCGGCTCGGGCATCGAGACGACCTTTACCCAAGGCGAAGATGCCTGCCTCGCGTCCATGGTGCCCGCACTCGCGGAAACTCCGGCCAAAGAGCTGTTGCTTGTCGGTGCCCTGCCCGATGTGGTCGAGGATCAGGCGCTTGATCTGCTGGCACAAATCGGCGTCACACCTGTGCGCTGCCTGCCCTCGCGGCGCGTACAAGACACGCCAGTCATTGGCCCCAACACGGTCTTTGCCCTGACACAGCCCTTCCTTGGCGATACACATGCCGCCCTGACCCGGCGCGGCGCGCGCCATATTGCAGCACCCTTTCCCTTCGGGGCCGAAGGCACCACCCTCTGGCTCAAGTCGGTTGCCGCCGAATTCGGCATCTCGCCCGAAAAGGTCGATCAGGTTGTCGCGGCACCGCGCGCCCGCGCCGAAAAGGCCATCGCTGCTGCCGCCACCTCCCTGCGCGGCAAGCGCATCTTCTTCATGCCCGACAGCCAATTGGAAATTCCGCTCGCACGCTTCCTGACCCGCGAATGCGGCATGCAAGCCGTCGAGATCGGCACCCCATACCTGCATACCGACCTGCACGGCCCCGAATTGGACCTGATCGCTTCCGGCCCTGTCATCTCCGAAGGCCAGGATGTCGATCTGCAACTCGACCGCGTCCGCGCGGCCCGCCCTGACCTGACCGTTTGCGGCCTCGGCCTTGCCAACCCGCTGGAAGCCGAAGGTCTGGCGACGAAATGGGCCATCGAGTTGGTCTTCACGCCTGTGCATTTTTACGAACAAGCGGGCGATCTGGCCGCGCTCTTTGCACGGCCTCTGCGCCGCCATGCAGCCCTGAAACGGCAGCACCCGAACCGGCTGGAGGCAGCGGAATGACCCAAGCCCATTTTCTTGCCAAAAATACTCAACTCGCAACGGTGCATGTATGAAACTCGCTGTCTGGACATATGAAGGCCCGCCCCATGTTGGTGCCATGCGTGTTGCGACGGCCATGAACGGGCTGCACATGGTGCTGCATGCGCCGCAGGGCGACACCTATGCCGATCTTCTCTTCACCATGATCGAGCGGCGCAATCATCGCCCCCCTGTCAGCTACACCACGTTTCAGGCCCGCGATCTGGGTGCTGATACATCCGGTCTGTTCACATCGGCCTGTCACGACGCCTTTAACCGCTTTCAGCCGCAAGCGCTGATGGTCGCGGCATCGTGCACAGCAGAGCTCATTCAGGACGATCCCGGTGGTCTGGCCGAAACAATGGGCCTGTCTGTGCCGGTCATCGCGCTGGAACTGCCCAGCTATCAGCGCAAGGAAAATTTCGGCTGTGACGAGGCGTTCTTGCAACTGTGCCGCACATTGGCCAAACCCATGGCCCGCACAGAGCGCGTGACCTGCAATATTATCGGCCCCACCGCCCTTGGCTTTCGCCACCGCGATGATCTGGCCGAGATCACCGCCCTTTTGTCCGAAATGGGGATCGAGGTGAATGTCGCGGCCCCAATGGGCGCGTCACCGGCAGATATCACCCGCATGGGGGCCGCGCATTTCAATGTGCTGCTCTATCCTGAAACTGCCGAATCCGCTGCACGCTGGTGCGAGAAGGAACTCGGCCAGCCCTTTACAAAAACCATTCCCATCGGCGCCAATGCCACCCGCGCCTTTATCGCGGAAGTGCGCGCCCTGTCCGGCAGCACAATCCCTGTCGACGAGACCCGCATGCGCCAGCCCTGGTGGGCGGCATCCGTCGACAGCACCTATCTGACCGGCAAGCGCGTGTTCCTGTTCGGCGATGGCACGCATGTCATGGCCGCCGCCCGCGTGGCCCGCGACGAGATGGGCTTCGAGGTCTGCGGCATGGGGTGCTACAACCGCGAACAGGCCCGCCCCTTGCGCGCATTGGCAAAGGAATTCGGGCTAGAGGCGTTGATCACTGACGACTACCTCGAGGTTGAGGCCGCCATCGAAGAGGCCGCGCCCGAAATGATCCTTGGCACCCAGATGGAACGCCATATCGGCAAACGCCTTGGTATTCCCTGCGCCGTCATATCCGCCCCCGTCCATGTGCAGGACTTCCCCGCGCGCTATTCCCCCCAGATGGGGTTCGAGGGTGCGAATGTCCTGTTCGACACATGGGTGCATCCGCTGGTCATGGGGCTGGAAGAGCATCTTTTGCACATGTTCCGCGACGACTTTGAATTTCACGACGATGCAGGCCCTTCGCATCATGGTGGCCATGCGCCCCGCAATGATCCGGGTGCAGCCGCCGCGCATGCGGCCGCGGATGAAGGGGGCTCGATGCCCCCGCCATCCACCCCCCCTTCGCCCCTCGACGCACCCGCGCTGCCCGACAACATCATCTGGCTGACCTGTGCAGAACGCGAATTGAAGAAGATCCCCTTCTTCGTGCGCGGCAAGGCGCGGCGCAACACCGAGAAATTCGCCATTGAGAAGGGCATCTCTGAAATCACAGTCGACACTCTATACGAGGCGAAGGCACATTATGCTCGATAGTCGCGCCCTCCCGTCCGAACCCTACCGCTTTGTGGTGGTGACGCTCGACGCCCATGCCGCCGGACCGGCAGAGCGCGTGTTGCCCCGCCTGCGCGAGGACTTTCCGGGCCTTGAGGTTTCGATCCACGCCGCCGCCGAATGGGCCGAGAACCCCGCCGCACTGGCCGAAGCCAAGGCCGCGATCAACGCTGCCGATATCGTTGTCGCCAATCTTTTGTTCATCGAAGAACATGTCAGCGCCTGCCTGCCAGAGTTGCAGGCGGCCAGCGACCGCTGTGATGCCTTTGTCGGTGTGATTGCCGACCCGCAGATCGTGAAGCTGACAAAAATGGGCGATCTGGACATGTCCAAGCCCGCCACGGGCATCGCCAAGATCATGAAGAAGCTGCGCGGGGGGGGCGACAAGTCCAAGCCCGCCTCAGGTGAAAAGCAGATGAGCCTGCTGCGCCGCCTGCCAAAAATCCTGCGTTTCATTCCCGGCAAGGCGCAAGACCTGCGCGCATGGTTTCTGTCCATGCAATACTGGCTTGGCGGCTCGGATGACAATATCGAAGCGATGATGCGCTTTCTCATCTCGCGCTACGCCCAGCGCCCCGAATGGCGCGAGATCAAGGCCGCCGCGCCGATTGATTACCCCGATGTCGGCCTCTACCACCCCGATCTGGCCGACCGTATCACAACCGATCTGGCCGATCTGCCCCGCCCCGCGAATGCCAAGGGCACAATCGGCCTGTTGCTGATGCGGTCTTATATTCTGGCCTCTGACACGGCGCATTACGATGCTGTCATTCGTGCGCTCGAAGCGCAGGGACTGGCCGTGATCCCCGCTTTTGCCGGGGGCTTGGATGGTCGCCCTGCAATTTCCGCCTATCACACGGGCAAGATCGACACATTGCTGTCGCTGACCGGCTTCAGCCTTGTGGGCGGGCCCGCCTATAATGACAGCCCCGCTGCGGTCGAAGTTCTGAGCGCGCTGAATGTGCCTTATCTGGTCGCCCATCCACTTGAATTCCAGACTTTGGGCCAATGGGCAAAATCAGGCGGCGGGCTTGGTCCGGTAGAAACCACCATGCTGATCGCGTTGCCCGAAATTGACGGCGCCACCTGCCCGACAGCCTTTGCGGGCCGTCACGGGGTTGATGGCTGTCAGGGCTGCCCCGGTGGCTGTATGCCGATGGACGATGCCAATGCCAAGGCGATGGCGCCCTGCCCCGAGCGCATTCTGGCGCTGGCCGACAAATCCGCGCGCATGGTGCGCCTGCGCCGCGCCGATGTGGCCCAGCGCAAGGTCGCCATCGTGCTTTATGGCTTTCCGCCCAATGCCGGCGCGGTTGGCACAGCCGCCTATCTGTCCGTGTTTGAAAGCCTGTATAACACCCTGCACGCCATGGCCCGTGACGGCTATGCGCTGACCCCGCCCGAAAGCGTGGACAGCTTGCGCGCGATGGTGCTGGAAGGAAATGCCCGCACCTATGGCATGCCTGCCAATGTCGCTGCCCATGTCAGCGCCGACCGGATCGTGACCGGCACGCCGTGGCTGTCCGAGATCGAAGACGTCTGGGGTCCGGCACCGGGGCGCGCGCAATCTGACGGGCGCGGGGTTTTCGTGCTGGGCGCAGAATTCGGCAATGTCTTTGTCGGCATTCAGCCCACTTTCGGCTATGAAGGCGACCCGATGCGTCTATTGTTCGAGAAGGGCTTTGCGCCGACCCATGCCTTCACCACCTTCTACCGCTGGATGCGCGAAGAATTTGCCGCCGATGCTGTGCTGCATTTCGGCATGCATGGCGCGCTGGAATTCATGCCGGGCAAGCAGGCGGGCGTCAGCCGCACTTGCTGGCCAGACAGGCTGATCGGCAATCTGCCGAATATCTACCTTTATGCCGCGAATAACCCGTCCGAGGCGTCCTTGGCCAAGCGCCGCTCCAATGCGGTCACAATCACACACCTAACCCCGCCTGTGGCGCAAGCGGGCCTGTACCGGGGCCTGCAAGAGTTAAAAGACAGCCTGCAACGCTGGCGCAGGGTCGATGCCGCGACCGAAGATCAGGCGGATCTGGAAGCCCTGATCGCCGAACAGGCGGCAGCGCTTGATCTGTCGGGCGAACCCGCAGGGCTGTGGCTGAAACTGCTGGAAGTGGAAGATGCGCTGATCCCTGAAGGGCTGCACATCATGGGCAAGCCGATGGATGCGGCAGCCCGCAAGCATCTGCTGGCGCAGGTCGATGTCGATGATGTCACCCGCGCGCGGATGGACCGCGATCTTCAGGGCGACCATGAAATGCGCGGGCTGCTGCGCGCCCTTGGGGCCGAATATATCGCCCCTGTTCCGGGCGGCGATCTGATCCGTTCGCCCGAGATTGTGCCGACTGGCCGCAATATTCACGCCTTTGACCCGTTCCGCATGCCCACAGCCTTTGCGCTGCGCGAAGGCGCGGTGCAGGCGCAAAAACTGCTGGACGCGCACCCGACGCTGCCGCGCACAGTGGCGATGGTGCTGTGGGGGTCGGACAATATCAAATCCGATGGCGGACCTATGGCGCAGGCGCTGGCGCTGATGGGCGCAAAGCCCCGGTTTGATGCTTACGGACGTCTGTCCGGCGCGGACCTGATCCCGCTATCCGAACTGGGCCGCCCGCGTATTGATGTGGTGATGACGCTGTCAGGCATTTTCCGCGACCTGCTGCCGCTGCAAACCCGCCTGCTGGCCGAAGCCGCCCTGAAAGCCGCACTGGCGCAAGAGCCAGAGGCGCAGAATTTCATCCGCGCCCACGCACTTGCCGCAGCGCGCGATCTGGGTGTGTCGCTGGAAGTTGCCGCCCTGCGCGTCTTCTCGAATGCCGAAGGGGCTTATGGGTCCAATGTGAACCAGTTGGTCGACAGCTCCACCTTTGGCGACGAGGACGAGCTGGCCGATGCCTATCAGGCGCGCAAGGGATTTGCCTATGGTGTGAATGGCGCGCCCGTCGCGCAGCCGGACTTGCTGAAAGCGACCCTGAAAACGGTTGATCTGGCGTACCAGAACCTTGAATCGGTCGAGTTGGGTGTGACCACTGTAGACCATTACTTCGACACGCTGGGCGGCATTGCGCGGGCGGTGAAACGCGCGCGGGGCGGGGCGGATACCCCTGTCTATATCGGCGATCAGACACGCGGCAGCGGCAAGGTGCGCAGCCTGCGCGACCAGATCGCGCTGGAGACACGCTCGCGGGCGCTGAACCCGAAATTCTACGAAGCACTTCTGGTCCATAAGGGCGAAGGCGTGCGTCAGATCGAGGCCCATGTGACCAACACGATGGGCTGGTCGGCAACAACCGGCACGGTCGAGCCATGGGTCTATCAACGCCTGTCAGAAACATTCGTGCTGGACGAGGCCATGCGCCGCCGTCTGGCCGAATTGAACCCACAAGCCAGCGCAAGACTGGCCGGTCGCCTGATCGAGGCGTCCGAGCGGAACTACTGGCAGCCGGACGCTGCCACATTATCCGCCCTGCAGGATGCTGCAGACGAGATTGAAGACCGTGTTGAAGGGATTGCCGCCGAATGAGCACGCCCGCAGCGACCATGATGCTTCGGACCGGCGGGGGCCAGCCCCCCGCACCCCCCGGAGTATTTTTCGCAAGAAAATGAAGGGAATAAAGAGATGAGCCCAAGAGATGATATCCCCGAGCTGAAAGGCCGTGATGGCGAAGGATCGGTGCAGGTGCATCTGGACCCGGCCACCAAGATCGACAGCGCGATGGTGTTTTCGATCTATGGCAAGGGCGGGATTGGCAAATCGACCACCAGCTCTAACCTGTCGGCGGCCTTTGCAGCGATGGGCAAGCGGGTGTTGCAGATCGGCTGCGACCCCAAGCATGACAGCACATTCACCCTGACCGGCCAGTTACAGCCCACGGTGATCGACATTCTGAAGGAAGTTGATTTCCACGCGGAAGAGTTGCGGCCCGAAGATTATGTCACCGAAGGCTGGGGCGGCGTGAAATGTGTGGAGGCGGGCGGCCCACCTGCGGGCACGGGTTGCGGCGGCTATGTCGTGGGCCAGACTGTGAAACTGCTCAAGCAGCATCATATGCTGGATGACACGGATGTGGTGATTTTCGATGTGCTGGGCGATGTGGTCTGCGGTGGGTTCGCAGCCCCCTTGCAGCATGCCGACAAGGCCGTGATCGTGACGGCAAATGATTTTGACAGCATCTATGCTATGAACCGCATTATTGCCGCCGTGCAGGCGAAATCCGCCAATTACAAAGTGCGGCTGGCGGGTTGCATCGCCAACCGGTCGAAAGACACCGATGAGGTGGACCGCTTTTGCGACCGCGTGGGCTTCAAGCGTATTGGCCACATGCCCGATATCGACGCGATCCGGCGGTCGCGCCTGAAAAAAAAGACGCTGTTCGAAATGGATGCCGATGAAGACGTGCTCGAATGCCGCAAAATCTATATGCAACTGGCAGCATTGCTACATGGCAACCTGGAACCGATGAACCCAGAATCCCTGCCCGACCGCGATATATTCGAGTTTCTGGGGTTTGATTGATGCGCGATCTGTCTCCTTCCACCAGCTATGAGGGCACCCGCGCCCGTGTTGCCGGCTATTTCGATGGCACGGCGACGCGGGTCTGGGAGCGCCTGACCTCGGATGCGCCTGTCTCGCGCATTCGCCAGACGGTGCGTGCAGGGCGCGACACGATGCGCGCGCTGATGCTGGCGCAGTTGCCGCATGATCTGCGCGGGGTGCGCGTGCTGGATGCGGGCTGCGGGACAGGGGCCATGAGCGTGGAGCTGGCGGCACGCGGGGCGCATGTGGTGGCCATCGACATCTCGCCCAAGCTGGTCGAGATTGCGCGCGCGCGCTTGCCGCAAGGGCTGGCAGGACATGTGGAGTTTCGCGCAGGCGACATGCTGGCGCCGGGTCTGGGCCGGTTTGACCATGTCATCGCGATGGACAGCCTGATCTATTACACGCAACCCGATCTGGAAGCTGCCCTTGACGGGCTGGCTGCGCAGGCGGGCCAGATCGTCTTTACGGTTGCGCCGCGCACGGCGCTGCTGATGGGCATGTGGCACGCGGGCCGGGTTTTCCCGCGCGCGGACCGTTCGCCCACCATGATCCCCCATGATTACCGCCGCCTGAATGTGGCGGGGCTGTCGCGCGTCGGCCGGGTCTCGCGGGGTTTTTATATTTCTGAATGCCTGAAGGTGACGGGATGATCATTCCAAAAGCCATGTTCCAGAAAATCGGCACCAACTGGCTGCCTTTCGCGGACGCGGCCTCGGAAGGGTTGCCGCTGCGCCAGATCCTGCGCCTGAGCCTGTTTCAGGTCAGTGTCGGCATGGCGACTGTGCTGCTGTTGGGCACATTGAACCGCGTGATGATCGTGGAATTGTCGCTGGCCGCCAGCATCGTGGCCTTTATGATTGCGTTGCCGGTGCTGCTGGCCCCGTTCCGCGCGCTGCTGGGGTTCAAATCGGACAATCACCGCTCGGCCATTGGCTGGAAGCGGGTGCCATATCTGTGGTTCGGGTCGCTCTGGCAATTTGGCGGGCTGGCGATCATGCCGTTTGCGCTGCTGGTGCTGACTGGTGATGTTGTCCATGATGTACGCTTCGCAGGCGAGGTGATTGCAGCGATTGCCTTTCTGATGACCGGTTTCGGAATGCATATGACGCAGACGGCGGGCATTGCGCTGGCTGCGGACCGTGCCGATGACGCGACCCGCCCGCGTGTGGTGGCGCTGCTTTATGTCACCTTCCTTGCAGGCATGGCGATTTCCGCGCTGATCGTGGGCTATTTGTTGCGCGATTTCAGTGATCTGCGCCTGATCCAGGTGGTGCAGGGCTGCGCGGTGGTCACATTGGTGCTGAATATCATCGCGCTGTGGAAGCAGGAAAAAATCAAGCCCATGACCCGCGCCGAGCGCGAGGCCCCGCGCCCCGCCTTCCGCGATGCGTGGCGCGACTATATCAAGGGCGGGCAGGCCGGGCGGTTGCTGGCCGTTGTCTTTGTCGGCGGGCTGGCCTTCAATATGCAAGATGTGCTGCTGGAACCGTATGGCGGCGAAATCCTTGGCCTGTCCGTGGCGGCGACAACCACGCTGACAGCGGTCTGGGCTGTCGGCGCGCTGCTGGGGTTCTGGCTGGCGGCACGCTGGCTGGCGGGCGGGATGGACCAGTTCCGCATGGCGGCGCGGGGCATTCTGGTTGGCATATTCGCCTTCGCGGCGGTCATCTTCGCAGGCCCGCTTCAATCGACACCGCTGTTTTACGCAGGCGCATTTGGCATCGGGCTGGGCTTGGGGCTGTTTGCCGTCGCCACGCTGACCGCTGCAATGGAGATGCCCCGGCGCGGAATTGTCGGCGGCGGGCTGGCACTTGGGGCATGGGGTGCGGCGCAGGCGACTGCTGCCGGGCTGGCCGTGGCCCTTGGCGGCGGCATCCGCGATACAGTCCAGACGCTGGCCAATAACGGGCATCTCGGCGCTGGCCTGATGACCCCCGATATTGGCTATTCTGTCGTTTATCACCTTGAGATCGGGCTTTTGTTCCTGACCCTCATCATTCTGGGCCCATTGGTGCGGACCCGTATTCTTGACACATCCCAACCACGCAACCAACGCATCGGCCTTGCCGATTTCCCGACCTGACATCACGGAGGACTACACATGGATACCCCCTATGGATGGCTATTTTTCGGCAATTTCGATCTTGCCCTGATTTCGCTTTATCTTTTCTGGATCTTCTTCGCAGGGCTGATCTATTACATCCAGCGCGAGAATATGCGCGAAGGTTACCCGCTGGAAAACGATGACGGCACCCATGCCAATTCGTTGCTGTCTGTGCCAGAGCCAAAGACCTTCATCCTTCCGCATGGGCGCGGCGAGTTCAAAGCCCCTGATTTCGAGCGGGAAAAGCGGGAACTGGCGCTGGCCCCGACCGAAGGTGGCGGCGGCTTTCCGTTCGCGCCAACAGGTGATCCGATGAAAGACGGTGTTGGCCCTGCATCCTGGGCCGCGCGCCGTGACGAGCCGGAGCTGGATGGGCACGCCCACCCGAAATTGCAGCCTATGGCGAAAGTTGGCGATTTCGCGGTTGCTGCCGGGCGCGACCCGCGCGGTCTGCCGGTTGTTGGCAATGACCAGAAACCCGCAGGCAAGATCACCGATATGTGGGTCGATGTGCCCGAGCAACTGGTGCGCTATCTTGAGGCAACGCTGGAGGATGGCACCAAGCGTCTGGTGCCCATGACCATGGTGCGGATCAAATCCAACATGGTCTATGTCAACTCGATTGACTCGGCCTCATTTGTGGATGCGCCGGTCATCGCCTCGGACGGCCAGATCACCAAGCTGGAAGAAGACAAAGTGTCTGGCTTCTATGCAGGCGGCTATCTGTACCGCAGCGAAAACCGCGTCACTCCGATGAGCAAGTTGCGCATTCTGTCCGATATGCTTGGCAAACCTGCCTAAGCGACTTTCGACCCAAAAAAGATAAAGGAACCGGCCCATGTCGCATGATGATTTCGCCTTTGAACCTGTAAACGGGTTGCCCGAACGGCCCCCCGAGCATGAGCATATTCTGTGGCAGGGCCGGCCTGATACTTGGGCCTTGGCGCGCGAAGCCTATAAAATCAACTGGATCAGCGCGTATTTCGTGGTGATCGTCGGCTGGCGTGCCTCGGTCGGTGCGCTGGAAGCGGGCGCTGCGGGGGCGTTTGCCTTTGGCCTGCCTTACGCGCTGTTGTGGGGGGCTGCGGTCGCGGTCATCCTGTTGCTTGCCTATGCGCAGGCCCGCGCTACCGTCTACACCATCACAACTGCACGGGTGGCCATGCGCATTGGTGCCGCACTGAATGTCACGCTGAACCTGCCCTTCCGCCAGATCGCAAATGCGGAACTGGCGCTTGGCAAGAAGGGCACAGGCACGATTGCGCTGGAAACACTGGGCGAGACGAAATTCTCCTATCTCATCCTGTGGCCGCATTGCCGCCCCGGCCATGTGCGGATCACAAAGCCTGCGCTGCGCTGCATCCCGGATGCGGCCAACATTGCCGGGCTGCTTGCCGAAGCGGCGGAAACCCGCGTCGCGCAGCCTGTCCTTGAACGCAAAACACCAGCGCCCGCAGGCGATCTGGTCGCAGCCGAGTGAGGGAAGCCATGACCACCGACCCCAACCCCCAAAAGCCCTTCACGCCGAAATTCAAGCGCGAAGACGCCAATGACATGATCCCCATCGGGCTGGTGCGTGGCATGTTCGCGCTGGCGCTCGCCTCGCTGGGGCTGGCGGCCTATGCCAGCGTCACCGACCGCGAGAGGGCGGCAATTCCGGCCCCTGCCCCGGTTGTGCAAACATGGACCATCAGTCTGGTTGGCAATGATGCGCAGGCCGTGACGGTGCTGGATGCCAATGGCGAAATGCTGGCCGATATGGCGCATGGCGGCTTTGTCACAGTCATTCAGAATGGTTTGATGACCATGCGCCGCCGCCACGGGATTGACCCCGCCCTGCCGTTGCAGATTGTGCAGTTTGAAAACGGGCGGCTGGCCGCCATTGACCCGCTGACTGACTACCGCGTCGAGCTGACCCAGTTTGGCCGCGACAACCAGGCCGCATTCGAACGGCTGCTGAATATCCAATAAGACGACCATAAAAAACCAAGGGAAAAACCAATGTCACTCTTCTCAAGAAAGATCGAACACGTCCCCTGCACTGTCGAAGTCTCGCACCGTTTCGAGGCCCTTCATGCACATGTCAAATTCAACGACGGCTCTGTCATTCATCCCGGCGACGAGGTGCTTGTTCAAGGCCCGCCTGTGCTGGCCGCATGGGGCGAGTTGATTGTCGAGGACCGCATCGCCACCATCACCCGCGCCAATGCGCTGGAGCGGATGTGGACACGGCTGACAGGTGATTTCGAATTCATGGAACTCTGTGAATTCTCTTTCTCAGAGGAGATAAGCGTATGAATGTTCATGCCACAACCCATGACGAACTTGCCGCAGAAATGGGCGACCGTTTCGACACTGACGCCATGGCGCAGGAATCCACCCTGCTGAACCCGCGTTTCTACACCACCGATTTCGACGAGATGGACCGCATCGATGTGACGCCTGTGCGCGAAGAGTGGGACAAGCTGATCGGCCAGATGAAATCCGACCCCAACAAGGGCCATTTCAAGAAAACCGCCGATTGGGACAAGGTCGATTGGGACAATATGGAGCCCAAGCTGAAACGCGAGTTGATCGACTTTCTTGTCTCAAGCTGCACCGCAGAATTCTCGGGCTGCGTGCTGTATAAGGAAATGAAGCGTCGAGGCAACAATCCTGACATCTGCGAACTGTTCAACTACATGGCCCGCGATGAAGCGCGCCATGCCGGTTTCATCAATGACGCCCTGCGCGAGGCAGGTGTTGCGGTGAATCTGGGCTTTCTGACCAAGGCCAAGAAATACACCTATTTCCGGCCCAAATTCATCTATTACGCGACCTATCTGTCCGAGAAGATCGGCTATGCGCGCTACATCACCATCTACCGCCATCTGGAGGAGAACCCGGAGAAGCGCTTCCACCCCATTTTCAAGTGGTTCAAGGAATGGTGCAATGACGAGTTCAGCCATGGCGAGGCATTCGCACTGTTGATGCGCACGGACCCCAAGCTGACCAATGGCTTTGTCAACAAGCTGTGGATCAGGTTCTTTCTAACGGCTGTGTTTGCCACGATGTATGTGCGCGACCATGCACGCCCTGAATTTCACAAGGCGCTGGGGGTCGATATCGACTGGTACGATCAGGAAGTGTTCCGCAAGACCGGCGAGATTGCTAAACAGGTTTTCCCGATGGAGCTGGACATCGACCACCCCGCATGGATGCCGACGCTGAAGAAGATCGAGCGCGCGTTCCGCAAGATGGAAGTGGCTGAAAAGCAAGGCGGCATTGGGGGTAAACTGTCGAAATGGGCGGCGATGACCTCGGCAGGACTGGGCTTTGCGCGGCTGTATGTCATGCCCGTCAAGAAATCGACGCCACCCGCCAATGTGCGGCTGGAACCGGCCTATTAAGTAACTGCGGTGTCGGGCAAAGTCCGGCACCCATTAGCCATACGGAGATGCCATGTTTGAAACCCCCTGGATAGCTGCACTTGCTGCGCTGTTTCTGTGGTGGTTTGCCACGGGCATTCTGCTGTGGCGGGTTCATGCGGCAGACCGTGGCGGGCCGGGCCAGCATATCTGGTCGGTGCTGCTGTCGCTGCCACTGTTCGTGGCAGGGGCGCTGGGGGTGAATGCAACGCTGATGGATGCCAGCCCGCAAGGGGTCTGGTTTGCCTTTTTGTCGGCGCTGGCATTGTGGGGCTGGGTTGAACTTGCGTTTCTGTCTGGTGTCATTACGGGCCCTAATACCAAACCCTGCCCTGCCGGTCTGGACCCCGCCGCGCGCTTCTGGTCGGCATTCCGCACGGTGGCATGGCATGAATTTGTGCTGGCAGGCGTTGTCATCTTGCTGATCCTGTCAGCATGGGGGGCCGAGAATGCCTTTGCGCTGTGGACATTCCTTGTGCTGTTTGCCGCCCGGATTTCGGCCAAGCTGAACCTGTTTCTGGGTGTGCCGCGCATCAACACTGATTTTCTGCCCAAGCCGCTGGCGCATCTGTCCAGCTATTTTCGGCAAGGGCCGGTCAGCGGCTTCTTTCCGTTTTCGGTCACGCTGCTGGCCTTGGCAGTTGGCTGCTTTCTCGAACGCCTCTGGCGCGCGCATCACGTCGCCGATCAGGGCGCAATCATCGGCTTCACGCTTCTGTCTATGCTGACGGCGCTGGCGCTGCTGGAACATTGGTTCATGGTCTGGCGGGTGCGTGATGACAAACTCTGGCGCTGGATGATCCCAGCCCCCACAAACACCAAACGAAAAACATGACCGAGGGGACCCCCAATGGATTTTGACACCCATTTCACCGCCGCGCTGGACGCGCTGAAAACCGAAGGCAATTACCGGATTTTTGCCGAAGTTGAACGCCAATGCGGCAGTTTCCCCAAGGTCAAGCGCTTCAATGGCGAGGATGTTCAGGAAGTGACTGTCTGGTGCTCGAATGATTATCTGGGCATGGGCCATCACCCCCATGTCGTCAACAGCATGGTCGAGGCTGTTCAGGCTTGCGGGACGGGCGCGGGCGGCACGCGCAACATTTCGGGCAATAACCACCTGCACCGTTTGCTGGAAGATGAACTGGCTGATCTGCATGGCAAGGACGCGGCACTGCTGTTCACATCGGGCTATGTCTCGAACTGGGCGGCCTTGTCGACGCTGGGCGCAAAAATCCCCAATGCTGTGATCCTGTCGGATGAGAAAAACCATGCCAGCATGATCGAGGGCATCCGCCATTCGCGCGCCGACAAGGTTTTGTGGAAACACAACGACTGGCGCGATCTGGACCGCAAACTTAAGGCCGTGGGCGACAGGCCCAAGATCGTGGCCTTTGAAAGTGTATATTCTATGGATGGCGACATCGCCCCCATGCGCGAGATTGTCGAAGTGGCCGAGGCGCATGGCGCCATGACCTATCTGGACGAAGTGCATGCCGTGGGCATGTATGGCCCACGCGGCGGCGGCATTTCCGAAGAACGCGGGCTTGCCGACCGGATCACCTTGATCGAGGGCACATTGGGCAAGGCCTATGGCGTTGTTGGCGGCTATATTACCGGATCAACCGCGCTGTGCGATTTCATCCGCTCTTTCGCATCTGGCTTTATCTTCACAACTGCGCTGCCTCCGGCCGTGGCCGCGGCGGCAACTGCCTCGATCCAGCACCTCAAGACATCGCAGACCGAGCGGGCTGCGCAACGCGAACGCGTGGCACGGCTGCGCGCGCGGCTGGATGCGCAAGGTATCCCGCATATCGCCAATGACAGCCATATCATCCCTGTCATGATCGGCGATCCGGTCAAGTGCCGGATGCTGTCAGACATCCTGATGGATGACTGGGGAATTTACGTGCAACCGATCAATTACCCCACCGTTCCCAAGGGCACCGAGCGGTTGCGCATCACCCCCGGCCCGCTGCATTCGGACGCGGATATTGACCATCTTGTGATGGCGCTCACCTCGCTCTGGAAGCAATGCGCAATTGCGCATGCCGTGGCATAATGCCAGCTTGACACAATTGAAAATCACAACAGATGTACCGTTCTGGACATCAATGGGAGGCCAAAAAACATGAAACTCACAACCAGCGCCGCACTCAGCGCGCTTGCACTTTCCTTCACCGCGCTACCGGCATTTGCTGGCGATATTGACGCAGGCGAAAACGCGTTTCAAAGCCAGTGCCAGAACTGCCACAACGTCACCAATGAAGATGGCGATGTGCTGGCCGGGCGGCCAAATGTCCGCACTGGCCCGAACCTCTACGGGGTGATTGGGCGCGAGCCGGGCGCGGTGGATGGGTTCCGCTACGGCGCTTCGCTGGTTGAAGTTGGCGAAAGCGGCGTTGTCTGGGACGAAGAGGAGATGGTTGCCTATCTGCTCGATCCGACCAGCTATCTGCGCGAAGCACTGGATGATCGCCGCGCCCGCAGCCAGATGTCATTCCGCGTGCGTGACGAAGACACCGCGCGCGACATCATCGCGTTTCTGGCGCAATTCGGGGCTGTCGAAGAGGACGAAGAGGCCACCGAAGAAGAAAGCTGATCGAGAAGACCTAAACTTGCAGGGGGCGATGCAACATCCCCCCTGCACGCACCCAATCCGAACGCCCCATCCCGGTGCACCTTGCCGCGTTGGGGCGTTTTCACGTTTCGGCCCCTGACACTGTGCGCCAGTCCAGCCCGGTCACAGCCTGACAGCCCGGTTATGATACTTGCCCTCTCGGGGGCAAAATGTCACTGAGTGTTGCCTGCACAGCACGGAGTGACCGCCATGACACAACCCCCTGTCCGCTACAACCGCGACACAGACATCGCGCTGATCTGTATCGAGAACCCGCCCGTCAATGCCATCGGCCAAGCCGTGCGTGCAGGGCTGATGGACTGTCTGGACCGTTTCGCCGATGATGCGGCAGCGCGGATCGCTGTGATCTATTGCGCGGGTCGCACATTTGTCGCCGGGGCAGATATTAAGGAATTTGGAAAACCACCCAGCGCCCCGTTCCTGCCCGATGTGATCGGCAAAATTGAAGCGCTTGAAAAGCCCGTCCTCTGCGTGATGCATGGCACGGCACTTGGTGGCGGTCTGGAACTGGCACTGGGGGCGCATTACCGGCTTGGCCTGCCGGGGTTGCGGGTCGGGTTGCCGGAAACCAGCCTTGGCATTCTGCCCGGTGCCGGGGGCACACAACGCCTGCCCCGCCTCGTTGGGATGGACGCCGCGCTCGACATCATCACATCCGCCCGCCACCTGCCCGCGCAAGAAGCGCTGGATTTGGGCATTCTTGATGAACTCGCCCCGGTCGGCGCCGATCCCGCCGCAGCCGGGCGGGTCATGGCGCAAGCCTTGCTGGATCGCGGTGCAGGCCCGCGCAGGGTCTGTGACCCGCCTGCCCCCCGGATCGGGGCCGATCAACTGGCGGATATCCGCGCCAGAACACAGGCCCGGTATAAGGGCCAGATCGCACAGCTGACCGCGATTGACGCCGCGGTCGAAGGGGCGGCCATGCCGTTTCATGACGGCATGCGCCATGAACGCGCGCTGTTCACCAAGCTGATGCAATCGCCGCAACGCGCAGCGCTCATTCATGCGTTCCTTGCGGAACGCAAAGTGGTGCAACTGCCCGAACTGGCGGGTGTTCGGGCGCGCGACTTCGGGCAGATCGGCGTTGTTGGCGGCGGGCGCATGGGCAGCGGAATTGCGGTTGCAAGTTTGCTGGCGGGGCTGGATGTCACGATGATTGAGCGCGATGCGCAATCGGCCATGCTCGCGCGCGAGAATGTGGCGCAGACGCTGGGCGAAAGCGTGAAACGCGGCAAGCTGACGGACGAGGCCCGCACGCATATTCTGGCGCAACAGTTTCGTGCCGCTGAAAGCTATTCAGCGCTGGCATCATGTGATCTGATCATAGAGGCCGTGTTTGAAGACATGGATATCAAGCGCGACGTGTTCACCCAGCTTGACCGTCATTGCAAATCCGGGGCCATACTGGCAACGAATACCTCCTATCTGGACATCCCACAGATTGCCGCGATGACCGCGCGGCCCGCCGATGTGCTGGGTCTGCATTTCTTCTCGCCCGCCCATATCATGCGGCTTTTGGAAATTGTTGTGCCCGAGACGACCGCCCCTGACGTGGTGGCAACGGGCTTTGCCTTTGGCAAGAAACTGGGCAAGGTCAGTGTGCGCGCAGGGGTCTGTGACGGGTTTATCGGCAACCGCATCTTGCAGGTTTACCGCGCGGCCTCGGATCATATGGTTCTGGCCGGTGCCAGCCCTTACGAGGTTGACCGCGCTGTCACGGAATTCGGCTTTCCGATGGGCCCCTATGCAGTGCAAGATCTGGCAGGGTTGGATATCGGCTTCATGACCCGCCAGCGCAAAGCCGCCAGCCGCGACCCGCGCGAGTTTGTGGCGCGTTGGGCCGATGTGATGCATGCGCGCGGCTGGCATGGCCGCAAGACAGGCCAAGGCTATTACACCTATGACACAGACAGCCCCAAAGGCCGCCCCGCTGCCGATGTCGAAGCGATCATCGCCGCAGAGCGCCTTGAACACGGGATCACACCGCGTGCCTTCAGCGCGGATGAAATCATCGCGCGCTATATGGCAGCGATGGTAAACGAAGCGGCCCGTGTCGTGGGCGAGGGCATCGCCGCGCGGCCGCTGGATGTGGATGTCACCTTGCTGCACGGCTATGGCTTTCCGCGCTGGCGCGGCGGGGCGATGCATTGGGCGGATACGCAGGGCCTAAGGGAACTGCTGGCCCAGATCGAAACCTATGCGGGCGAAGCCCCCTACTTTTGGCAAGAGGCCCCATTGCTGCGGCAACTGGCGCAGGAGAACCGCAGCTTCGCAGACCTGAATACCTGAGCAGGCAGCCACAAAACGGCGCGCTATTCCGCCGCCACCCGCCGCGGCTTGAGCAACGGGGCCAGATAGCGCCCTGTATAGCTGGCCTCGACCTGTGCCACCTTTTCGGGCGTTCCGGTCGCCACGATCTTGCCACCACCATCGCCCCCCTCAGGGCCAATATCGATGATCCAGTCGGCAGTCTTCACCACATCAAGGTTATGCTCGATCACCACGACAGTATTGCCCTGTTCCACCAGTTCATGCAGCACTTCCAACAGCTTGCGCACATCCTCGAAATGCAAGCCCGTGGTCGGCTCGTCCAGAATATACAGCGTGCGGCCCGTCGAGCGGCGCGCCAGTTCCTTCGACAGTTTCACGCGCTGCGCCTCGCCCCCTGACAGGGTTGTCGCCTGCTGGCCCACCTTGATATAGCCCAAGCCCACGCGCACCAGCGCATCCATCTTCTCGCGGATGCTCGGCACCGCCTGAAAGAAGCTCTGCGCCTCCTCAACGGTCATATCCAGCACATCAGCGATGGACTTGCCCTTGAACAACACTTCCAGCGTTTCGCGGTTATAGCGCTTGCCCTTGCAGGTTTCACACGTGACATAAACGTCCGGAAGGAAGTTCATCTCGATCTTCAGCACCCCGTCGCCCTGACAGGCCTCGCAGCGCCCGCCCTTGACGTTGAAGGAAAACCGCCCCGGCTTGTAGCCGCGCGCCTTCGATTCCGGCAGCCCCGCGAACCAGTCGCGGATCGGCCCGAATGCGCCAGTATAGGTTGCGGGGTTGGAACGCGGCGTGCGCCCGATGGGGCGCTGGTCAATATCGATCACCTTGTCCAGATGCTCCAACCCTTTGATCGTCTCGCAGGGTGCCGGCGTCTGGCGCGCGCCGTTCAGGCGCATGCTGGCAGTCTTGAACAGGGTTTCAATCGTCAGGGTCGATTTGCCCCCACCCGAAACCCCCGTCACACAGACAAATTTGCCCAGCGGGAACTCTGCCGTCACATCGTGCAGGTTGTTGCCGCTGGCTTTTACCACGGTCAGTTTCTTGCCATTGCCCTTGCGCCGGGTTTTGGGCACCGCAATCTCGCGCGTGCCACTCAGATATTGGCCGGTCAGGCTGGCCGGGTCCGCCATAATCTCAGCGGGCGTGCCCTGCGCCACGATCTGCCCACCATGCACCCCTGCACCCGGTCCGATATCCAGCACAAAATCGGCGGTGCGGATCGCTTCCTCGTCATGCTCGACCACGATCACCGTGTTGCCCTGATCGCGCAAATTGCGCAGCGTGATCAACAACCGGTCATTGTCGCGCTGGTGCAGCCCGATGGACGGCTCATCCAGCACATACAGCACCCCGGTCAGACCGCTGCCGATCTGGCTGGCCAGCCGGATACGCTGGCTCTCGCCGCCCGACAATGTGCCCGCATGACGGCCCAATGTCAGGTAATCCAGCCCCACATTCACCAAAAACCCCACCCTTTCGCGGATTTCCTTCAAAATGGCGCGCGCAATCTCGTTCTTTTGCTTGGTCAGGCTCTCCGGTACACCCTCAACCCAGACCAAAGCCTCGCGGATCGACATTTCGGTCACTTGCCCGACATGCAGCCCGCCAATCTTGACCGCAAGCGCTTCTGGCCGCAGACGATGCCCTTCACAGACACCGCAATGTCGCTGGTTCTGATAGCGCTCGAACTCCTCACGAATCCAGGCGCTGTCGGTTTCGCGGTAGCGGCGTTCCATATTCGGGATCACCCCCTCGAACGCGCGCGTGACGTTGTAAACACGCCCCCCTTCGTCATAGCGGAACGGCAACTCTTCGCCATTCGACCCATAGAGCAAGACTTGTTGCACATGCGCAGGCAGGTCTTTCCAAGATGCCTTGGCGTCGAATTCATAATGCTTGGCCAGCGATTCGATTGTTTGCAGGAAATAGGGCGATTTGCCCTTGCGCCATGGCGCAATCGCGCCATCCGCCAGCCGCAGCGCATGGTCCGGCACAACCAGCCGCTCGTCAAAGAACAACTCGACCCCCAGCCCGTCGCAAGCCGGGCAGGCACCCGAAGGCGCGTTGAACGAAAACAGGCGCGGCTCGATCTCGGAGATGGTAAACCCCGAAACAGGACAGGCGAATTTCTCGCTAAATGTAAGGCGCGCGCCCTCGTCCTTTGCTTCCTCCAGCACCGCAATGCCATCGGCCAGATCCAGCGCTGTGCGCAGACTGTCCGCCAGCCGCGTCTCAATGCCTTCGCGCACCACAATCCGGTCCACCACCACATCAATGTCATGGCGGAATTTCTTGTCCAGTGTGGGCGGCTCGTCCAGCTCATAGAACTGCCCGTCCACCTTGACCCGCTGGAACCCCTGCTTGCGCAGTTCCAGAAATTCCTTGCGGTATTCGCCCTTGCGGTCGCGCACGATGGGGGCCAGCAGATAGGCGCGGCTCCCCTCTTCCATCGCCATGATCCGGTCGACCATATCCTGCACTTGCTGCGCCTCGATCGGCTGGCCAGTGGCTGGGCTATAGGGTGTGCCTGCGCGCGCAAACAGCAGGCGCATGTAATCGTAAATTTCCGTCACTGTGCCGACAGTGGATCGCGGGTTCTTGCTGGTCGTCTTCTGCTCAATCGAAATCGCAGGCGACAAGCCCGAGATATGGTCCATATCGGGCTTTTGCATCATATCCAGAAACTGGCGTGCATAGGCACTCAGCGATTCGACATAGCGCCGCTGCCCTTCGGCATAGATCGTATCGAACGCCAACGAAGATTTCCCCGACCCTGACAGCCCGGTGATGACCACCAGCTTGTCGCGCGGCAGCTTCACGTCGATATTCTTCAGGTTATGCTCGCGCGCGCCGCGCACTTCGATGTATTTCTGCTCAGCCATCCGGACCCCCAAGGCTTATCTGGCGCAACATAGACCTCCATACGCGAGTCTCCAAGCAAAATGAAGGAACATTTAACGAACAAAACGCTTTCGTCATTTTCTTGCCAAAAATACTCAAAATGCGGAACGCCCTGCCGACAGGCAGGGCGTGACACATAGACTTGCGGCGCAGCCGCCCAATTTGGTCAGACGTCAGAAATGGATCGCGCGGCCATATGCATCAAGCACCGATTCATGCATCATCTCGCTCAATGTCGGGTGCGGGAAAACGGTGTTCATCAGATCTTCTTCCGTTGTCTCCAACTGGCGCCCCACGACATAGCCCTGTATCAACTCGGTCACTTCCGCGCCCACCATATGCGCGCCCAGCATCTCGCCAGTTTTCGCGTCAAAGACGGTTTTGATCATGCCCTCCGGTTCGCCCAGCGCAATCGCCTTACCATTGCCGATGAACGGAAAACGCCCCACTTTCACGCTGTAACCTGCCTCTTTCGCCTTGGCTTCGGTCAACCCGACCGAGGCCACTTGCGGGTGGCAATAGGTGCAGCCGGCAATATTTGCCGGGTCCACCGCATGCGGGTGCCCGCCCGCGATCAACTCGGCCACCATCACGCCCTCATGGCTGGCTTTATGCGCGAGCCATGGGCCGTTGGTTGCGTCGCCGATAACGAACAGCCCGTCCACCCCCGTGCGGCAATACTCATCGGTCACAACGAAAGAGCGGTCAATTTTCGCGCCCAGTTCTTCCAGCCCAAGCCCTTCGGTATTGGCCACAATGCCGACAGCCGAAATAACAGTGTCGAAGTCATGCTGTTCAATTTTGCCGCCGCGCTCAATATGCGCGGTCACTTTGGGGGCGGCGCGGTCCAGCTTTTTGACCATGGATTTCTCCATGATCTTCATGCCCTGCTTTTCAAATTGCTTCTTGGCAAAGGCACTGATTTCCGCATCTTCCACGGGCAAAATCCGGTCCAGCACTTCCACCACGGTCACATCCGCGCCCAGCGTGTTGAAGAAACTGGCAAATTCAATGCCAATCGCGCCTGATCCGATGACCAGAAGTTTTTTCGGCATCCGCTTGGGTTGCAGCGCGTGGCGGTAGGTCCAGACCAGATCGCCATCCGCTTCCAGCCCCGGCAATTCGCGCGCCCGCGCGCCGGTGGCCAGAACGATATTGGCCGCGCTCAACTCTTCCGTGCCCTTATCCGTGGTGACTGTGACCTTGCCTTTGCCTGCAAGCTTGGCGCTGCCCATCACCACTGTGATCTTGTTTTTCTTCATCAGGTGGCCAATGCCACCCGAAAGCTGGCCTGCCACCTTGCGCGACCGCTTGACGACCGCGTCCAGGTCAAACCCGATCTTGTCGGCCGTCAGCCCGAATTCCTTGGCGCGGTGCATCAGATGGAACACTTCGGCCGAGCGCAGCAATGCCTTGGTCGGGATACAGCCCCAGTTCAGGCATATGCCGCCCAGATTCTCACGTTCAACAATCGCAACCGATTTGCCAAGCTGGGCTGCGCGGATGGCGGCGACATAGCCCCCCGGCCCTGCCCCGATTACAACAAGGTCAAACGTTTTGGCAGCCATGCGATATCCTCCCGTCGCGTCGTGCTGAAATATAGTTTGGTATTAAACTATTTCTCGCATCCCCGCAACGCAGAGTATGAAAGCCCGCCATGCAGAATTTGCATGGCGGAGAGCGGTCCCACTCAGGCCGCTTCCTGCAATTCCTGCAATGCTGTCATATATCCGCCGTCGTCGAGGAACGACTTTTCGGCAGCTGTTGTGTAGCGGCCAAGCGCATCATTACGATACGGAAACCGCCCAAACTTGCGGATCACAGCGCGATGTGCGCGCGCATGCAGCAAGTTATCCGAACCCGTCTTGGGCATGTGCAACAGGAACATGCGCACGGCGCGGTCCTGATCCATCTGGCTTTCGGAATGCATCAGCGGCAGATAGAAGAATTGGCGCTGCGGCTCTGGTGTCTGGCAATCAAAGCCCAGATGACACCCGCGCGCCGCCACCCGCCGCGCCAGATCGTCCGTGGCAAAAGCGCGTGCATCGCCGCGGAACATGTTGCGCGGGAACTGGTCTGTTACGATGATGAACGCCAATGCGCCCCGCGCGCAGGAGGTCCAGCGTTCCAGCCGCCCCTCGCGCGCCTTTTGCCACAACGGCTCAAACCGCTCGCGGATGCGCGCGTCAAGCGCATCATCCATGGCATACCACCCCTTTGGCCCAACCTCATCCACCCAGAACGAGATCACTTCATCGACCGTTGACATATCCTGCACCCGAAATTGTTTCATCTGGTAAAGCGTGCCAGTCTTTGGCGATACACACAAGTTTTTAGCGGTATCAGCGCTTTAAACGGGCGAATCCATGCCTAATTGCAACGGCTTCAGGTGGTTTCGGCCTGTTGTTCGGTCATTTCACTATAGACAACGTCAACTGTGGCGGCGGAAACGACGGGCGAGACGGCAGCATAGGGGCCACTTTCTTCTATTGATTTCGATGGTCGCTGTGTCATGCGCCAGACCGCATAAAGCGACAGCGCAAGAAGCAAAAGGACAATGAACAGAAAGAAACCCGACGGCCCGATCATGTTCATCAGCCAACCAATCGACAGCGGCCCGACGATCGCCCCCATGCCATTGACGAACAACAACCCGCCAGAGGCGGCGGCCATCTGGTCATGCTCCAGATAGTCATTGGTGTAAGCGACCAGCAGCGAATAAAGCGGGTTTGAAATACCACCGAGAACCAGGCCGACCCCCACCAGCCAGAAAAAGCTCAGATCAAACAGCACGGGCAGAATGCCCGCGACCACCCCCATTGAGGCGACTGTGATCAACAATTTGCGCCGATCCATCCGGTCTGACAGCCAACCAATGGGGTATTGGAAGAAAAGCCCCCCCACATAAATTGCGCCAGTGAAGATAGAGATTTCCAGAATGCTCAACCCCGCTTCTGATCCCCAGACTGCGGTCATGGCCAACATTGCCGCAAATACACCCCCCATCAGGAAAATGCCGACAACCCCCAAGGGCGACACATCGTAAAGTTCCTTGATCGACATTGATCTGGTGGTGCCAAAGGTCGGCGCCGGGCTGACCGACAACAGAATCGGCGCAAAGGCCAACGACACCAGAACCGACGGGATGATGAACAGCAAAAACCCTGCCGGGTCGGCAAAGTTAATCAGCGCCTGCGCCGCGATAATCCCGATCATCTGCACGATCATGTAAAGCGACAGGGCCTGGCCCCGGTTTTCATTGCTGGCGGTGTTGTTCAGCCAGCTTTCCGCCGTGACATAGACGCCCGAGAAACAGAATCCGATCAGCACACGCAGCAGCGCCCAGACGATCCAGTCCGGGATCGCGGCATACAAGATCAGCACAGCAGAAATCAGCGACCCGAGTGCTGCGAACACCCGCACATGCCCGACCCTGCGAATCATTTCCGGTGCCATACGCGACCCGAACAGGAAGCCCGCAAAATAGGCCGACATGACGACCGACATCTGCAAGGTCGAGAACCCCTCGATCGCGCCCCTGATCCCCAACAGCGTGCCCTGCACGCCATTGCCGACCATCAGGAACATCATGCCCAGCAACAACGCCCATGATGCAGTGAAAACCTTGAACATGTCGTGTCCTGTAAATGGAGAGGATGGGGTGCGCGCAGTCTAGCGCAGACTGGTTGCGAAGATATGACGAAAGCGACTCGTTTGCGTCGCGCTCAGGGTAAGAGCAGCGATGAATCGCCATAAGAGAAGAAGCGGTATCGTTCGGCGATGGCATGGGCGTAAATCGCCATGACCCGATCACGCCCCATAAGCGCCGAGACAAGCATCATCAAGGTGGATTTCGGCAAATGAAAATTCGTCATCAATCCGTCCGCAAGCTGAAAGGAAAAGCCGGGTGTGATGAAGATATCGGTCTTGCCGGCCCAAGCACCAATCTGGCCGGGGCCAGTGGCTGCCGTTTCAATCAGTCGCAACGCTGTGGTGCCAACAGGAATGATCCGGCCGCCCGCCTTGCGGGCGGCCATGATCTGATCTGCCGCTTTATCTGTCACCTGCCCCCATTCGGCATGCATCTTGTGATCGCGGACATCATCGACCTTGACCGGCAGAAAGGTGCCCGCGCCGACATGCAAGGTCACTTCGCAAAACCCCACACCCATGTTGCGCAGGTGCGCCATCAGCCCGGCATCGAAATGCAACGATGCCGTTGGCGCGGCAACAGCCCCCGGTATGCGCGCGAAAACGGTTTGGTAATCGTCGCGGTCCTGCGCATCGGCGGCGCGGCGTCCCGCGATATACGGGGGCAAGGGCATCTGTCCGGCACTGTCGAGCGCAGCATCGAAAGCGTCGCCTTCCAGAT
Organism: Roseinatronobacter monicus; assembly: GCF_006716865.1. Lineage (NCBI taxonomy): Bacteria > Pseudomonadati > Pseudomonadota > Alphaproteobacteria > Rhodobacterales > Paracoccaceae > Roseinatronobacter > Roseinatronobacter monicus. Next base: position 342,035 of record NZ_VFPT01000001.1, on the reverse strand, counting down.
TGAAGCGCAGCACAACATCTTCGGGGTTGCGCGCGACCACTTCGGCGCGCAGCGTATCACTAAAGACAATCTCTTCGCCAAGGGCCAGTTTGCGCAAGGGTTTGGCCAAGGCGCGCCAGCTTCCATCGGGTTGCGGCTCTATCAAAGTGATCTCGATTCGGGCACTGACCGGGCCTTGCGCGCTGTCGCGGTGGCGCTGCCCGGTCAAGCGGGCCGGAATGACCTTGGTGGTGTTGATGACCAGCAGATCACCGGGGCGCAGGATTTCCGGCAGATCGGCGACATGCCGGTCCTCGATCATGTCCCCGCGCGCCAGCAACATACGCGCCGCCTGGCGCGGGCGCACAGGGCGCGTCGCAATCAGGTCTTCCGGCAGGTCAAAATCAAAATCCGACAGCTTCATCGGTGGCACCCTTCGTGCGAATCTCTGGCAGCCCCTTTAACTTGGCCGTCAACTCGCTACAACAGACGCAACGCACTCGTGACACGGAGATGACTATGGCACAGACCGGCGATATGGCCCCCGATTTCACCCTGCCGCGCGATGGCCGTGGCGAGGTGACTCTCTCAGCGCTCAAACCTTCCAAGGTGGTGCTGTATTTCTACCCGCGCGACGACACACCGGGGTGCACCACTGAAGCACTGGAATTCACCGCACTGATTGCCGAGTTCGAGGCGGCTGGCGCCAAGGTCATCGGCATTTCCAAGGATACCGTGGCCAAGCATGACAAGTTCATCACCAAGCATGATCTGGGCGTGATCCTTGCGTCGGATGCAGACAGCGATGTGTGCGAACGCTACGGCGTCTGGGTCGAGAAGAACATGTATGGCAAAACCTCGATGGGGATCGAGCGCGCAAGCTTTCTGATTGATGGCGAGGGGCGCGTGGCGCAGGTCTGGCGCAAGGTAAAAGCCGCCGGTCACGCCGCCGAAGTGCTGGACGCTGCGCGCGCGCTATGACCCAAAGCCTGCGCGACATGGCTGTCGCGGTGCTGAACACCGCAGACGGGCGCGAGAAAACAGCCCTGTCGCGCAGGTATGCGGCCACGTGGTTTGCCGCGCGCAAGGCCGGTGCCCCCCTGCCCATCGGGCGCGGCACCCCGCCAGACCGGCCCGCGCGCCCTGCGCGCCCCGAATTGCTGGACCCGCGCGATGTGCCCCGCCGCCGCCCCGGCAGCTCGCAAGGGCGCATCGCCATTTTGCACGCGATTGCACATATCGAACTTAACGCGGTGGATTTGCATTGGGATCTGATCGCACGCTTTCACGATGTCGATATGCCGCTGGGCTTCTTTGATGACTGGGTGAAAGCGGCGGATGAGGAATCTAAACACTTCAATCTGATCTGCGATTGTCTGGAAGCGATGGGCAGCCATTATGGCGACATGCCCGCACATGCCGGAATGTGGCGCGCGGCAGAAGATACGGCAGGTGATATTCTAGGCAGGCTGGCCGTCGTGCCGATGGTGCTGGAAGCACGCGGCCTTGATGTCACGCCCGGCATGATCAAGATTTTCCAACAAGCCCGCGAAGAGGCAACCGTTGCGGCGTTGGAAGTCATCTATGCCGAAGAAGTCGGCCATGTGGCCTATGGGTCCAAATGGTTCAATTTCCTATGTGGGCGGCAGGGGTTGGACCCGCAACCTGTGTTTCTAGATTTGGTCAGGCGTTATTTCCACAGCCCGCTGAAGCCCCCATTCAATGAAGAAAAGCGCGCGCAAGCGGGGTTGCCGCCAGATTTTTACTGGCCTCTGACAGAGCCAGCGTGACCCGAACTTGCCCCTGATGCGGCACAGCGCACAGGGTAAGGTGTTAAGAAATATGCATATGGTTCCCAAAACCACGTTAATTTCGCCTGCTATCGGCAAGAAATTGCTGATATTGCCCTTGATCCGCTGTGTAACACCGCAACAGTGAATTAACGGATTGCTCCGTTGGCCCCGGACACGTAACAGAACCTTGGGTGTTTGCGGTAATGCGTAGGCTTGTTCTGTGTGGTGTAAGTGTTGTATCGCCAGTCGCACCCCAAGACCAGAAACAGCGGATAACAGGACGATTGCTTTGAAACGACTACTCGTTCGCGTGAATCAGCGACTGGAGCGCCACTTTCCCGAACAGCGCCTCTTCTTGCGGTCAAACAACACCACACGGTTCGTGCGTCTGCGCCCGGCCTCTCAGGCGGTGGGGGTTGCGTCGGTCGCGGTCTTTTTCGCATGGGGCGTGATCGCAACATCAATCTTGTTGATGGATGTCATCGGATCGGGAACGCTGCGCGACCAAGCGTTGCGAGAGCAGGCCAATTACGAACAACGCCTGAACCAGCTTGCCACAGAGCGCGACGCCCGCGCCCGCGAGACTGAAACAGCCCAAGCAAGATTTTCCGAGGCAATGGAACGCATGTCAGAGATGCAGATGCAATTGCTGACCTCCGAAGAGCGCAGGCTGGAACTGGAAACCGGGATTGACGCAATCCACAGCACCATTGGCCGCGTCACCCGCGAACGCGACGAAGCCCGCGCCCGCCTGACCGAAGTGACCCGCACACTTGAAGAAGAAACCGGGTCAACCCGCACCGCCGCCGACCGCAGCCGCGACAATGAACAGATGCTCGACTACCTGCTGGCCGCGATGGACCGCGCATCACATACCACCCATGACCTGAATGTCAGCGCCGAACAGGCGCAGAATCAGGCCCGCCATCTGGCAATGGAGAATGAGTTGCTGAAAGATCGCAACCATATGATCTTCAGCCAACTGGAAGAAGCGCTGGACGCAGTGGTCGCGCCGCTGGAACGTGTGTTCAACAGTGCCGGTGTATCACCCGACCAGATTCGCAGATTGGTGCGCCAAGGCGCGTCATCGCAAACCGCATCCTTGCGCCCCATCGCAATTTCGACCTCTGGCACATTCGGGATCAACCAAGATGTGTCGCGCGCCAATGCGATTCTGGACCGCATGGCAGATGTGAATGCCTATCGTCAGGGCATCGACCGCTTGCCGGTTGCACGGCCGGTCAGTGCCGGATCAGTGCGCCAGACATCCGGCTTCGGGATGCGCCGCCACCCGCTGACAGGGCGCAACACAATGCATAACGGCCTTGATTGGGCAGGGTCGCGCAACACACCCATTCTGGCTTCGGCGGATGGTGTGGTCAAAACTGCGGAACGGCAGCGCGGTTATGGCAATCTGGTTATCATCCAGCATGATTTTGGTATTGAGACATATTACGCTCATTTGAACTCGATGGACGTTCGGGCCGGACAAAGGGTCTCGCGCGGGCAGCGTATTGGTGGTATGGGCACTACGGGTGCGTCGACCGGTGTGCACCTGCACTACGAGGTGCGCGTCAATGGTCGGCCAGTGAATCCGATTACCTACATAAGGGCTGGACAACATGTTTTCTAAGAGTCGTATCAATGAACCCGGCCCCAAGGCCGAAGCAGAGCAAGCGCCTGCAAGATCCCCCGAAGCAACGCCTTCGTTTCTGCGTCAGAACAGCGCAGAATCAGCGCCCAGCCATGTCACAAAATCCAAGCCTGCCGCATCGGTCATGGCGTCAGATCTGACGATTACCGGCAATCTGAAGACAACCGGCGATGTGGTCATTGAGGGTATCGTCGATGGCGATATTCGTGCGCATCTGCTGACCGTCGGCGAAACGGCAACGATTCGCGGCGAGATTGTGGCCGATGACATTGTCATCAACGGTCGCGTCATTGGCCGCGTGCGTGGGCTGAAAGTGCGCCTGACCTCTTCTGCGCAGGTCGAGGGCGACATCATCCACAAGACAATCGCCATCGAATCCGGCGCGCATTTTGAAGGTTCGGTTCAGCGTCAGGATGACCCGCTGCAAACCAGCCGCGCCGCATCTGCGCCCGCCGCAGCGCCCGCAGCACCTGCAAAGGAAGCCGAGGCGAAGCCCGCGCAAAACTATCAGCAGCAGCGCCCCGAGGCATCGGATGCCGTGCGCAAAGCCGCCGAAGCAAAGAAATCCGCACAATCCTGAGCGTTCTCAGTCACGACGCCGAAAGAGCCGCGCCTTAGGGTGCGGCTTTTTGCTTTCACACGGGCACGAAGCGCGAAAGCGCAAAAGACAACGCCCCGGCCAATTATGACCGGGGCGTATCGAAGGTGACTTATGCGAGGACTGTCAGCCGATTAGGGCGTTCAGGCTTGCTGAGGGGCGCATCACGGCGGCGGTTTTCTTTGCATCGCCGTGGTAATAGCCGCCCAGATCAACAGCAGCGCCGCGCCCTGCCATCAGTTCTTGTGTGATCGCAGCTTCGCCATCGGCCAGCGCCTTGGCAATCGGGGCAAAATGGGCGGCAAGCGACGCATCTGCGTCTTGAGCGGCCAACGCTTCGGCCCAGTAGCGCGCAAACCAGTAATGGCTGTCACGGTTGTCAGGCTGGCCTACCTTGCGACCGGGCGAGCGGTCGTGATCGAGAATGCCTTGCGTCGCCACCTCAACTGCATCGCCCAGAACGCGCGCTTTGTCATTGCCACGCGCATCGGCCAGAAACTTGAAGCTTTCGCCCAGCGCGCAGAATTCACCCAGACTGTCCCAGCGCAGATGGTTTTCTTCCATCAATTGCTGCACATGCTTGGGGGCAGACCCGCCCGCACCGGTTTCAAACAACCCGCCGCCCTGCATCAGCTTGACGATGGACAGCATCTTGGCGCTGGTCGCCAGTTCCAGAATCGGGAACAGGTCGGTCAGATAGTCGCGCAGCACATTGCCGGTGATGGCAATGGTGTTTTCGCCCTTGGTGATCGTCTCCAGGCTGGCGCGGGTGGCGTCGCGTGGGGACATGATCTCGAACTTGTCGGCCACGCCTTTGGCTTCCAGCAGGGGTTTCACATAAGCGATCAGCTCTGCGTCATGGGCGCGCGCGGCATCCAGCCAGAAAATAGAGCGATAGCCGGTTGCTTTCTGGCGCTCGATGGCAAGCGTGACCCAATCCTCGATCGGCGCTTTGCGCACGCTGGCCGCGCGCCAGATGTCGCCCGCCTCGACGCTATGTTCATGCAGCACTGTGCCATCATCCAGCACCATGCGCACTGTGCCCGAATGCGGGATTTCAAATGTGGTGGGGTGGCTGCCGTATTCTTCAGCCTTTTGCGCCATCAGGCCAAGGTTCTGCACTGTGCCAGCGGTTGCAGGGTCCAGCGCGCCATTGGCTTTGAAGAACTTGATCGTCTCGTCATAGACGGGCGCATAAGAGTTGTCAGGGATGACACAATTGGTGTCATGCTCTGCCCCATCCGGCCCCCAGCCCTTGCCACCGCCACGGATCAGCGCAGGCATAGAGGCGTCGATAATCACATCCGAGGGCACGTGCAGATTGGTGATGCCCTTGTCGGAATTGACCATATACATAGGTGGACGCTCGGCGGTGACGCGCGCAATTGCGGCCATGATCGCAGGGCTGTCTTTGACGCGGGCCAGCAAGTCGCCCATGCCGGAATTGGGGTTCACGCCAAGGGCGGCCATTTCTTCGCCAAACTCGTCGAATACGGGTTTTAGCCAGACCTTGACCGCATGGCCAAAGATGATCGGGTCCGAGACCTTCATCATCGTGGCTTTCAGATGCAGTGAAAACAGTGTGCCTTCATCCTTGGTCGCCTGAATTTCCTGCTCCAGAAATGCGCCCAGCGCTTTGGCCGACATAAAGGTTGCATCCACAACCGTGCCTGCCGGGTAAGAAACGCCAGTCTTCAACACGGATTCGGACCCGTCCGCGCCTTGCAACACGATCTTTGCTGTGGCCGCCTTGCCCAAAGTGGCCGATGTCTCGTTCGAGAAGAAATCCCCCCCCGACATGGCCGCGACGCGGGTTTTGCTGTCAGGGCCCCATTTGCCCATGCGGTGCGGGTTTGCCTGTGCATAGCGCTTGACCGGTGCCGCAGCGCGACGATCGGAATTGCCTTCGCGCAGAACCGGGTTCACGGCAGAGCCTTTGATCGCATCAAACCGCGCGCGAATGGATTTTTCTTCATCGCTTTGCGGGTTTTCGGGGTAGTCCGGCAGCGCGTAGCCTTGCGCCTGCAACTCCTTGAGCGCCGCGACCAGTTGCGGCATAGAAGCCGAAATATTGGGCAGCTTGATGACATTGGCTTGCGGTGTCTTCACCAGCTCGCCCAGTTCGGCCAGATCATCATTCTGGCGCTGATCTTCGCGCAGATATTCGGGAAAAGATGAAATGATCCGCCCCGCCAACGAGATATCGCGCGTGCCGACAGTAACGCCTGCCGCCGTGGCGAATTTCTGAATGATCGGCAGAAACGAGGCTGAGGCAAGCTCGGGGGCTTCGTCAACCTTGGTGTAAATGATATCCGGAATGGTTTTGTCTGTCATGAGAGATGCCCTTTTTCAGCTATGCGCAGCATAGGCATATTTTCGGCCAAGGTAAACAGTGCACAATGGTATACAATGAAAAAATCTGCTTTCGTGCAGCGGCGGGTTTGTGGACATTTCGTTTCTGGTGCAAAGCCGCGCAGCGTCGGGCCGCGGTGCGGCGATCCGCGATTGCAGCTAGAGCACTTTATGCCAGCCAAATCCGAGCAAGATCAGAGCGTTGTGCTGGTGGCAGCCAAATCGCCGTGCCAGTGGGCGGCCCGGCGATGCGCGGCGGGCGGACGCCCTTGATTCCGCGCTTGGGGACAGTCCGCAATGGGGCTCGAAACCGCTACGGCATATCCTGCGCGAAAGGATAAAGACGGTGGCGCGGCAGTGAGCATCATGTCTCAATGCCGCGCCGGGGGTGTTAGAGGCTGGCGTCCAGTGCTGCCAGAATCGCATCGCCCATCTCGCTGGTCGATACAGGTGTTCCGTCATCTGGCCCCATCAGGTCAGCCGTGCGCACGCCATCGGCAAGCACGCGCTCGATCGCGGCTTCCAGACGCGCCGCCTCTTGCCCGTGATCGAAGCTGTAGCGCAGCGCCATCGCAAAGCTGAGGATACAGGCAATCGGGTTCGCCTTGCCCTGCCCTGCAATATCGGGTGCAGAACCGTGCACGGGTTCATAAAGCGCTTTCGGGCGGCCATTGGCCATAGGCGCACCGAGGCTGGCAGAGGGCAGCATGCCAAGCGAGCCAGTCAGCATGGCGGCCAGATCGGACAGCAGATCGCCAAACAGGTTGTCAGTCACGATGACGTCAAACTGCTTGGGCCAGCGGGTCAGTTGCATGGCCCCTGCATCCGCATACATGTGGCTTAGCTCAACCTCGGGGTATTCGCGGCCAATCTCGGTCACAACCTCGCGCCATAGAATGCCCGATTCCATGACATTGGCTTTTTCCATCGAACACAGCTTCTTGCCGCGCCGCATCGCCAGTTCAAACGCCGATTTCGCCACGCGCGCAATTTCGGATTCGGTGTAGCGTTGGGTATTGATGCCCACGCGCTCGTTGCCTTCTTCGAAAATTCCGCGCGGCTCTCCGAAATAGACGCCAGAGGTCAACTCGCGCACGATCATGATATCAAGGCCCGCGACCACGTCCTTTTTCAACGACGAGAAATCGGCCAGCGCATCGAAACACTGCGCAGGGCGCAGGTTCGAGAACAGGTCCATTTCCTTGCGCAGGCGCAGCAATCCGCGCTCTGGCTTCACGCTGAAATCGAGCGCGTCGTATTTCGGGCCGCCGACCGCCCCCAGAAGAACCGCATCAGCGGCATGTGCGCGCGCCATTGTGTCATCATGCAAAGGGGTGCCATGGGCATCATAGGCCACGCCCCCCACCAGATCTTCGCTGACATCAAAGGCAAGGCCGCGCTTTGTGCCGAACCAGTCGATAATCTTGCGCACTTCGGCCATAACCTCGGGGCCGATACCGTCGCCGGGCAGAATGAGCAGGGAAGGGTTGGTCATCAGATATCCTCTCGATTGTCGCATCACTGGCTAGAGACAGATCACAGGGGCGTCAAGGGACCGCGCATTGGCTTTGGTGTCTGCGCACCGCTGTGATATAATGTTTGTCCGATAATCAGAGGAGATCACGATATGACCAGACATCTGATCGACACCGCGCGGACATCGCTGAACACGCGTCTGAAGCAGTTTATCCAGATTGCGCGCAACTCGGCACCGCATGGCAGCACAAAAACCCTGATCGCCAGAATGCGCGCACACCCGGATCAGCGGCTTAGCGCCTATACCCGCATTGCCAGAGGGCGCAAAGCCTGACGCCCCTGCCTGCTGCGCCCCCGTCTGCGGCCAAGCCCCTGCGTCAGTGGTGGGATTTGCACAAGCTGTCGATTGCTTTCAGCTGCTCAAGCACGCCCGCCATCTGATCCAGTGGCACCATATTCGGTCCATCGGACGGGGCGCGGTCCGGGTCTTCATGCGTTTCAATGAACAGCCCCGCACAGCCCACAGCCAATGCGGCGCGGGCAAGCGGGGCCACAAATTCGCGCTGCCCCCCCGAACTGGTGCCCTGCCCGCCGGGTTGCTGCACGGAATGGGTGGCGTCAAATATGACCGGATAGCCCGTCTGCGCCATAATCGGCAGACCGCGCATGTCTGACACAAGCGTATTATAGCCAAAGGACGTGCCGCGTTCGCACAGCATGATGCGATCATTGCCAGTCGAGGCCACTTTGGCCGCTACATGCACCATGTCCCAAGGGGCCAGAAACTGCCCCTTCTTGATATTGATGACCCGCCCTGTTGCACCTGCGGCCAGCAAAAGATCGGTCTGGCGGCACAGAAAGGCCGGGATTTGCAGCACATCACATATTTCAGCAGCGGGCGCGCAATGGGCGGGCTCATGCACATCTGTCAGCACGGGGCAGCCAAATTCGGCGCGGATCTGGCCCAGAACTTCCAGCCCTTTATCCATGCCAAGCCCGCGCTTGCCCGACAGGCTGGAGCGGTTGGCCTTGTCATAGCTGGCCTTGAAAATGAACGGGATGCCAAGGCGCGCGCATGTCTCGGCAAGGCTGCCTGCGATATGGCGCGCATGTTCCAGCGATTCCATCTGACACGGCCCTGATATCAGCGCAAAGGGCAGCGCATTGCCAATCTCGACCTGTCCGATGCGAAGTGTCATGCGATCCCCTCTCGCTTCAAAACCGCCTCGATCCGGGCGACATCTTCGGGGTTGTTCAACTCCCAGAACTCGCGCCCGTGCCCATCAACCTCGACACAGGTGACAGGCAGGCCATGATAGAGAAAGCGCAACTGCTCCAGCCCTTCGAGATTTTCCAGATCACAGGCACCGGCCTGCATATACGCGGCCAGCGCCTTGGGGGTATAGGCATAGACGCCGACATGGTGAAAGGCGGGCACCTGCTCTGCGCCCGAATAGATGCGCCCAGTATAGGGCAGCACCTCTTTCGAGAAATACATCGCGCGGCCCTGCGCTGTCATCACGGCAGTCGTACCGCCCACACGCCCCGCGTGGCGATCTTCCACAAACCGCGCATGTGTTTTCGCTGTCAGGCGCAGCACGGGGGTTGCCACATCAGCACCGGCTGCGATGGCGTCAATCAAGGCCGTTACAAACCAGTTTGGGGTCAGTGGCGCGTCGCCTTGCAGGTTCACCACCACTTGCGGCGCAAATCCCAGCCGCGACACCGCATCAGCACAGCGCTCAGTGCCATTGGCGCAGGCGCTGTCGGTCATGACCACATCCGCACCAAAATCGCAGGCCGCATCGGCAATGCGCTCATCATCGGTGGCCACATAAACCGCATCGCCCCCCTCGACGGCCTTGGCCGCATTCCAGCTTCGCGCGATCAGGCTGCGGATTTCACCTGTGGCCCCGCGCAATCCGACAAGCGGCTTGCCCGGATATCGGCTGGACGCATAGCGCGCCGGAATGATGATTATTCTCTCGGGGGTCATTCAGATCACTCCTGCCCGCAGGCAATCATGCAGCCGGATCATGCCCTGCACCCGCTGCGCCTCGTCAACCACGCAGAGCGCGGTGATCTTGTTGCCATCCATGATGCGCACCGCCTCGGACACAAGCGCGTCCGGGGCAATGGTTTTGGGGTTGCGCGTGGCCACATCGCCTGCGCGCCGCGCCATTAGCCCGTCCATGTTGCGCCGCAAATCGCCGTCGGTGATGATCCCGCTCAGGATGCGGTCGCGCGCAACAATGGCCACGCCGTAACCTGTGCCTGTCATGCGCATCAGCACCGAGGACATCGGCTCATCTTCGGTCACAAGGGGCAAGCCATCGCCCTTATACATCAACTCGCCAACCCGCTGGAATTGCGCGCCCAGCTTGCCGCCCGGATGAAACAGATGAAAGCTCTCTGGCTCGAACCCGCGTTGTTTCATCACGGCCACAGCCAGCGCATCGCCCAGCGCAAGGCTCAGCGTGGTCGAGGTGGTGGGTGCAAGACCTATGGCACAGACTTCGGGCACATCGGGCAGGATCAGCGCCACGTCGGATTTTTGCGCAAGCGTGCTGTCAGCGTTTCCAGTGATCGAGATCAACTGAATACCAAAGCGCCGTGTGTAGGAAATCAGGTCGCTCAGCTCTGTCGTCTCGCCGGATTTGGACAGCAGCAGGCAAGCGTCATCGCCCACGATCATGCCCATGTCGCCATGACTGGCCTCGGCGGCATGGACGAAATAAGACGGCGTTCCGGTAGAGGCGAAGGTCGCCGCGATCTTGCGCCCGACATGGCCGGATTTCCCGATCCCTGCCACCACAAGCCGCCCTTTGGTTTCAAGAATTGTCAGCACAGCATCCGCAAAACGCGTGTCCAACGCATCGGCCATCGTGCGCAATGCATCCGCTTCGGCGCAAAGCACCGTCTTGCCATCGGCAATAGTCTTGCCTTGCGTCGCGCTGGGTTTGGCTTGCGGTATCACGGTGAAAGGGTCCTTTCGCGACCAGTTCGCGTCAGTGCCAGCTACGGGAACACCATGCCGAAAGTCAACATTGCACGCATCGACGCGCGCAGGAAAAGGGCGGCAGCGGCTTGCGATCCCCTGAATATGCGATGGCCCTATTCCGCCGGAGTGAGCACCTTGAAGGGCCGGACTGGCCGGAACGTGCGGTTTTTGAAAACGCGCACGCCCCACACATAGCTGAGCACGAACAAGGCCCCGAACATCGCCCATGCCGCCAGCGCCAGATACGGCGCATCATACAGCATGACAGCGGCGACAACCGGCATGGCCGCGAATGGCAGGATGACAAGACCGGTCAGTGAATTCATCGCCCGTGCAGACAACCTGTTGCCCCCGAATTGTGACAGCAACCGATAGGTGAACTGATGAAAATGCATCCGGTCAGGCGCATCCACCGGTTTGCCCTGATACCACCGCCGATGCATCGCCAGCAATGTATCGGCAGCAGGCCAGAAGAACATCAGCGACAGCCCCATCATCGTTGCCTGTGGCACGTGCATGGCCAGCAAGATCGACAGCCACACAAGAATATGGCCAATCCCATACGCGCCAGCATCCCCAAGAAAGATGCGCCCCAAGGGCCAGTTGAACAGGATGAACCCCAAAAGCGCCGGGATCAGGGCGAAACTGAACAGCGCCAGCGTATCTTGCCCGTTTTCGCGCGCGATCCACCACAGGCCGGTTGCAATCACAATCCCCAAGCCCGCGGTCAGCCCGTTCACACCATCAATCAGATTGAAACCATGGCAGATGCCGGTGCACCACAGCATTGTCACCGGAATTGCCACCAGCGCCAGTCGCAAGACGTAATCCAACGCGGCAACGCCGGTCGCCGCCACCCAGACATTCAGCATGAAGATCATGAACAGGCACGAAGAAGCTGCGGCCAGAAGCCGTCCGCGCGGCGCAACACGGTAGCCCAGATCCTCGGCCAGTCCGGCCAAGACCACAGGCACAAGCGAGATGGCGAACATACCGAAGATCCGGCTTAGGGACTGCGGGATGATCAACATCGCCAGCGCTGCTGCCAGTATGATGCCCACACCCCCCAGCCGTGGCGTGATATCACAATGCAGCGCTTGTCGCGCGCCGATATCATCCCGCGATCTGAGCAAAGGCATATACAGGTTTCGCGCCACGACCAGAACGCCACAAATGCTAAAAGACACCAAAAATATAAGAATGAATTTGGTAAAATCTATCAAAGCTACACCTGCGTCAAAATGATACTAATCTAAAATGATCGCCCGATAAGCGGCGCAAAAATTAATATTAGTTAACAAAAGGTAAGGTTAAGTATATAATGTCTTGATTGTATCGCGCCCATTCTGACATAACTACATAAAAATAGTTTTTTATACCCGCCTTACGCGAAAACCCGAAAATTGTCGTGTGAGATGACACGGAAGTTGTCGGAGATGGTGTCGCGGAAGCTCCGCCATTCGTTGGGGAGGGTTTTTCGAAAAAATGCGAGTATCGCATCGGCAAATTGCTTTTGCGTGGGATAATACTGATTGTGTGTGACACAGCGGTGCATGACGGCCCACAATCGTTCAATCGGGTTGAGATGTGGGCAATATGGCGGCAATGGGATCAAGTGGATGCGGCAGTCCGGCCTTGCAAGGAAGTCTCGCACCTCTTGCCCTTTATGATACGCCGCGTTGTCCCAGATCACGTGGATGAGGCGCTTGTAAGGGTTGGATGCCTCGATTTTGGCCAAGAGCTGGACAGCGCTGATCCCGTCTACCGTAATCGGCTCGACAAACGACAAATCGAATGTTTCCAAGTTCAGTGCACCATGGATGTTCACACGCCCACGCCCTGCTGTGGTCTGCACGGCAGGATTTGTCCCGGCCTTCACCCAACCATAAGCCGGTTTCGTCTGATACTCCGGATGCACGGCATCTGCGAAATAGACAGCTTCATCAGCCCCCAACTCGTTCAGCAAGCGCTGATACATCTCGATGAAGGCGGCTTGTGCTGCGGCAGGCGCAACGCGCGGAAGTCCCTTCGGCTTGCGATACTCAAACCCCAGACGCGTCAGAAGCTTGATGCAGCCAGAATGGGAATACTCCAAGCCATACGTCGCGGAGATATGGGCCCGGACCTCGGTCGTCGAACGACAAAAACGATCCTCCAGCCACGCGCTGAGTTCGGCCTCCTGAGCCGAGGTCATCCGGGATTGACCGCCCTTCCATCCATCAGTGGATAGGAGGTCCCAGCCCCCTTCGCGGTAAGCCTTGTACCAAAGACGAACCGTATCATCGTCAAGGTAAAGAAATTCGGCGATCAGTTGGCAGGATTTGCCCTCATCCAGCAGCAAAATCGCATTGGCGCGACGCGCAACACCGTGATCCTCGCGATGGCGTCGCACACAGGACATCAGCTCAGCACGTTCTGAAGATGTCAGGAATTTCGGCTCAATACGCATGAACCCATCAGAATCCAATCAAACCGAACCGTCAAGCAAAACTCGGGTTCCACAGGACTCGGAGTATAGGAAAATTTTATGCATTTTATCGCAGGTTTGTTAAATGAATTGCCCGTCACGGCAGGCCCATGCCCTCACATCGCGCCTCCGCTTCGGGCATTTTTCACGTTAACATTTATTAATAAATTCAATCCGTCACGGATATGTCTGCCGGTTATATCCGATTTTCCGCGTCGTCAGCGCTCGGTAAGAACTTGCCTGTACTGACATAGAAACGGCACGCGCGCGCCTACGCACTCAGTTCGCTGCGCGCACAAACATAGGTTGATCTCTGGCATAGGTTTGCTGGCGCGCCCCGGCGCGTGGCGAAAGTATTAACAGAGTGAATCTGAATTTGTGCAGCAATATTGCGGTGCAATAGTTTGCAGTGGCAGAACCAGCGGATTATCGAAGCCGTTTGAACAGCAGCATATCCTCATAGAACCCTTCCATCCGGTCCAGCCTTTGACGGGTTTCTTCCCAGTTCTTTTCCTGAATGGCAGAGAGCAGCGCTTCAACCAAACCAACCAGCGGAACAATCGTGTCCCATGCCGAGGGCACTTCGACATGGCTGGTCAGGATATGCTGCGCCATCCCAGCACAGGGCGACACCCAACGGTCTGTCACCAGCACAATCTCGACCCCTTGGGCATGTGCCAGTTCGGCGAATTGCTGCATCATTGGCTCGTAGCGGCGAATATCAAACACCACAAGCACATCGCGCTCTGACATTTCCAGCAGGGCCGGGGGCCATGTGTTGGGCAAGCTGGACAGCAATGTCACATCACTGCGCATCACATGCAGCGCAGTTGCGAAATATTCGGCAACCGAACGGGTAAGACGTCCGCCCATCAGATGCACAGGGCGCGATTTATCGGCCAGTATTCCCGATACAGTATCGAACACATGCAAATCCTGCTGGCTGAGGGTCTGGCTGAGATTGTCTATCACGCTGGCCGCAAAGCGGTTCAGCGGGTGATCGCGCTGTGAGATATCGGCCCATTTCTCGTGCTTGGCGATCGGAGAGGCCAGACGCTCGCCCATTTCCTCGTGCAGTTTTGCGCGAAATTCCGGATAGCCCGAATACCCCAACTTGCGCACAAGGCGCACGACAGTCGGGCCGGAAACACCTGCGGCCTGCGCGATTTCAGACACGGACCCCAAAACAGTACGCGGAAAATTACTCAGCATATAGCTGGTCAGTTGCCGCTCGGCGCGGGTCATGGCTGACATGGCCGCGCGCAGGCGATCTTCCATTGTCTGGTATTGGATCACCGCACATCTCCTGCTGCTGATGCCTGAAAAATTATCATCCAGTTTGTAATGATTGTTTCAAAAAAGAAAGAGAAGAAACAAGCTTGACATAAAAACCAGACTCAGTGCAGCCTGTGACACGGCGCTTTCGGCGGACCAAGGGTGCAAACCATGACACGGCAGGACGAAACATCAAGTTGGGCAGGCATGGTCCTTGGCTGGGATGTGTCCGGCGCAATTGCGCAAGACACAGCAGCGCCCGGTTTAATCCTGATTTGTGAACATGCCTCTAACCGGGTTGTGCCCCCTTGGGACATTGCGGGCGTCGAGTTGATGAACTCGCATGCCGCCAGCGACCCCGGTGCGCTGGGGTTGGCGCTGGCGCTGGGGCCGCAACTGGCCCGCAGTTGTGGCGGGGCCGAGGTGATCCATGCCCCCCTCTCGCGCTTGATTTATGACCTGAACCGCAGCCCCGACCGGCCCGAAGCCTGTCCTGTGCAATCGGAAATCCATCACATAGCGATGAATGAAGGACTTAGCACCTCCGAGCGCCTTGCGCGGATGCAAGCCTTATACCTTCCCTTTCATGATCTGGTGCGTGCCCGTGTGGCGCGGGCGCTCGCACTTGGGCAACGGCCTGTGATCCTGACCATCCATTCCTTTTCGCCAAGCTGGCACGGTGTGCCGCGCAGGGTCGAATTTGGCGTCATCCATGACGATCTGCCCGCCCTTGCCTGCCAGATCGTGGTCGAGGCGGCGGGGCTTGGCCTGCGCACAGAGCTGAATGCGCCCTATTCTGCGGCGGATCATGTGACCCACACCTTGCGACTGCATGCCCTGCCCTACGGGCTGGAGAATGCGATGCTGGAATTGCGCAATGACCTGATCGCCACGCCAGAGGCGCAAAAGGCCATCGCGTCGCGGCTGGCCCCTGTTTTGTCACGCGCGATCGCGCGGGTCTCGGAGGTGACATGCCCCGCGCTTTGATCGCCTTTGTTCATCTGGTCGAGGCCCTGAATTACCGCATCGGGCGACTGGCCATGTGGGGGCTGTTCGTGCTGATGGGGGTGCTGGCTTGGGGTGCGGTGGCGCGCGCCGGTTTCAGCCCGCAAATCTGGACAGACGAGATGGCGCAATTTCTGCTGTTGGGCTATTTCATGTTGGGCGGGGCCTATGCGCTGCAAATGGGGTCTGCTGTGCGGATGGACCTGCTCTATTCGCGCTGGTCCGACCGCACCAAGGCGGCGGTTGATGCCATGACCATTTTCACGCTTCTGATCTATCTGGGCGTCCTGCTGTGGGGCGGGATTGAAAGCACGCAATACGCGCTGGAATACGGCGAGCGGCGGCGTGGCATGTGGCGGCCCTACATGGCCCCAATCAAAATTATCATGTGCATTGGCATCGTGCTGATGATCCTGCAATGCACGGCGTTTCTGATCCGCGACATAGCAAAATTGCGGGGCGTCGAGATCAAGGAGCGCCACGCCTGATGTCCTATGAAATGATCGCAGCGCTGATGTTCGGCTCGATGTTGATGGTCATGTTGACCGGCCAGCGCATGTTTGGCGTGATCGGCTTTGTCGCTGTGGTGGCGGCAATCGGACTGTGGGGGGATCGGGGCGGGCATGATCTGGCCTTCGCCCAGACGATCAAGCTGATGAACTGGTTTCCCCTGATGACGCTGCCGATGTTCATTTTCATGGGCTATGTGCTGTCGGAAAGCAAACTGGCGGATGATCTGTACCGCATGTTTCATGTCTGGTTCGGCCCGGTGCCCGGCGGGCTGGCGATTGGCACGATCCTGTTGATGGTGCTGATTTCGGCGATGAACGGACTGTCTGTTGCAGGCATGGCGATTGGGGCGACGATTGCACTGCCCGAATTGTTGAAACGCAATTACAACAAACTGATGGTGACGGGCGTCATTCAGGCGGGGTCGTCGCTTGGAATTTTGGTGCCGCCTTCGGTGGTGCTGGTGCTTTATGCCATGATCGCGCGCCAGCCGGTGACGCATTTATGGGCGGCAGGGCTGTTGCCGGGGCTAATGCTGGCGGGCTTGTTCATCCTCTATATCTGGCTGCGCTGCCGGATGAACCCCGACCTTGGCCCGGTGATTGACCCTGATGAGCTGGCGCAAGTGACCAAGCGCGAAAAGTACCTGCTGCTGCTGTCGGGCCTGATGCCCTTGGGGATTTTCGCGGTCATGATGGTGCCCTTCGTGCTGGGCTACACACGGCTGGTGGAAAGCTCGGTCGTGGGGGCGTTGGCCGCACTGGCGGTCAGCGTGTTGAAAGGCCGCATGACATGGGCGATTCTTGAGGTCTGCACCAAGAAAACATTGGCGATTTCGTGCATGTTCCTGTGGATCATTCTGGCCGCACTGGCCTTTGGGGCCGTTTTCGATGGCTTACGCGCCGTCGATTTCGTACGCGCGCTGTTCATGGACAACCTTGGACTGGGGCGCTGGGAAATCCTGATCCTGATGCAGATTTCCTTTATCCTGATGGGCATGTTTCTGGATGACACCGCGATGCTGGTGATCGTCGCACCGCTTTATGTGCCGATTGTGCGTATGCTGGAATTCGATCTGATCTGGTATGGTGTGCTTTATACAATCACGTGTCAGATCGCCTATATGACGCCGCCCTTCGGCTATAACCTGTTTCTTATGCGCGCCATGGCCCCGAATGAGGTGTCCTTGGGCGATATCTACCGCTCGATCATTCCCTTTGTCGGGGTGATGATACTGGGGTTAAGCCTGATTATGGTCTTTCCCCAGATCGCACTCTGGCTACCGGGCGTGCTGTTCCCCTGAACCAAAAATAGGCGCGAGCCAACGTGCCGCCTCTCACTCTCAACCCCAACCGGAAGGACAAGACCATGACCACGACAAGACGGAAGTTCCTGACCACTGGCGCGCTGGGTGGCGCGGCGGCCCTTGCCGCCCCCGCCGTCAAGGCACAATCGCCGATCCGCTGGCGGCTGCAAACCTATGCGGGTGCGGCCCTTGGCGCACAGGTGGCCAAACCTGCCATTGACATGTTCAACGCCATCGCAGGCGATGAAATGCAGATTGACCTGTATTATGCTGACCAGCTTGTCCCCACGGAAGAGCTGTTTCAGGCCATGCAGCGCGGCACCATCGACGCGGTGCAATCGGATGACGACTCCATGGCTTCGCCGACCGAAGTCACAGTATTTGGCGGCTATTTCCCCTTTGCCAGCCGCTACAGCCTTGATGTGCCCGCGTTGTTCAATGACTGGGGCCTGAATGAAATCTGGGCCGAGGAATATGAGAAAGTCGGGATCAAGCATATCTCGGCAGGGTCATGGGACCCGTGCCATTTCATCACATCCTCGCCCATCACCTCGCTGGCTGATCTTGAGGGCAAGCGGGTGTTCACCTTCCCGACCGCAGGCCGCTTCTTGTCGCAATTCGGGGTCGTGCCGGTGACTGTGCCGTGGGAAGACGTGGAAATCGCGCTGCAAACCCGCGAGATCGACGGGGTTGCATGGTGCGGGATCACCGAAGCCTATGAGGTGGGCTGGGCCGATATTTGCAGCCATTTCCTGACCAACAACATCTCGGGGGCGTGGATCGGGCATTTCTTTGCCAATATGGACCGCTGGAATGAGTTGCCCGAGCATCTGCAAAAGCTGCTGGCCACATGTTTCGAGCAATCACATTACTATCGCCAGCACTGGTATTGGGCGGGCGAGGCGCGCCTGCGCACCGAAGGTGACAAGCTGGAGCTGACCTCGATCCCGGATGCGGAATGGGGCACAGTTGAAGGGGCGGCACGCGAGTTCTGGGAAGAGATCGCCGCAGAATCCGAAACCAAGGCAAAGGTGGTGGATATCTTCCGCAACTATAACGCAGCGATGGATATGGCCGGACGGCCCTATCGGTACTCTTGACGCAAAAGGCCGGGGGGCTGTCTGCCCCCCGGACCCCCCGAGAGTATTTTTCGCAAGAAAATGAGCATGATGCGCGCGAGGCGTAGCGGAGGATGGCAATGCCGGGACAGATGAGTTTGGACGAGTTGCGCGTGGCGTTTGACGCAGGCGAGATTGATACGGTTCTGGTCGCTGCACCTGATATGCAGGGGCGGCTGATGGGCAAGCGGTTTCATGCCGCGCATTTCCTCGAGTCCGGGTATAACGAGACGCATTGCTGCAACTACCTGCTGGCCACAGATATGGAGATGCTGACGGTTGAAGGCTATGCCTCGACCAGTTGGGCCAAAGGGTATGGCGATTATACCATGAAGCCAGACCTTGCCACATTGCGCCGCGTGCCGTGGTTGCCGGGCACTGCGTTGGTTCTGTGCGATCTGCTGGATCATCACACGCATGAAGAGGTCGCAGTGTCCCCGCGTGCGATCCTGAAGCGTCAGGTCGCGCGGGCGCGCGAGATGGGCTATGCGGCGATGGCGGCGACAGAGTTGGAATTTTATATTTTCGAGCAAAGCTATGACGCGCTGCGCGATGGTGGCACCGATCATCTGACCCCGATTTCAAGCTATAATGAGGATTACCACCTGTTCCAGACCTCAAAAGAGGAGCCGTTGATGCGAAGCTTGCGCAACGGGCTATATGGCGCGGGGATTCCGGTTGAAAACTCCAAGGGGGAGGCAGAGGCCGGGCAGGCAGAGATCAACATTCGCTATGCCGAGATGCTGACCACTGCCGATTACCATGTGATGACCAAGCAGGCGACTAAGGAAATTGCGCATGGGTTGGGCAAATCCGTAACCTTTATGGCGAAATATGATCACAGGCGGGCGGGGTCGTCCAGCCATGTGCATCAGTCACTCTGGAGTCTGGACGGGGTGCCCGCCTTTCTGGACCGGGACGCGGAATATGGCATGTCGGCAGTGATGCGGCAGTATATGGCGGGGCAACTGGCCCATGCGGGCGAATTGACCGCGCTGCTGGCCCCCAATGTGAACAGCTACAAGCGGTTTTGCGTGGGCATGTTCGCGCCGACCAAGGCGGTCTGGTCGCTGGACAACCGCACAGCGGGGTTCCGGGTGTGCGGGGATGGCACAAAGGCCGTGCGGGTGGAGTGCCGAATCGGCGGGGCGGATCTAAACCCGTATCTGGCCTGCGCAGGCCTGCTGGCGGCAGGATTGGCGGGCCTTGAGCAGGGGCTGGAACTGGAGCCGGAGATGCGCGGCGACAGCTACCAGAACCGGGGCGCGCGGGAAATTCCGAAGACTTTGCGCCATGCCGCCGATTTGCTGGAAGGGTCTGCCATGTTGCGCGCGGCCTTTGGCGACGAGGTGGTGGAGCATTACACCCATGCTGCACGCTGGGAGATTGAGGAGCATGACCGCGTTGTGACCGATTGGGAACGCAAGCGGTTGCTGGAGCGGGGCTAGGGGGCGCTGCCCCCTCTTGGCCTATGGCCAATTCACCCCCGGAGTATTTGGCGCAAGAAAATGTCTATGACTGAGGAGACGAAATGTCGATGATCAAGCTGGTTTCACCGGTGGACGGGTCTGTCTATGCCGCACGTGACGCAATGCCCCTTGCGACGGCGACGGGTCTGGTTTCGCGCGCGCGGGCTGCACAAGGCGCATGGGCCGCACGCCCGCTGGAGGAGCGCATTGCGACCGTAATGGCAGGCATTGATGCGCTGGAGGCGATGGCGGATGAAATTGTGCCGGAGCTGGCCTGGCAGATGGGCCGCCCGGTGCGCTATGGCGGCGAATTCGGCGGGGTGCGCGAACGTGCAGCCTATATGGCCGGGATTGCACCGCAAGCGCTGGCAGATGAGGTGGTCGAGGAGAGCGCGGGCTTCACACGGCTGTTGGCGCGCGAGGCCCAAGGGTTGGTGTTTGTGATTGCACCGTGGAATTACCCGTTTCTGACGGCTGTGAACACCGTGGTTCCGGCGCTGATCGCGGGCAATGCGGTGGTGCTGAAACATGCAACCCAGACGCTGCTGGCCGGCGAGCGGTTGGCGCAGGCCTTTCACAAGGCGGGCGTGCCGGAAGAGGTGTTCCAGAATATCGTGCTGGATCATGCCACCACCGAGGCTCTGATCGCCGCGCGGTCGTTTGATTTCGTGAATTTCACCGGCTCGGTGGGTGGCGGGCGCGCGATTGAGCGTGCGGCGGCGGGCACATTCACAGGCACAGGGCTGGAACTGGGCGGCAAAGACCCCGGCTATCTGCGTGCAGATGGGGATCTGGATGCGGCGGTCGAGGGGCTGATGGATGGCGCGATGTTCAATTCGGGCCAGTGCTGCTGCGGGATTGAACGGATTTATGTGCATGAAAATCTGTATGACGCATTTGTAGACAAAGCCGTGGCATGGGTGCGCCGCCAGCGCCTTGGCAATCCGCTGGAGGAGGCGACGACCATGGGGCCGATGGCGCATGCGCGCTTTGCCGCTATTGTGCGCGGCCAAATCGCGGATGCTGTGGCCGCAGGGGCAAAGGCACTGATTGATGTGGCGGAGTTTCCGGCGGATGATGGCGGGGCCTATCTGGCGCCGCAAGTGCTGGTCGATGTGACCCATGACATGCGCGTCATGCGCGAAGAAAGCTTTGGCCCGGTGGTCGGGATCATGCCGGTCAAGGATGATGCCGAGGCCATCCGCCTGATGAATGACAGCGATTTTGGGCTGACTGCCTCGATCTGGACAGCGGATGCGCAGGCCGCACGCCGCATCGGGGCGCAGGTGCAGACCGGCACGATCCTGATGAACCGCTGCGATTATCTGGACCCGGCGCTGTGCTGGACAGGCTGCAAGGATACCGGGCGCGGAACGGCCCTGTCTGCCCTTGGCTATCATGCGCTGACGCGCGTCAAATCCTACCATCTGAAGAAGGCGTGATTCATGGGACTGACTGCGAATTGGAGTTATCCGACCACGATCAAGTTCGGGGCGGGGCGGATTTCGGAACTGGCCGCACAGTGCAAGGCGGTGGGTATATCCGCGCCTTTGCTGGTGACAGACCGCGCGCTGGCCAGCCTTCCGATCACGGCGCAAGCGCTGGATGTGCTGGAAGGCGCGGGCCTGGGGCGGGCGATCTTTTCAGGCGTGGATGCCAACCCGACTGAGGCCAATATGCATGCGGGGCTGGAGATGTACCGCGCAGGCGGGCATGACGGGGTGGTGGCTTTTGGCGGCGGCTCGGCGCTGGATCTGGGCAAGATGATCGCGCTGATGGTGGACCAGCCGGTCAGCGTCTGGGATCTGGAGGATGTGGGCGATTGGTGGACCCGCGCCAACCCCGACACGATTGCGCCGATCATCGCGGTGCCAACCACGGCTGGCACCGGCTCGGAAGTGGGGCGCGCGGGTGTGCTGACGGACAGTGCCACGCACCGCAAGAAGATCATCTTTCACCCCAAGCTGATGCCTGTGGTCACGATTTGTGACCCTGAGCTGACCATCGGCATGCCTGCCTTCATCACGGCGGG
>NZ_VFPT01000001.1:0-15000 GCF_006716865.1 Roseinatronobacter monicus | reverse complement strand
CCTGACCTATCACGTGGTGCCAGGTGCGGTCATGTCTGGCGATCTGGAAGATGGCATGATGGCAGAAACCGTGAATGGCGCATCTGTGACCATTGGTGTCGGTGACACCGTAACGGTGGACGGCGCAACTGTGACGCAAGCGGATATTGAAGCCAGCAATGGTGTGATCCACGTCATTGATGCGGTCATCCTGCCCGAATAATCGAGGGTTTTGCGCGCGTTTAGGGCAATGATGTCATGGACGCGCGCGACTCCAGTTGCTCAGCGCCTTGTTGCGCTGATGCAGGACGATAGTCACAAGGGGCTGCCGGGACGCATCGCGATCCGGCAGCCTTTTTCCGTTGCATCCGCGGCCTGACATATGGGCGCGCGGTATTGCATTTTGGGCATTCCACCAAAGGCCGGTTGCATGTCGCTTTCATGCTTGCCAGCATGGAACAGCGCTGCATTAGTGGCGGCGCATAAGCGACCCGGAGGTCACATGACGGTGCTGCGCAAACGTATTTGGGGTTGGTGGATGTTCGATTGGGCCAACCAGCCCTATAATATCTTGCTGCTCACGTTCATCTTTGCACCCTATTTCACATCCTACGTCGCACCAGACCCGGTGAGCGGGCAGGCCATGTGGGGCTGGATGCTGGCGATTTCGGGGGTGCTGACGGCTATTTTTGCGCCCGTTCTGGGCGCGATTGCAGATTGCTCCGGCTCCAAGAAGCGTTGGATACTGCTGTGGTCCGCGATGTATGTTGCAGGGTCGTCTATGCTGTGGTGGGCCGTGCCTGATGCCGATCAAAGCAGACTCATCATGATTCTTGTGGCGTTTGCCATTGGCATGGTGGGGCTGGAATATGGCATTGTCTTTACAAACTCTCTGCTGCCCACGCTTGGCAAGCGCGAAGACTGGGGCAGGATTTCGGGAACCGGATGGGCATTGGGGTATATCGGCGGCCTGATTTCACTCTTTGTGATGCTGCTGTTGCTGGCCGAGAATGACCGGGGCGTCACACTCTTGGGAAATGCCCCAATCCTTGGTCTGGACCCTGAAGCGCGCGAAGGCACGCGCGCGGTCGGGCCATTTGCGGCACTTTGGTATATGGTGTTCGTGATTCCCTTCTTTCTATGGGTGAAAGAGCCACCCCACCGAAAAGCGGCGGCAGGTGCCATTCAGCGCGGCCTGACCGAGTTGAAGGACAGCCTGCGCGCCCTGCCCAGCCGCCGCAGCCTGTTCGCGTATCTTGGGTCGTCCATGGTCTATCGTGATGCGCTGAATGGCATCTACGCCTTTGGCGGCATCTATGCGGCAGGCGTGTTGGAATGGTCGATCGTCCAGATTGGGGTTTTCGGTATTCTTGCAGCGGCAGTCGGCGCTGTTGCCTGCGTGATTGCAGGCAGGCTTGATTCGCGTTTTGGCCCGAAACCGGTCATCGTCGGTGCTATTCTGCTGCTGATCGTGGTGTGCACGATTATTGTTGGCACAGACCGCACCATGGTTCTGTTTAGGCCTGTGGTTGCGGGGTCCAGCTTGCCGGATATTGTGTTCTACATCTGTGGCGCGCTGATCGGGGCAGGCGGGGGCAGCTTGCAGGCGGCTTCGCGCACGATGATGGTGCGGCAGGCCGACCCTGACCGCATGACCGAAGGGTTCGGCCTTTATGCCTTGTCCGGCAAGGTCATTTCCTTCATCGCGCCCGCGCTGATTGCTTTGGCGACGACAGTTACCGGCAGCCAGCGCCTTGGGGTCACGCCGCTGATTGTGCTTTTTGTTATTGGACTGATCCTGCTACTATGGGTGAAAGCTGAAGGAGAACCAGAGTTCCAATGCGCATCCCCCTCTTCGCCCTGATCCTTGCCTTTGCCCCGCTGCCCGGTGCGGCGCAGTCACTGGCCAATCAGTTATTCGGTGGCCACCCCATGCCGTCCTTGCAACAACCCGAGGCGATAGGCTCTTATGCCAAGGGCTGTGCGGCGGGGCTTGTGAGGTTGCCGGAAACCGGTCCGACATGGCAGGCCATGCGCCTTTCGCGCAACCGCAACTGGGGGCATCCGGACGCGATTGCTTATGTGCAGGACTTGTCGCGCAAGGCGGTGCAGATCGGATGGCGCGGTCTGTATATCGGCGATATCAGCCAACCGCGCGGGGGGCCGATGACTTCGGGCCATGCCAGCCATCAGATCGGGCTGGATATAGATATCTGGATGTTGCCGCCGAGCCGCCTGAATCTGTCTGTGGCCGAACGCGAATCGCTCAGCTCGATCTCGGTGCGGACGGAAGACCAGCGCAGCATCAATTCCAACTGGACCGCCCGGCACCATGAGGTGATGAAACAGGCGGCCCTCGACCCGCGCGTTGACCGGATATTCGTGGCCGCTGCAGTAAAGCTAGAGATGTGCCGCACAGCAACACGCGGCGACACTGCATGGCTGCAAAAGATCCGGCCTGCGGTTGGCCATAATTACCACTTTCATGTGCGCCTGAAATGCCCGCGCGGGGACCGCCATTGCATCACGCAGACCCCCACCGTGGCCGAGTTGTCAAATGGCGGCAATGGCTGTGATGACACGCTGCAATGGTGGGTCACGGATTTCCTGAATCCGCCACGGCGCGAACGCACAGAACCCGCAGCCCCCCGCAGCAGACACCCGCGAGAGTTCACAATGTCTGATCTTCCAGCACAATGTCAGCAAGTTCTGGCCTCTAACTGACGTTTGCGCGAAAATCCTTGCGCCACTTTCGCTGAGCGGTAAGCTTTGAAACGGTGTCCTGTCATAACGCTGTCACAGCGTCATGACAGGCTGCACACTAAAGTAACGAAGTCTGCAATCAAGCGACAGGGGGCCCGGAACATGGCATTTCACAAAAATCAGACAGCACTTAGCCGACGCGGCTTTCTGTCGGTCGCCGGGGCCAGTCTGGCGCTGGCAGGCGCGGGACGCTTCACGCTTAGCACCGCGCAGGCAGGAACGGGCTTTTCACTGGCGGTGCTGCACATCAATGACATGCACAGCCGCGTGGATGAGATCAGCCGCTTCAATTCAAATTGCTCGCCCTCTGATTCCGAGGAAGATAACTGCTTCGGCGGGGCTGCGCGTCTGGCAACCGCAATCCGCCAGTATCGCGCCGTTCATGAGGAACAGGCGCGCCCTGTCCTGACGCTGGATGCGGGCGACCAGTCACAGGGCACGCTTTATTACACCACCTATGGCGGGCGCGCCGAAATCCAGATGATGAATGCCATCGGCTTTGACGCGATGGGCATCGGCAATCATGAATTCAACCGTGGCCCTGAAAACCTTGCCCGCATGATTGATGAGGCAGATTTCCCTGTTGTGTCAGGCAACATCCAAGTTGCCGAAGGCTCGGCGCTGGATGGCAAGATCACCCCGCATCTGGTGCTGGAGCGTGACGGCGAGCAGATCGGCATTCTTGGGATCACGACACCAGACACAGAGTTTTTGTCCTCTCCCGGTGAAGATGTCAGCTTTCAGGATGAAATCGAGCATCTGCGCGAAGGCGTGGCCGAGTTGCAGGGTCAGGGCGTGACCAAGATACTGGTGCTCAGCCATGTCGGGTATGGCCGCGACCAGCAGATCGCTGCCGCCGTGGACGGCATATCAGCCATCATCGGCGGGCACAGCCATACACTGATGTCCAACACAGTCGATGGTGCGGTAGAATATGCGACCCTTGTCGCCAGCCCGTCTGGCCGCGCGGTGCCAATTGTGCAGGCTTTCGCATTCTCGCGCTATATGGGCAATCTGACGCTGGAATTCGACGATGAAGGCGCTGTCATCGCGGCCAGCGGTGACACCGTCTTGCTGGATGCCAGCTTTGCCCCCGCCGAGGATATCGAAGAGCTGATCGCCCCGCTACGCGCACCTATCGAGGAAATGACCCGCCGCCCTGTGGCAAAGATTGCCGCCGATATCGACGGCAGCCGCGAGACATGCCGCGCGCAGGAATGCGAGATGGGCAACACCGTCACAGATGCCATGCTGGCCGAAGTGGCCCATCAGGGGATCAGGGTTGCCCTGACCAATGGCGGCGGACTTCGGGCCTCGATGGGGGCTGGCACGGCCACGCTGGGCGATGTCCTGACAGTCCTGCCATTCCAGAACACCCTCTATACGCTGGAAGTAACCGGCGAGACGCTGCTGGCCGCACTGGAACATGGCGTAAATGACGTGGAAGATGGCGCGGGGCGGTTCCCGCAGGTCAGTGGCCTGCGCTTCAAGCTGGACCTGTCTGTCGCCCCCGATTCTGGTCGCGTCTCGGATGTAGAGGTGATGGGCGCAGAGGGATGGGAACCGTTGGACACAGGCGAAACCTATGGGCTTGTGACCAACAACTTCATGGCCGGTGGCGGTGATGGCTATGCCATGCTGCGCGAGGGGGGCATGAATGGCTATGACACGGCGATTGATCTGGCCGAGGTTCTGGCACGCCACCTGTCCGAGAATGAACCCTTCTCTCCGGTTCTGGACGGGCGCATCGCGCAGTAACACAAACGGCCCTGCCGACTGAAGATGCGCCGAATCCCTTTCGGCGCATCCCCCTTGCGCGCTTGCACTGCGCGGCGTTCTGATCTAAGGGCGTCCGGTCTTTCGACTACAAGTCTCCGCAACCTTGTCAAAACGGAACACTCACATGACCCGAACTTACCTGCCCGGCATTCTTGCCATGGCGGCCATTGTTGTCGCCTCAAATATCCTTGTGCAATTCCTGTTTGGAAACTGGCTCACATGGGGGGCCTTTACCTATCCGTTGGCCTTTCTTGTCAATGACGTGATGAACCGCGTCTATGGCGCGTCGGCTGCGCGCCGCGTGGTGTGGGTCGGGTTTGCCGTGGGGGTTGCCTGTTCGCTGATCGGCACGCAGATCATGGGCGAGTTCGGACCTCTGGTCACACTGCGCATCGCCATCGGATCTGGCATTGCCTTTCTGACCGCGCAACTGGTCGATGTCGCAATCTTTGACCGGTTGCGCGAAGACAAACATGGCGGCGCATGGTGGCGCGCACCGCTCGCCTCAACGCTCGTCGGCTCCACGCTGGATACTGCCTTATTTTTCAGCATCGCCTTTTCGGCCACGCTGGCCTCCATCGAACCCGCCAATGACGTGTCTTGGGCGGGCGAAGTCCTGCCAATGCTGGGTTTCGGCCCTGAAATGCCGCTTTGGGTTAGTCTGGCGGTCGCGGATTGGGGGGTAAAACTGTCGCTGGCGCTGCTTGCCTTGGTGCCTTTCCGACTCATCGTGAAGAAATTTACGCAACCTGTCGCATAATTTCTTTTGACAAACACAAAATATATGCCACCATCCTATTAACAGCAACGTAATGAAAGGAGGTGGTCCAGTGTCTAGAGTGATGTTGGAGAGAGGTGCAAAGACAGTCAGAGGGGGCGTGTCCTGACGGTAGCCCCGATGGGGACATCCTTCTGATTGGGCCGATGCTCTAATTGGCTCCATCTCCTGAAGCTCGCTTAGGGCCGCCTGTTTTTAAGGCGGCCCTTTCGATTCACTGACCGGATGCAGGCCATGCGCATCAACGACCAGATCATCTTGCAGGAATGGGAACTGACCGAAAGTTTCACGCGCGCCTCTGGGCCGGGCGGGCAGAATGTCAACAAGGTGTCGACCGCAGTCGAATTGCGGTTCGAGGCAGAGCGCAGCCCAAATCTGCCCGATTCAGTTAAGGCAAGGTTGAAGCGGCTGGCAGGGCGACGCTGGACACAAGACGGGGCTGTCGTGTTGCGGGTCGAGGACACCCGTTCGCAGGCGCGGAACCGCGAAATTGCCCGCGCCCGCATGACCGAGCTGATCCGCAAGGCGTTAGAGCGTCCGAAACGGCGTATTCCAACCCGCCCGACGCTGGCCAGCAAAAGGCGGCGTCTTGACTCCAAGGCCCATCGTGCCGAGGTAAAGGCCCTGCGAACTCCACCGGGGCAGGAATGATCCGGTACTGACACGACACTGGAACAAAACTATGCCATTCGGGCTTTAACAAGGAACACAGCAGATGAATGTCCGGTCCATGCCGCTTGAAATGCTGAACACTGTTCTTGAGTTCATTCGCCCTGCCTTTGTGCAGGCGGCGGCGCTGTGCCTGCGCGACAGCCCAAACGGGCCGGAAGTGCTGCTGGTGCAAACGCTCCGGCGCGAACACTGGATCACGCCAAAGGGTTGGCCGATGCGCAACAAGGCGCTGAATCAGGCGGCCGCAATCGAGGCTTGGGAAGAAGCTGGCGTAAAGGGCGCCATCAGCGCAGAGCCGATTGGCGCATTCACCTATACCAAGATCAAGAAAAGCGGCCTGCCCGTGCAGTGTCGGCCCCTGATCTACCGGCTGGACGTGTCCGAATTGTGCGACACCTATCCCGAGGCGAAGAAGCGCACACGCAAGTGGTTTTCCCTATCCGAAGCCGCCGAAGTCGTGAAGCCGCCCGAATTGAAAGCATTGCTGCAACGGCTTGCGGAACAATCAAGACAGACGTAATCAAGGTCATTGTCGCGTTCTGGCGCCTCTGATACTGCCCATTGTGACAGTTTGATGACAGAGAGTGCCGCCGCGTGTCTGATATTGAAGAAAAATCCTGGAAAACGCTGAACAAAGACCTGGATCGCATTTCCGCGATGGAACAGGCGGTTGCCTACACCTCGCGGCCGCTTGTTGCACCGGGGCTTGCGCTTGCGTTTATGGCCATCACCGGGCTGGCGGTTGCAGCCTTTATCGGCTTCGAGCCGTTGGGCCTTGTGGTCGTCGCCGCTGCGATAATCGGCGCCTATATGGCGATCAATATCGGTGCGAATGATGTCGCCAACAATATGGGTCCGGCGGTTGGCGCACGCGCGCTGACAATCGGCACAGCACTGATCGTGGCGGCCCTGTGCGAAACCGCAGGCGCCTTGATCGCCGGGGGCGATGTGGTCGGCACCGTCTCGCGCGGGATTATTGCGCCCGAATCTGTGGCCGAAACGCAGGTCTTCATCTGGGCAATGATGGCCGCCCTTCTGGCAGGCGCGCTATGGATCAACCTTGCCACATGGGTCGGGGCCCCCGTTTCCACGACGCATTCGATTGTCGGCGGCGTCATGGGGGCCGGTATCGCGGCGGCTGGCTTTGCTGCCGTGAACTGGCCGATGATGGGGCGGATTGCGGCAAGCTGGGTCATCTCGCCTGTTCTGGGCGGTATCTTTGCGGCCATATTCCTTGCGGTCATCAAGTCCCGCATCATCTACCGCCCCAACATGATCGAGGCGGCGCGCTACTGGGTGCCCATTCTGATTGGCATTATGGGCGGGTGTTTCGCCACGTATCTGTCGCTCAAGGGCTTGGACAAGATCATCAAAATCCCCTTTGGCACGGCTGTGCTGATCGGCCTTGGTATCGGGATCGTGCTGACTTTTGCAATGCGCCCGGTCATCCGCCGCCAAAGCGAGGGGATGGAGAACCGCAAGAAATCGCTCAAAATCCTGTTCAATATTCCGCTGATCTTCTCGGCGGCGCTGCTGTCCTTTGCGCATGGGGCCAATGATGTGGCCAATGCGATTGGCCCTGTCGCGGCCATCGTGCACGCGGTGCGCGATGGTGGCGCATCTGATGCTGTCGGTATTCCGCTATGGGTGATGCTGATCGGGGGGGTTGGCCTGTCCATCGGGTTGTTGCTGTTCGGGCCAAAGCTGATCAACATTGTCGGCAGTGAAATCACGCGCCTGAACGCCATGCGGGCCTATTGTGTGGCACTGGCTGCGGCCATTACGGTGATCTTTGCGTCATGGCTGGGCCTGCCGGTCAGTTCCACCCATATTGCGATTGGCGCGATCTTTGGCGTGGGCTTTTTCCGCGAATGGTATCATGAGCGTATCCTGAAAGAAAAACGCGTCGATACCACCAGCCCGCTGGAGGTGCGCAAGCGCAAAAAGGTTGTGCGCCGCGCGCATTTCGTCACGATTCTGGCGGCGTGGGTTGTCACCGTGCCAATGGCTGCAATGCTCTCGGCGATGCTGTTCTATCTGATGAATCTGATCGTGCTGTAAGGGGCGCTTGCACCACAAATAGAAAAGGCGCGAAGCAGGTGCTTCGCGCCTTTTGCCTATGTTGGCCCCTGCCCTTATTCGGCAGGCATTGCCTCTGACTCGTAGCTGATCGGATAGGGCAGATGGATCAGCATCTCTTTCGGGCAAACTTGCACGAAATGCACTTTCTCAATGTCCCAGTTGCGCAAGATTTCAAGCGCGTGCTGCGATTCGGTTTCGCGTGCATGCATTTCGATCAGCGATTTCAGCTCATCTTCCCAATGCGGCACACTGACCGGACAGGTGACCAGCGATTCCATGTTGATCAACGGCTCTGCCAATCCTTCGGGATCATAGAGATATGCCATGCCCCCCGTCATGCCCGCCCCGAAATTGGCCCCGATAGAGCCAAGGATCACGGCAACCCCGCCGGTCATGTATTCACACCCGTTGGAACCGCACCCCTCGATCACAACCTTCGCGCCCGAGTTGCGCACCGCGAACCGTTCGCCCGCGCGCCCTGCCGCGAACAAATGCCCGTTGGTCGCACCATATAGCACTGTGTTGCCGATGATCGTGTTGTCGCGGGCGATCAGCGGCGACGACATGCGCGGGCGCACGACGATCATACCACCAGACAGCCCTTTACCCACATAGTCATTGGCATCGCCGAACACTTCGATCTTCAACCCCGGCGCTGCGAAAGCGCCCAGCGACTGACCGGCACTGCCCGCCAGCTTCACTGTCAGGTGATCCGGCTGCAACTTGTTGCGCATACCGAACCGCTTGACGATATGGCTGGATGCACGCGTGCCCACGGTGCGGTGGGTGTTTTCCACCGCGTAGGACAGTTGCATCTTTTCGCCATCCTCGAAGAAACGCGCAGCATCGCGGATGATTTCGGCATCCAGCGTGTCAGGCACGGCATTGCGCGCCTTGTTGCGATCATAGCGGATATTCTCCGCACCATCGACCGTCAGCAGCAGCGGATTCAGGTCCAGATCATCCAGATGTGCCGCCCCACGGCTGACCTGCGCCAACAGATCGGCACGGCCAATCACTTCATCCAGTGAACGGGCACCAATACTGGCAAGGGTTTCGCGCACTTCTTGCGCATAGAAGGTAATCAGATTGACCACCTTGTCTGCGTTGCCCGTGAATTTGGCGCGCAAAGCGTCATCTTGGGTGCACACACCCACTGGGCAGGTGTTTGACTGGCACTGACGCACCATGATGCAGCCCATCGCAATCAGCGCCGCAGTGCCAATGCCATATTCCTCGGCCCCCATCATGGCCGCCATGACAATGTCGCGGCCCGTGCGCAGCCCGCCATCCGTGCGCAGCGTCACGCGTTCGCGCAGCTTGTTCATGGCAAGCACCTGATGTGCCTCAGACAGACCCATTTCCCATGGCAGGCCCGCATATTTGATCGAGGTGCCGGGGCTGGCACCGGTGCCACCATTATGGCCCGAAATCAGAATGATATCGGCCTTGGCCTTGGCAACACCTGCTGCAATCGTGCCCACGCCCGATTGCGCCACCAGCTTGACCGTCACTTTCACGCGCGGATTGATCTGTTTCAGATCATAAATCAGCTGCGCCAGATCCTCGATCGAGTAAATGTCATGGTGTGGCGGCGGTGAAATCAGCGTCACACCGGGGGTGGAGTGGCGCAGACGCGCGATCAGCTTGGTAACTTTCATGCCCGGAAGCTGGCCGCCTTCGCCGGGCTTGGCCCCTTGGGCAACCTTGATTTCCAGCTCTTCGCAGGCGTTCAGGTATTCGGCTGTCACACCAAAACGGCCAGAGGCCACCTGCTTGATCTTGGCGCAAGGGTTGTCGCCATTGGGCAGCGGGTGTGCATGGGCCGGGTCTTCGCCACCCTCGCCCGAATCCGACTTCGCGCCGATCCGGTTCATGGCAATGTTCAGCGTCATATGCGCCTCGGGTGACAAGGCACCCAGCGACATGCCCGGTGTCACGAACCGTTTGCGAATGGCCGTGATGCTTTCAACCTCTTCAATCGGGATGGACTTGCCCAAGGGCTTGATGTCCAGCAGATCGCGCAGATGAATCGGCGGGTTGGCCTGCATGGCGGCGGAATACTGCTTCCACAGCGCATAGCTCGACGTGTTGCAGGCCTGCTGCAACAAATGCATGGTCGTGGCTTCCCAAGCGTGTTTCTCGCCCGAGCGGCGCGCCTTGTAGAACCCGCCAATCGGCAAGACATCCTGCCCACCGCGCCAGCCTTTGGCGTGCACTTCTTCCAGCTTCATCTGAATGCCGTGTAGGCCGATGCCCGAAATGCGGCTTTGCATACCGGGGAAATATTCGGCCACCAATGCGCGGCTCAGGCCCACTGCCTCAAAATTCAGACCGCCGCGATAAGAGGAAATGACCGAGATCCCCATCTTGGACATGATTTTTAACAGCCCAAGATTGACCGCATCGCGGTAGCGGCGCATGGCGTCGATCAGACTGCCTTCGATCAGGTCACGGTCGATCCGGTCAGCAATGGTTTCCTGCGCAAGGTAAGCATTTACTGTCGTGGCCCCGCTGCCGATCAGCACAGCAAAGTAATGCGGGTCGATACATTCGGCAGACCGCACATTGAGCGAGCAGAAGGTCCGCAGCCCCTTGCGCGTCAACCAGCTGTGCACAGCGCTGGTCGCAAGGATCATCGGCATGGCCACCTTATCCGCATTCTGATGCTCATCCGTCAGCACCAGATGCCCGGCACCAGAGCGCACGGCGTCTTCTGCCTCGGAGCGGATACGCTCCAGCCCGTCGCGCAACGCATCATCGCCCCCGCCCGCAGGGAAGGAGCAGTCAATAAATGCAACCTGATCGCCAAATTCGCGGACCATTTCGTCAAATTCGCCATTGGCGACAAAGGGGCTTTCCAACACCAGAATCTCGGTCTGGCTGCTGTCTTCGTCCAACACATTCTTGAGGTTGCCAAACCGCGTGTTCAGGCTCATCACCCGGAATTCGCGCAAGCTGTCAATCGCCGGGTTTGTCACCTGACTGAAGTTCTGACGGAAGAAATGCGACAATGGCCGATACACTTTCGACAGCACTGCTGACGGGGTGTCATCGCCCATAGATGCGATCATTTCCTTGCCGTCTTCGGCCATCGGGGCCAAAACCTGCTCGATTTCCTCGATGGTGAAGCCAGCGGCCACCTGACGGCGGCGCAGATCGGCGGGGTCCATCCCGCGCGTCTCGGGGATGTCGCTTAGCTTTTCGTTCAGATCGACAATCTTGTCGTTCCACTCGCCAAATGGCTGCGATTTCGACAGTTTGTTTTTGATCTCGGTATCGTGGTACAGCTTGCCCTCTTTCATATCGACCGCGATCATCTGACCCGGCCCAAGAGCGCCTTTTTCGCGCACAGACAACTCGTCCACCACGACCATACCCGCCTCGGAACCTGCAATCAGCAGGCCATCGCCGGTGACGACATAGCGCATGGGCCGCAGCCCGTTGCGGTCAAGCCCAGCGCAAACCCAGCGGCCATCAGTCATGGCAAGCGCGGCAGGGCCGTCCCACGGTTCCATCACCGAGTTGCAATAGGAATACATGTCGCGCCAGGCTTCGGGCATCTCGACTGCTTGCTTTGACCACGCCTCGGGCACCAGCATTGTCTTGGCCATGGGCGCATTGCGCCCTGCGCGCACCAGCACTTCAAACACCGAGTCCAGTGCCGCTGAATCCGACGCGCCAGACGCCACGATTGGTTTAATGTCTTCCGCCATTTCCCCAAAGGCCGATGACGCCATGCGAATCTCGTGGCTTTTCAGCCAGTTCAGGTTACCTTTCAGCGTATTGATTTCGCCATTATGGGCCAACATGCGGAAGGGCTGCGCCAGCCACCACTGCGGGAAGGTGTTGGTCGAATAGCGCTGGTGGTAGATCGCAAATGCGCTTTCGAAGCGGTCATCCTTCAGGTCGGGGTAGAATTCGGCCACCTGCTCGGCCAGCATCATGCCCTTATAGATGATCGAGCGGCACGACAGCGAACAGATGTAAAAACCCGCGATACCAGCCGCAGTGACTGCCTTCTCAATCCGCCGCCGGATAACATAGAGTTCCCGCTCGAAGGTTTCCTCGTCGGTTTCCTTGGAGTTGCGGATCAGGATCTGTTCGATCTCGGGGCGGGTGGCATTGGCCTTTTCGCCCAGAACCATCACATCTACAGGCACATGCCGCCAGCCATAGATCGAATAGCCCATACGCAGCACTTCGGTTTCCACGATCGTGCGCGAACGTTCCTGCGCGGCAAAATCCGTGCGCGGCAAAAACACTTGTCCGACCGCGATCAGCTGGTCCATGCGCGGCTCGTGGCCAGTACGGCGGATCTTGTCATAGAAAAATTCGACAGGGATCTGCACGTGAATGCCCGCGCCATCGCCGGTCTTGCCATCTGCATCGACAGCGCCCCGGTGCCAGATCGCTTTCAGCGCTTCGATCCCGTTCTCGACCACCTTGCGCGAGGGTGTCCCGTCAAGCGAAACAACAAGCCCGACACCACAGGACGAATGCTCATCCTCTGCTTTGTAAAGACCATGCTCGGCTATGTAGGCGCGGCGCGCTTCTTCGTTTGCGGCCCAATCTGCATCATAGTTTGTCATTATTCAGATTCCTTTTCCAAAGGACTAAGGATTATTCAGCCGCAACCCGTGCGGGGGCCGAAAGATACGTCATGATCGACTCTGCCGCCTCGCGTCCGTCGCGGATCGCCCAGACGACCAACGATGCACCGCGCACAATATCGCCCACAGCCCAGACACCCGGCAGGTCGGTTTCATGCGTGTTGAACTTGGCCTTGATCGTGCCCCAACGCGTCACCGACAGTTCCGGTACACCCCAGAGGCCCGGCAAATCTTCGGCCTCGAAGCCCAGCGCCATAATCGCCAGTTCAGATTCTTCGGTGTAATCCGCGCCCTCAATCACTTCGGGCGCACGGCGGCCTGTTGCATCGGGCTGGCCAAGGCGCATTTTTTGCACGCGCACACCGGTCAGATTGCCCGCGTCATCGGTGACAAACCCTGACGGTGCCGTAAGCCAGACAAATTCCACACCTTCTTCTTCGGCATTCTGCGTCTCGCGGCGCGAACCGGGCATGTTGTCGCGGTCGCGGCGATACAGGCAGCGCACAGATTTCGCGCCCTGCCGGACAGCCGTGCGCACGCAATCCATTGCTGTGTCGCCGCCGCCGATAACCACCACGCGCTTGCCGCGCGCATCCAGATCACCATTGTCGAATTCTGGCACATCATCGCCAAAGCTCTTGCGGTTGGACGCGGTCAGAAAATCCAGCGCCTTGACCACACCCTGCGCATTGGCATTGGGGGCAGTCAGGTCGCGCGCCTTGTACACGCCCGTGGCGATCAGCACAGCGTCATGCTTGCCGCGAATGGCGTCAAAGGTGATATCCTCGCCTACATTGCAATTCAGCACGAAGTCGACGCCGCCCTGCTCCAACTGGTCGATCCGGCGCATCACGATCGGCTTTTCCAGCTTAAAACCGGGAATGCCATAGGTCATCAGTCCGCCTGCGCGATCATAGCGGTCATAGACTGTAACCTGAATGCCCGCACGGCGCAGCATATCTGCCGCCGCCAACCCGCCGGGGCCAGCACCAATAATCCCGACCGACTCGCCACGCTCGGACATAGGTGCAATCGGCTTGACCCAACCCTTTTCCCAAGCGGTATCAGTGATATACTTCTCGACTGAGCCGATGGTCACAGTGCCATGACCCGCCTGCTCGATCACGCAATTGCCTTCGCACAAGCGGTCCTGCGGGCAGATGCGGCCGCATATCTCTGGAAAGGTGTTGGTGGCCTGACTTAATTCATAGGCTTCTTGCAGACGGCCAGTCGCCGTCATCATCAACCAGTCGGGAATGTTGTTGTGCAGCGGGCAATGGGTCTGGCAATACGGCACGCCACATTGGCTGCAACGCCCCGCCTGATCTGCGGCTTTCTCTTCGCCGTATTCGGCATAAATCTCACCGAAATCTTCCGACCGCAAATCCGGCGGACGCTTTTCGGGCATCTCGCGCTCGAGATCCACGAAACGGAGCATTTGCTGTTTAGCCATGGCTGATCCTCCAGAATTTTTTCACCTTTTACACAGTGCTTCGCACCATGAAAAGTCATACGTGCTGACCTAAATTAGAATAAATCGCGCTCTGGTGTCTGCGCAAGGCAGTTTTTCGTCATTTTTATGTCAGCATGCATGACCTTCTTTTGAAATTCCCCTTCCCAGAATATCCAACTAGGTTGCGCACGACTCAAAAGGGGTTTGAAATGCCGCTCTTCCATCTGTTCCTTCTGGCCATCATTCAGGGCCTGACAGAGTTCCTGCCCGTGTCCTCATCCGGGCACCTGATCTTGCTGCCGGCCCTGACCTCGCTCGACGATCAGGGGCTTGTGATTGATGTCGCGGTGCATATCGGAACCCTGTTCGCGGTGTGCTGGTATTTCAGACAGGATGTCGGCCTTGCAGCACGTGGCGTGCCAGAACTGATGCGCGGGCGGATTGAATCGCGCGGCGGTTTTCTGGCCCTCTGCCTTGTGATCGCAACGATCCCGGTCATGATCCTCGGGCTGGTGTTCAAACTCCTTGGCGTAATGGAAATATTGCGCAGTGTGGCCGTGATCGGCTGGATGATGATCATCTTTGGCATTGTGCTGTATCTGACCGACCGGATGGGACCACAGACCCGCAAATCCGAAGGCTGGACCTTGAAGCACGCGCTCTATCTGGGCCTGTGGCAGGCCATCGCCCTTATCCCCGGCACCTCGCGCTCCGGTATCGTGATCTCAGGCGCGCGCGCCTTGGGGTATGGCCGCCATGATGCAGCAAAACTGTCCATGCTGATGTCCATTCCCACGATCATCGCCTCGGGCGCACTTATGGGCATTGATGTGGTCCGCATCGCGGATTGGCAGGCGGCGCGCGACGGCGCAATCGCCGCG